>NZ_JAHACR010000085.1 GCF_018375725.1 Burkholderia sp. | reverse complement strand
GGCGAACGATACGTGTTGCGACACGGTCGCCTGACCGCCCGTCGATTCGTGCGCGCCGTTGTCGAGCAGCACGTGCGTGAGGTTGGCGGGACCATAGGTGCCGAGCGTCGCGAACGCGCCCATGCGCATCAGCGCCGCGCCGTCGCCGTCGATCGCGACGACGTTCAGGTCGGGCCGTGCGAGCGCGAGACCGAGCGCGAGCGGCGTCACGCAGCCCATCGAGCCGACCATGTACAGCTGGTTCGGGCGGTCGTCGAGCGCGTACAGTTCGCGGCCGCAGAAGCCGGTCGATGCGAGCACGACCGTCGAGTCGACCGGCGTATGCGCGATCACGCGCGCCAGCGCGTCATGCCGCGTCGGCCACGCGTCGCTCGACGCGGCGCGTGTCGTCGACTGCGCGGCGATGTGCGGGCGCGGCATCGTCGCCGGATTCGCGTCCAGCGCATAGGGGGCGACGCTGCCTTTCTGCATCACGAGCGCATACGGGCGGCCGGTCGCGTCCATGTGCGCGACCGCGCGGTCGAGCGCCGGGCCGATCTGCCCGGGGTCGGTCGGGAAGGTCTCCCAGGGAATCTCCATCGTGTCGAGCATCGCGGGCGTGATCGGGCCCATCAGCGCATGCTGCGGCTCGTCGGGCACGCCCGGCTGGCCGCGCCACGTGACGATCAGCAGCTGCGGGAGGCGGAACGTCCACGTCAGCGACGTGAGCGGGCTCACCGCATTGCCGAGGCCCGAGTTCTGCATCATCGAGATGCCGCGCTTGCCGCCGAGCGTCGCGCCCGCGATCAGCGCCACCGCGTCGCCTTCGTTCGCGGCCGACAGGTAATGCAGCGTCGGATCCTGCAGCACGTAGTTGATGAACGGCGTCAGGTACGAACAGGGCACGCCCGCATACCAGTCGAAGCCCCGTGCGCGGGCGGCCTCGACGAACTGGGCCGCTTCGATCATCGCGCGCTCCCGTTTCCGCCATTCTGCTCCGCGAACGGCGTCTGGCCATGCGCGAAGTCGCCTGCGCGGCGGAAGTCCTCGAGGTCGTTGACGCCGCGCCAGTGGCCGTGCACGTACTGCACTTCGATCTTCTCGCCGGCCTCGATCAGCGCATTGAGCAGCGCGGGCATGTCGAGCGAATCGAAATCGGGGCGTGCCTGCAGCGTCGCGAGCATCGCGTTCAGGCGGGCGACGCCGGCGCCACGCACGTTCAGCAGGCCGATCCAGCGGCCGTTCGGCTGGCCGTTCGACGCGTCGCTCGACACGCGTTGCAGGTAGGTTTTCTGGCCGAACAGGCCGCGATCGTCGGCGGCCGAACAGAACGCGAAGTCGCGCACGCTCTGGTTCGACGGCTGCGTCTGCGACGAATCGACGACGACGCTGAACTCCGCTTCGCTTTCCGCGAGGTCGCGCAGGATGTAGCTGCGGAACAGCAGGTCGCCGTACGAGATCACGGTGTCGCCCGTCAGGCGCTGTGCGGCGCACGCGAGCGATGCGAGTTCGCCCGTCTGCGCGTGGCGCTCGTTGACGACGAGCTTGATGCCGGACGTGTCGATCGCATCGGCGCGATAGCCGCCGACCACGGTGATGTCGTTGACGCCCTGCTTCTTGAAGCCGTCGACGAGCCAGCGCAGGAGCGGTTTGCCGGCGACCGGCAGCATGACCTTGGGCTTGTCTTCGGTGACGGCCTCCAGACCCTTGCCGCGGCTCGCGGCGAGCACGATCGCGGCGTTCGACGCGCGCGACGACGACGACAGGTAAATGCGCTCGGCCGCCGAATACTCGTCGGCGTCCTGCAGACGGAAGATTTCGTTGACGCTCGCGACGCGATCCTCGACATTGACGAGCGTCTCGCTGTCGTGAATTTCGCGTGCGACCGCCTGCATCGACGAGGCCGCCGCGCGGATCAGGTGGTTCGCCCAGATCACGGTGCTGATGCCCGCCTGGCGGAACGCGTCGGTCGGCGTGCTGTAGTACTTGGTCGGCACGATCACGAGCGGCGCCTTGCCGCTCCATTCACGCGCGAACTGGAGGATTTCGTCCGGACGCGACAGCTTGCTGTGGATCAGGATCGCATCCGCGCCTGCCTCGGCATACGCGTTGGCGCGGCGCAGCGCCTCGTCCATGCCCCAGCCGGCGATCAGCGCCTCGACGCGCGCGACGATCGAGAAGTCCGGATCGCTCTGCGAATCCTTGCCGGCCTTGATCTTGCCGCAGAACTCGTCGATCTCGGCGAGCGGCTGGCGTTCCCCGTCGATGAAACTGTTGGTCTTCGGGAACTGCTTGTCCTCGATGCACACGCCGGCGATGCCGCGCTGCTCGAGCTTTTTCACGAGACGGCGCACGTTGTTGAAGTTGCCGTATCCCGTGTCGCCGTCGAGCAGGATCGGCAGGTCGCTCGCATCGGCCATGAATTCGAGCACGTCCACCACCTGCGTCCAGCTCGCCTCGTTGTTGTCGCGCACGCCGAACTGCGCGGAGATCGCGAGGCCCGACGCCCAGATCCCCTTGAAGCCGGCCTCGCGGACGATCCGCGCGGACAGGCCGTTGTGCGCTTCCATCAGGAATTCGAGCTCGCTGCTGGCGAGCATCCGTCGCAGGCGCGCGCTGCGCGATTCGGTGAAGTTGGGTTCGCGTGCGTTCATCGTGCGGCTCCTGCGGTGGTGCGTTGAATCATGGGCAATACGTCCTCCGTCGCGCGTGCGACGTCGTTCGGGAAATCGATTTCGATCCACGGCGCGCCGGTCACGTCGGCGACGTCGAAGGTGCGGCCGCCTTCGAGCAGCAGGTCGCGCACCGCTTCTTCGTGCGGCATGTTCGCGCGGCCGCTGTCGACATAGCCGGCAACGATCGCGGCGAGGCGGCGTGCGGTGTCCTCGCTGAAGCGGAAGAACCCGACCGATTCGCCGATCGTGTCGTAGTCGAGGCCGGCCGCGAGCTGCTTGCGCAACTCGACCGGCACGCCGTCCTTCACGCACAGCTTCACCGGCTCGTCGCCGGCTTCGAAGTCGCGGTCGATCAGCAGCCGGTCGACCGGCTGATCCGGGTTGGCCACCAGCGCGTGCAGGATACTGTCGTCATACAGCACGTCCGCGTCCATCAGGAGCACGTCGCCGCCGCGCGTCATCGCGTCGGCGACCGTGTGCACGGTCAGCACGCTGCCGAGGTCGTAGCGATCGTTGACCACGATTTCGGCACGCCGGCCGAGGCGCTTGAGCTCCTCCTCGACCTTGCCTGCCTGGAAGCCGAGCGCGAGCACGATCTCGTCGACACCGGCCGCTTCGAGCACGCGCAGATGGCGTTCGAGCAGCGTCGTGCCGTCAAAGCGCAGCAGGCACTTCGGGAATTGCGCTTCGGGAGGTTGTTGCAGGCGCAAGCCGACGCCCGCCGCAAGAATGATGGCTCGCATGTGTTCTCCAACCAAAAAAATGACAGATCGATTCTTGACCGATCAATCGGCGAGGGGCTGCGGCGTCGTCTGGCGCCGCTGCCAGTTTCGTTCACTGAAATGCAGATAGAGCAGGCCGGGCAGGCCGAGCGCGAGTTCGCGGGCGCGTTTCGCGAGCGACAGCGCGAGCGCCGCTTCGGGCGGCAGGCCGACTAGCGGTGCCAGCAGCAGGTAACCGCCTTCCTGGGCGCCGAGCGAACCGGGGATCGCGAAGGCTGCGCCGCGGATCGCCTGGCCGACGCTTTCGAGCAGCAGCGCGTCGAGCCAGCTTACCGGATGCCCGAGGAAGTGCAATGCGAGCCACACTTCCGCGGTGCCGGCGATCCAGCCGGCGAGGCTCAGCGCGAAACTCGACGCGACCCGGTCGCGCTGGCGGTACAGCGCGCTGACCGCGCTGTCGATGGCGTCCGCGCGCGTCGCGAGCGACGACCAGTTGCGCGGGCCGAACAGCTTCGACGCGATGCGCAGGCCGCGGCCAAACAGGCCGCGCTGCTGCGCGACGTAGAACAGGACGGCGCACACGCCGAGCACCGCCGTTGCGATCAGCGCGGGCGTGCGCAGATGCGCGACCGAATCATGGGTGGCATAGGCGCTGAATGCGGCGATGCCGATCAGCGCGAACACCATCTGCGCGATGGCCTGTGCTGTCGTACTGACCGTGACGGCCGCGGCGGCGTCCGCCATCCGCACGCCGCGCTGCGCGAGGTAGCGCACCATCAGCACCGGGCCGCCGATCTGTCCGGCGGGCAGCAGGCTGTTGACCGATTCGCCGACCCAGCGCGCGCGCACCGCGTCGCCGAGCCCCGAGCCGGGCAGGCCCTTGCGGAACATCGTCGACAGCGCCGCGGCGTCGATCACGAGCGGCACGACGTGGAATGCCGCGACGAGCGCGAGCCCCCAGCCGGCCGTGAGAAGCGTCGACGCAACCGCGCCGAGGCCTTGCCAGGCCAGGAGTGCAACGAACAGTGCCGTCCCGAGGGACAGCAGGATCAAGCCGGCGCGTGTCATGTGCGTGTCGTTCGGCGCGAGGCCAGTTGCTTGAACACCTGACGGAAACCGAAATAGGCGATTGCGTCCTTCATGTTCGAAATAAAGCGTTTCCACGGCCGCATGCCGGGGTTCGTCACGTATTCGAAGGTCAGCGACACGCGCATCTCGTCCTGGCCGAGCGGCGTGATGCGATGGCGCAGCTTGTCGCCGTCGAACAGCACGATGCCGCCGTCGGCGATCTGCACCGAGCCGGGCTCGTCAGGCACGTCCGGGTTGCGCGTATGCAGTTCGTAATCGAGGCGGCACGACGAATCGTCGATCACGCCGATCAGCAGCGTGTAGCGGCGGCCGTCGTAGTACGACGTGTCGTAGTGCCAGCCGATATGGTCGCCCGGTTTCGTGTAGTAGTACAGCGCGTAGGCGTGCGGATCGTCGTCCGGCGACGGCAGCAGCGTGTCGCCGGTGATCTTCTCGAGAAAGCCGATCAGCGCCTTCGAGCGATACAGCTCGGCGATATACGGCGCCTTCGCATCGATCGTGTGGCGGCTGACGCTGCCGCCCTGCTTGTGGCCGGGCAGGTAATTGCGGTTGAGGTCGGCCTGCAGCGCGCGCGCGGTATCGGCCAGTTTTCCGGCCGCGTCGGGCGGCAGGAACGTGTCGAGATACAGGAATGCGCCCTGGCGCGTGTAGTCGTCGCGCAGGCGGCCGATGTCGAGCCGGCCGACACTGTCGGCCACGGCGCGATCCGGGTCATTCGATGTGACGCGGGCAGGCGCCGGGCGTGCCGGCTTTTCCAGCACGGAGTCGTCACGCGTGTTCATGCTCATTTGGTCGCCTGGATTTCGGTTGCGTTCTGCGTCGGGCTGCTGCGCCGGACGATCCGCCAATAGTCGATCACGACCCATGCCGCGAACAGCGGCGCGCCGATCGACGCCGCGAGCAGAAACGGCTCGACGCCGTCCGTGAGCGTGACGAGCGGCAACAGATAGAGGACATCCTCCGTCTCGAAGCCGCCGGCGAACGCCTGCTTCGTGCCGGCCTTGCCGGCGAACGACTCGATGCGCATCCGCAGGTAGAAGATCAGCGCAACGGCCGCGCCCGCGACCGCGCCGAGCAGCACCGGGGGCGCTGCCATCTGGCCGCCCGCGGCCACGATGCCGACGCCCATGCTGGCGAACAGCGCAACCGTGACGAGCGCGTCCGCCGCGAGGTCGTAGAAGTGACCGATCTTGCTGGACTTGCCGCTGATGCGCGCGAGTTCGCCGTCCGTATGGTCGACGAAGTTGGACAGCACGATCAGCAGCGCACCCGCGTTGATCCAGCCGAAACCGCCTTGTGCGAGGCACAGGGCGCCGGCGAGACCGATCAGCAGGCGAAGGGTGGTGAGGTGGTTCGGCGTGACCGCGGTATCGACGAGCGGCCGGACAAGCGAGCGCGCCAGCCGCGCATCCCAGGTGCGTGGCAGCGGTGGTTCGGGGCGGTTGGTGGTTTTTCTTTGGTCCATCGACGAAATATATACGGAATTGTAAGTCGGCGCTTTTTTCCCGATCAACGAAAGGGCAATTTCGGGCGAAGAACGGGCATTTTTCGGAGAAAAAGGGGCGCATGCGCTGTCGGGTCGCAATGTGCCGCGTTTCGCCTGTCACAGAACGGTCGTTCGATATCCGGCAAATCCGGCAACGCACTTTTGCACCGGGCGAGCCTTTCGCGGATGCGGCCTCTGCGATACTGAGTGCGCACCCTGAGCTGCCGGTCGTCCAAAGCCGGCAGCTCAGGGGCAGAGCGCCGTTCAGGAGACACCCCGCGGCGCCCATGACATATCAAAACTAGAGGTCGAAATTCTGCCATGTCTTCATCACGCATCCTTGCTCCCGCCCTGCGCTCGCTCGTTCGCACCGCCGACGAAGCCGCGGCCCTGATCCGCCCCGGCATGACCGTCGCGATGAGCGGCTTCACCGGATCGGGCTATCCGAAGGCCGTGCCCGCAGCGCTCGCGTCGCACATCGAAGCGGCGCATGCGCGCGGCGAGGCATTCCGCATCAACGTGCTGACCGGTGCGTCGACCGCGCCCGAGCTCGACGGCGCGCTCGCCCGAACGAACGGCATTTCGATGCGGCTGCCGTATCAGTCCGATCCGACGCTGCGCGAGAAAATCAACGCCGGCGAGGTCGACTATCAGGACATTCACCTGAGCCACGTCGCGCAATACGCATGGTTCGGCCTGTTCGGCGAACTGGATGTCGCGATCGTCGAGGTCGCGGGGATTCGCGAAGACGGCCTGCTGATCCCGTCGGCATCGGTCGGCAACAACAAGACGTGGCTCGAACAGGCGAAGCATGTGATCCTCGAAGTGAATTCGCGTCAGCCGCTCGGCCTCGACGGGATGCACGACATCTACTACGGCACCGCGCTGCCGCCGCATCGCCAGCCGATTCCGCTGACGCGCAGCGGCGACCGCATCGGCGAGCCGTATCTGCGCTGCCCGGCCGAAAAGATCGTCGCGATCGTCGAAACCGACGCGCCCGACCGCAGCAATGCGTTTTCCACGCCGGACGAGACGTCGAAACAGATCGCGCATCACCTGATCGACTTCCTGCGCCATGAAGTGAAGCAGGGCCGGCTGCCGGAGAACTTGCTGCCGTTGCAGTCGGGCGTCGGCAACATCACGAACGCGGTGCTCGCGGAGCTGAGTTCCGCCGGATTCTCGAACCTCACCGCGTACACGGAAGTGATCCAGGACGGCATGCTCGACCTGCTCGCCGACGGCACGCTGAGCCTCGCATCGGCGACCGCGCTGTCGCTGAGCCCGGACGCGGTCAAGCGTTTCGCGGACGACATCGAGATGTTCCGCGAGAAGATCGTGCTGCGTCCGCAGGAGATCAGCAACCATCCGGAACTGGTGCGCAGGCTGGGCTGCATCGCGATGAACGGGATGATCGAGGCCGACATCTACGGCAATGTCAACTCGACGCATGTGATGGGGACGAAGATCCAGAACGGCATCGGCGGCTCGGGCGACTTCGCGCGCAACGGCTACCTGTCGTGCTTCATGTCGGCGAGCACGGCGAAAGGCGGGACGATCTCGCGGATCGTGCCGATGGCGAGCCACGTCGACCACACCGAGCATGACGTCGCGGTGGTCGTTACCGAGCAGGGGCTTGCCGACCTGCGCGGCCTGTCGCCGAAGCAGCGCGCCCGCAAGATCATCGCGAACTGCGCGCATCCGGATTTCCGGCCGATGCTGGAGGATTATTTCGAGCGCGCATGCCGCGACAGCTACGGCAAGCAGACGCCGCACCTGCTCGACGAGGCGCTGGCCTGGCACGCGCGTTTCGTGCGGATCGGGTCGATGAAGGCCTGATGCGTGCGGATGCCGGCAAGACAACGTCCGGCGGATAGCTGGCCGGCCCGGTCGGCTCGCCGAACGGCCCGGTCTGCCGCGACGCGTCGCCGCGCGCACGCGTTGCATGGGGCGACGTGACCGCTTAACCGGCGTAGTGCGCGGCGTAGTGCGCGCGGCACGCCATCTCGCGTCCGCGCACGACGCGCTTGCCCGTCAATGCGCCGCGGGTCTCGGTCACCACGGTGCGCTGGCGTTCCGCCTGCGTTTCGTCATAGAAATACACGACAACCCAGCCGGACATGCGCGACAGTTCGTGCGCGCGTCCGGCATACGGATGCATCGCGGTGAAATGCCAGCCGTCGTTCGTGGCATGCAGCAGCGGCAGCGGGCGGCTTTCCAGGTTCGGGCGTTTGGGCGTGACCGTCGGCAGCGCGCCGGCCGCGACCAGTTCGCGATAGCGGTGGTCGATGTCGAGCAGCAGCGCGATCGCCGGTTCCGGTGCGGGGCCCGCGCCGCGCGGCTGGGCATGCCAGCGGCGCCAGCGGCCCAGCGCTTCGGCGAGCGCCGCGCGAATTCCCGCCGCGCGGCGCGGGCCGACGCCCGTGACGGTTTCCAGCCTGCCGCTGCGGGCGGCGGCCTCCAGGTCCTCCAGGGTGTCGATGTGCAGGCTTTCGTGGATGCGCAGTGCAAGTTCGTGGCCGATGCCGGGCACGGCTTCGAAGGCGCTCGTCGAGCGCGCATCGCCGCGCAGCCGTTCGAGCTGGCGCCAGCGCCGGGTGATCAGGATTTCGGCGACAGCCTGCGCGATACCCACGCGGACGTGCGGCAGCGCAACCAGCACATCCATGCCCCCTTCGTCGAACAACAGGCGGATCGGACGGTCGAGTCGCTCGACCGAATCGGCAGCGAAACGGTATGCGTCGGCCCGGGACTGGGTCGCACCCTGTTCCGCGAGGCGTTGTGCAGCCTCGCGCAGACAACGGGCGATCTGCCGGTTTTCCTCGTAGGTTCGGCTGGCGGTCGTCTGCATGGCGGTAAAACGCGTGGGAGTGCAAACGGAAGGGGCCGGCGAACGGTGCGCCGGCGTGCCATCGACGATTGTCCGGGACGAGGATCGAGAAAAATTGATGCGTATCAATGGCAAACGTTACACAGGCGCCGTGATCGTGCGAGACGCAGGCGGCAACATGTGCCATGTGCGTGCGGCGTGACGCATCGACGGGATGCGTCGAGCAACGGACAGGACGGCGCATGCGACGCCGGACGTGCGGCTGTTGCATGTCGGCAGCGGATCGGTCGCCCGTGCTACACATCGAGAAACGCGTGCGCATCCTCCGCCTGCACGGATTCGCGCAATGCGGCGAGGGCGCGTCGTTCGATCTGGCGCACGCGTTCGCGCGACATGCCCGACCGTTTCGCGATCGCGTCATAGGTCGCCGGCTCCGCACCACCGATGCCGAAACGCCGGCGCAGCACGTCGGCCTCGAGCGGCGTCACCGACTTCAGCAGTGCCGCCACGCATTCGCGCATGCGTGCGTCCGCGAGCGTGTCGAACGGGCTGCGCGACGCGCGGTCCTCGATCAAATCGCGGAGCCCGGCATCCGCATCGGGCAGCGGCGTGTCGAGCGACACCGGTTCGGCCGGCAAGCCGAGCAGCGTACGCAGCTTGTCTTCGCCCAGGCCGATTTCGGCAGCAAGCTGGGCGGGTGTCGGCTTGTGGCCGGTGCGCTGGCGCATGCGTTGCGCTGTCCGTCGTACGCGGCCGACCTGATCGCCGACGTGCACCGGCAGGCGAATCGTGCGTGCGCGATCGGCGACCGCCCGCACGACCGCCTGGCGGATCCACCACGTCGCATACGTCGAGAACTTGAAGCCGCGGCGGTATTCGAATTTCTCGATCGCGCGCAGCAGGCCGAGGTTGCCGTCCTGAACGAGATCGGGCAGATCGACACCGCGATTCGCGTATTTCCGGGCGATCGACAGCACGAGCCGCAGGTTGGCTTCGAGCATCCGGCGCGTGGCGTCGTGCACGCGCCGGCGGCCAGCCCGCAGCGTGGCGAGCAGCGCGAGCCGGGTCGTTTCGTCGAGGCTGGCGGGCGCCTGGTCGCGGGATGTGCTGTCGCGCGTTTCCGGGGACGGGAGCGTCAACGCGATCCGGCACGCGTCCTCGATGGCCGATGCCGGCCAGGCGACCGATTCGAGTCGTGCGGCCAGCCTGGCGCATGTGTTTCGGTATCCGGTCGACCGGCTGCCATAAGTGTGCAGCGCGCGCCGCACGGCGACGGCCGACTTGCGCAACATCGCATGGGTGGCGCCGGCCGGCGTGTCATTGGCGTTGCCCGATGCACCGGCGCCGATGTGGTGGGAAAGCAGCGCATCGACGGCAGCCGGAAAGCCGGCGAGCGCCTGGAGGATCTCGCGCCGTCCCGCTTCGATCTCGCGCGCCAGTGTGATTTCCTCGTCATGCGTGAGCAGCGGCACCGCGTGCATGCGGCGCAGATAGAGGGTCAGCGGGTCGGTCGATGCGGTTGCGCCGTGCGCGATCGCATCGAGCACGGCGCTGCTTTCGTCGAGTGCGTCGCGGTCGACATCGACCGGTGCCGGTTCGGTGAACGGCGCCGCGTGCGGCGGTTCGTCGAGCACGGTGATGCCGATGTCCGCCAGTGCGGCATATACGGCGTCGAGCGCATCCTGCGTGCCGCGTTCGGGCGGCAGCGCGTCGATGAGGTCGGCGTGAATCAGGTAGCCGCGTTCGCCGGCAAGCGCCAAAAGCCGGGCGACGGCGTCGGTTGGGATATCCGCGTGTGACGCGCGGTGCGACGTGTTCATGTTGCCTGCGGCGTGTGCCGCCTTCCTGCTCCGGCGGGCTCGCGTCCGCCGCTGTCCGGCTGCCGGGGATCGCGGGCGCCCGTCCGCCCCCGCATGCCTGTTCCGCTCAAACCGTGGCGGATCGCGTGCTTCAATGCCTGCGCGATGGCGCACAACGCAGCGTGCGCAGTTGATTCATGCTACGCCGGACAGCACGACCCGGTGCGTCCTGCGTTGCAGAGGCGGGACGCGACGCGGTCGGCCGGATTCCGCATGTCGATGCGTGCCGCAAACGCCTGCGCCGATTGACTGGAATGGTGCGTGCCGCGTGCTGTCTTGACGTTCATCCTTGCCGCGTCGGCGGTCAGCCGTTTGCGCCGCACGATCGTTCGGGCCATGAAACAGACAGTAACCGATCGGGATGCCGTGAAATGTGCGCTAGACGTAAGCTAGAGACATGTGCGGGTGCCCGTCGGCGCCCTTGCCGGAGCGTGAAATGATCCCGATTTCAGCGATGAAGCCTGGTGCTGTTGCTTTGACCGCACTGGCGCTCGGCGGTTGCTATTACACGAGTCCTTACGGTTACGCGCCTTACTATGCGCCGGTTCCTGCGCCCCTGTCGCAACGCGAGGCGCCGGCCATTGCATCGGGCAACGCGGTCGCGGATCCGTACGATTCGGCCGGGACGCTGCCGGCGGACGCGTTGCCACCACCCGCACCGATCTATGCGGCACCGTATCCGTATTACTACCCCGCGTACTATCCGGGCTGGTACGGCTGGGGCTGGCCGCCGGTCTCGATCGGTTTCGGATTCCGCGGCGGAGGCTGGGGCGGCGGACACTGGCACGGCCGCGGCAGAGGATACTGGGGTGGTTGGGGCGGACATTGGGGCGGAGGTGGCGGGCATGTCGGTCACCGGCGCTGAGCGGTTGCTGCCCGGCGTATGCGCCGTAGCCGGCTGGCGGGCAGCGACGCGGCACGGACGGATGGCGGGAATGGCCGCGAAAATGGCGCACGCGTTGCGGCCGGAATGCCCGCACGGGAGAGCATCATGAAACACGCAATCGTCCGATGCATCTGCATCGGCTTCCTTGGCCTGACGGCATTGTCCGGTACTGCGGCCGCACAATCCGAGGCGTACACCAACGCGCCCGCGAACCTGCGTGCGGGCCCGGCGCCGGACTATCCGCTGGTGGCGGCGATTCCGGCGGGCACGCTCGTGTCCGTGATCGGCTGTCTCGGCGACTACTCCTGGTGTGACGTTGCGCTGCCGGGCGTGCGCGGCTGGATCTACGCGGGACGGCTCAGCTATCCATACGAGGGCGGCGACGTCGCAGTGCTCGATTACGGTGCATGGATCGGCTACCCGGTGGTGACGTTCGCGCTCGTTCCATATTGGGATCACTTCTATCGCAACCGGCCCTGGTTCAACGATCGAGACCGCTGGATGCATCGTGCCGAACCGCGGCTCGGCCCCGGCGGCATCCCGCCGGGACGCGGGCATCCGCAGATCGGACAAGCGCCGGCCGGTGCAGTGGGCGGCGGGACATTCGGCCGTGATCGCGATGTGCGTCCATCGATGCCGCATGGCGGGTTCAATGGCGGCGTACGTTCGCCGGGACCGCAAGGCAACGTCGGCACGCAGGCGCCGCAAGCCGGCGGAGGCATGTATGCACCGGGGCCGAACGCGGGCGGAGGCATGCACGCGCCGGGGCCGCCAGCCGGCGGCGCGGTTCATGCGCCTTCCGCGACGATGGGCGGTGCAGTGATCGGGACGCCGCCGCAGGGCCGGCAAGGTGGCGGTGGATCCGGCGGCGAGCGCGGCTTCGGCCGGCAAGGCGGCGGAGGTGGAGGTAGAGACGGTGGCGGTGGCGGGGAACGTGGATTCGGCCTGCAAGGAGGCGGAGGCGGTGGTGGGGACCACGGGACGGATTTCCGTCGCTGATCGGGGGCGACGACACATGGCTCGGTGTGTCGTGCGTGCCCGGTTCATGTCACGCGCCGGCGGCGCCGGGCCGCAATCCGGCAACGGATTCAGCCAGCGCCGTGCGCCGGCCGGGCATGCGATCACGTCGCACGAAACCGGCTGACATCGCCCGGCCGGACGCGCCGCACTCGCATGAAGCGGGTGCGAACGTTCCGGACATGGACGATGCCGCCCGGGTCAGTCGAGCAGCGCCAGGATTTCCTCGTACAACGGCCGCGGAATTCGCACGCCATTGGCGATGCTGCGCGCGCGGGCATCGAAACGCCGTTGCGACGGCAGCCGCGCGCCCTGCGCGACGATCGCGTCGAGCATCCGTTCACCGCGTGCGAGCCCGGCGCCGAGATCGTCGCCGAGGAATACCTTCGGGTCGAAGGCAATCACGAGTTCGCCATGACACGGCGTCGCGCCGACGCCATCGTCGAATTCCATCGACTCCTGGCTCGTCATGTCGCCGATCAGCGCACCGCCGAGCAGTTCGACCATCGCTGCGAGCGCCGAGCCCTTGTGCCCGCCGAACGTGCGCATGGCGCCTTGCAGCGCGACTTTTGGATCGGTGGTCGGCTGGCCGTCGACATCGATCGCCCAGTGTGACGGAATCGGCTTGCCCTGTTTCGCGTGCAGCTCGATGTCGCCACGCGCGATGGCGCTGGTCGCGAAATCGAACACGAACGGCGTGCGGCCCGGACGCGGCCAGGCGAACGCGATCGGGTTCGTCCCGAATACCGGCCTGTTCCCGCCTTCAGGCGCGACCCAGCTATGGCTCGGATTCATCGCGATGCCGGCGAGGCCGGCCGCGGCGATCGCCTCGACTTCCGGCCACAGCGCGGAGAAGTGATAGCAGTTGTTGATCGCCATCGCGGCGATGCCGTGTTGCCTCGTCATCTCGACCAGCACGGGCAGGCCGGTTTCGAAGCTCAGCAGCGAGAAGCCGCGATGCGCATCGACGGCGACGATGCTCGACGACAGAGGACGCAGCGTCGGCGTCGCCTGCGGATCGACCTTGCCCTTCCTCAGCGAGCGCACGCAGACGAGCAGCCGATAGACGCCATGCGAATGGCACTCGTCCCGCTGGCCCTGCATGATCACGTTCGCAATCGCGCGCGCATGCGCATCCGACATGCCGTTATGGGTCAGCACGCGCATCGCGAGCGCGTGCACATCGTCGAGCGACAGGACGATTTCGTTCATGTCAGACATCCTGTGCCTCCCGCGTCGCGACGACGCCATCGATGCGTTGCGGAATGTGCATCGGATTGCCGTCGCGGATCGCTGCCGGCAGCAGTGCAGCAGGCACGTCCTGATACGACACGGGACGCATGAAGCGCTCGATCGCGCGTGCGCCGACCGACGTCGTACGCGGATCGGATGTTGCGGGGAACGGCCCGCCATGCACAATCGCGTGGCCGACTTCGACGCCGGTGCCGAAACCGTCAACGAGAATCCGGCCTGCTTTGCGTTCGAGCGTGGGCAGCAGCTTCGCGAACAGCGCATCGTCGTGCGCACCGAGATGCGCGGCGATCGTCAGCTGACC
>NZ_JAHACR010000084.1 GCF_018375725.1 Burkholderia sp. | reverse complement strand
GAAGCGCCCGAAGCGCCCGAAGCGCCCGAAGCGCCCGAAGCGCCCGAAGCGCCGCGCGCGGTCCTGGCGTGGACTTGCGCGTTGAGCTTCGTTGCGTTTGTGCTGCCCACCACGTCCGCCGATTCCCTGAGCGACGTTTGCTGCTGCTGCCTGAGCACGTCGCCGAACGGGATCGGCTGGCCGAGCGTATCGATCACTGCCTTCAGGTCGGCACGCTTGAATTCGTCGTAATAGGCGACATTGCCCTTCACGAATGCAACGTCGTGCAGGTCGAGCGTCCACACGCGCGGCTCGCCGGGCGATTTCAGTCTGAAAGTCCAGTTCTCGCGCCCGTCCTTCAGGCGTTCGAGATCGACCGACGGATTGGCGAGTTGGATCGACGGAATGACGATGCGCTTGTCGATCAGCGGCAGCGCGGCGATGTCGAAACTGATGGCATCGAGCGTCGCGAATGCCTTCGCGCGTGCCCAGTCGGGGTTCGCGATCACGATGTTGCGCGCGGTGAATTTCGGCCACGGCACCCATGCACGCCAACCGTGCTCGTACGGCGGCCGGTGCCAGTCCACACGCAGATCGCCGTTGATCGAAAACTGCCGGCCGATGGCCTGGGATACCGTGTCGCCAATCCACGGGCGGGCACGGTTCCAGTCGAACGTCGCGACAAACACTGCCAGCGCACCGACGATCACCGCGACGGTCACGGCAAGCCATGCGACTGCGTGGCCGAACGTGCGTGCGATGCGCATGGTTCACTCCGGATTGCCCATGACGGACAGGTATTCAGCAAGCTGCATTCCCGGGGCGGGTCGCGCACGACGCGCGCTCGAGCGCCAGATCGGTCCGCTCGGTCGCCATGTCGTAGATGTTGCGGGAGAACGTGACGGATGCCGCACCGATCCGGAGCCGTTCAAGCCAGTCATATTCGATCCCGTGGCACGACATCCAGGTATGCATGCTTGCGATCAGCACGTCGGGCGGGAGCCATTCACCGATCCGTTTGCGGGCGTCGATCTGGCTTGTCACGAGATGGAAGAGCAGGTCGAATCGGGTCATAGGCGCCTCCTTGACCGGGCATCGGGGCGGAACGTGCGTATGCAGGCGAGGTTTCGCATATCGCGGTGCCGGGATGGGCGGCCGCCGCGTCACCGCGGCATGAAATCTGCTTCGAAGCGGGCGGGACTGCGGCGCGCGACTTGTCGAGTCGGGAATGAAGATCGCTAAGGGGCCGATGTGTTTTCGCAACCTGCTGTCCCGGCGGTCAGGCCGACTCAATGGAGGTGACCGCCGAACAGCCCGAGCAGCCCGATGACGATCAGGTAGATCGCAACGATGTAATTCAGCAGGCGCGGCACCGCGAGGATGAGCACGCCGGCGATCAGCGAAACCAGCGGGCCGGCGCTCGTGAGAATGTGCATGCTTCCTCCGCAAGATTGACGATGGGCGGACACAGCCTGCTGTTCCACCGGCACCCGCTACGGCAGCTTGGGTCCGGCGAGCTTCAAGTCTTCGGTTGCTACGCCGGCCGTCAGTCCGCTGTCTGCGAGCGCGAACGCTTCAACCCGGGCAAGTGCCGTGCCTGTGGCGGCATGCCATCGAGATTCGGCGCAGCGTGTCGGCCATGCATCCATCAATCGGGTATCCATCAAGGTCAAGGAGCCGTGTCATGAACAAGGATCAGGTAAAAGGTCGGATCAAGGAAGCAAAGGGAAAACTGAGGGAAGCGGTTGGCAAGGTCGCAGGAAGTCGGGCGAGCCGATTGAAGGGCAGGGCCGAACAGGTCGTCGGCAAGACACAAGCGTCCTTCGGCGATGTGAAGGCGCGCGTCAAGAAGCAGCCGTAATGGCCGAACGTCGAGCCTGCGCGGATCCAATGACCGGCAGCGTGCTTGTCAGCGGCGGTCTGGCAGTTGGCAGACTCGATGTCTGTGAGGTGATGCCGGATCGCGTACTGCGATGTGCGAGGCCGTTGTGCCATTGCGGAAAAATTTCAATCGATTGTAGAAACGGATCGTCGACACCGGAGCGGCAGGCACGGTTGCGCTCGCGGTGACCGCGGCGGCGCGACGGAACGTACGCGAGCGGTTCGGCATCGACCGCTTCGTGCACGGCGGGGATGTCGCGATGTGACTGACTATGCCGCGCCGTCAGTCGTTCGCCCCGCAGCCTCGCGCATCAGCGCGAGCCGGTTGTACAGCGTCTTGAGGCTGATGCCGAGCGCTTTCGCGGTACGCGGCTTGTCGCCTTTGAAATGCCTGAGCGACGCGGCGATGAAGTGTTGCTGGGAATGCGCGAGCGTCGCGCCGATCAGGAGCGTCATCGCATCGTCGCGGATGGCCTCGCGTGGCGGCGTGTGCTGCGTCGGCTGGATGTCGATCTCTTCGTCGGCGAGGATGAACGCGCGCTCGATCGTATTGTGCAGTTCACGCACGTTGCCGGGCCATGAATGCGTGCGCAATGTCCGCAATGCCTTGCTCGTCAGCCGCTTGTGCGTGCAATGGCGTGCGTTGAGGCGATCGATCAGATTCTGCGCGATGTGCTCGGCATCGCCTTCCCGATGCCGCAGGGCCGGCACATGCAGTGCGAATACGGCGATCCGATAGAACAGATCCTCGCGCAGCCGTCCTTCGCGGATCGCTTGTGCGAGGTCGCCATGCGTGGCGGTCACGACGCGGACGTCGAGCGGAATGGCATCGGTGCCGCCGACGCGCGTGATCGTATTCGATTCGAGCGCGCGCAGCAGTTTCACCTGCAATTCGCACGGCATTTCGGCGATCTCGTCGAGAAACACCGTGCCGCCGCGCGCCGCTTCGAAAAATCCGACGTGCTGCGACACCGCGCCGGTGAAGCTGCCTTTTTCGTGTCCAAACAATTGGGATTCGGCGATGTCGGGCGGAATCGCGCCGCAATTGATGGGAATGAACGGGCCGCGACGACGTGGGCTCAGGTCGTGCATCAGCCGGGCGGCGATGTCCTTGCCGACCCCGCTTTCGCCGACGATCAGCACGCTCGCGCGCGTGGCTGCGATTTTTTCGATCTTGCGCAGCAACGTGCGGATTGCACCGGAATGACCGGACAAACGCCTTCCGTCCATGCAATGCCTCGACGTCGAGGGCTCGCTGGATTGAAGCGATTCACCGGAAGAACTCACGCAAGCTGCCATCGTGAAGTGGCCGCGCTGATCGTGTCTCGACAGTCACTAGCATAGTGAATCCGTACGAGCCGTGAATTGAATCTTGCAGTGCAGACAAAAAGGTCGGATAGAAATATCTGATAGCCGTCGAAAGCGGAAAAGCGCTCCCTATACTGTAGGTACGTATGGCTCCGAGGAAAGCATTTTTTCGCGGGCCGGTCGCCGAGCCTCGTCGATCGACTATCGAGTCGGTCATCCGATCCAGCCATTTCCTGAATGGCATTGCATCGCGAAACGATCGTCGCGGCATGCGACGCCTCCATTGGAGTGTCGATGGCCTACATCCTGATCGTCGAGGACGACGCCGACACGCGCGCCATGCTCGCCGCGCTCATTCGGTCCAGGAAACTCGAATGCGATACCGCGTCGACGCTCGCAGAAGCACGAGGGAGGATGGCTGCGCGCACGCCGGATCTCGTGCTGTGCGATCTCGTGCTGCCGGACGGAAACGGCATGGCTTTGTTCGACGCCTTGCCGCAGGGTTCGCCGTGCGAGATGGTGCTGACGACGGGCTACGCCAGTCTCGACAGTGCGATCGACGCCTTGCGCCGCGGTGCGACCGACTATCTGATCAAGCCGATCAATGTGCAGCGGCTCAACAGCATCTTCGCGCGCCTGCCCCGCAAGGCCGCGCTGCAAGCGCAAAACGATGCGCTGCGTGCCGAGTCGCGGCAGACGGGCCGCTTCGGCGCCATGCTCGGCACCTCGCCGCCGATGCAGGCCATGTACGAAGCGATCAGCCGCGTGGCGGGCACCGAGGCATCGGTGTTGCTGACCGGCGAGTCGGGCACCGGCAAGGAGCTTGTCGCTCAGGCGATCCATGCGCTGAGCCTGCGGCGCGACGGGCCGTTTCTCGCGATCAATTGCGCGGCCATTGCCGCGAACCTCGTCGAGAGCGAGCTGTTCGGGCACGATCGCGGCAGTTTCACCGGTGCCGATCGTCAGCACAAGGGTTACTTCGAACGCGCGGACGGCGGCACGCTGTTTCTCGACGAGATTACGGAGATGCCGGTCGAATCGCAGCCCAAGCTCCTGCGCGTGCTCGAAACGGGCCAGTTCACGCGGCTCGGCGCCGTGCGCGAGATCGACGTCGATGTGCGGATCGTGGCGGCCACGAACCGCGACCCGGCCGAGGCGATGGAGAGCGGCAAGCTGCGTCCCGACCTGTATCACCGGATCAATGTGTTTCCGATCGCCATGCCGCCGCTGCGCGAGCGCGGCGACGATATTCCGATGCTGGCCGAAGCGTTCCTGCAAGCGCTCAACGAGGAAGGCACCCGCGCGATGCGCTTCGCGCCGGCCGCACTCGAGGCGCTGAAAAGTTACGCGTGGCCGGGGAATGTGCGCGAGTTGCGCAACTTCGTGCAGCGCGCGAGCATCTTCAACGATGGCGACGTGATCACGACGCTGCCGCCGCCGATCCTGGACGAGGTGTCGGCCGTCGGCGATCCCGTCGGCGATTGCGTTACGGTGCCGTTCGGCACGTCGCTCGAGGAGGTCGACCGGCGCATCATTCTCGGCACGATCGCGCGGTGCTGCGGCGTGAAATCCCAGGCCGCCGACATGCTCGACATCAGCCTGAAGACCATTTACAACCGCCTCGCCTATCTGTCGCATCCGGACGACGAGGCCGACAGTCACGACAAGCCGGAACCGTGATGCCGGCGCCGTGCTTGGCGCGGCCCGCGTCGCTCGCGGGATTGCGCAGACCGTGCGCCTGCCGGATCGATCAAGGACGCGTGAATGGCAACGACGTTGCACGGCCGTGTGGCGGGAACGGATTTTGCGTCTGTGAAACCGGTTGTAACAGGCCGGCCGATGAAAATCGGACTGGATGCGCACCGCGAGCGATGCGGCCCGACTCGCGGCGAGATGCACGTCGGCCGTCTTTGTCGCGCGATCAGCGGCGACGGGAGGAGATGCGATGCCCTGGATTGCACGGCAACGCGCCGGACATGTCGCAATCGCCATCATGCTGGCGGCGATCGCGATCGTATCCGGCGCCGTACTGGTCTGGACGCTGTTCCTGCCCGATCCGGCCACATACGGGGCGCCATGGCTCGTTCGGCTCGGCGCGTCCGTACTCGCCGTCGCGGCGGTTTGCGCGGTCGCGCTGCTGTTCCATCACGTCTATGTGAGCGGCAGCCGGCGGCGCGGACATGAATCGACGGCAGGACAAGCCGACGACGGGAGCCGCACATGGCAGGCGATCGTCGATGCGTTGCCGGACGCGGTCTTCGGCCTCGGTGCCGATGGACGGATCGTCAACTGGAACCGGGCCGCGGAGCAGATGTTCGGCTATGACGCGCGCGAAGCACGCGATGCCGATCCGGCGATGCTGATGGCGCCGCGCTGGCAGCGGCACCATCCGGTCGCCGACGCATTCGGCCCGCTGCGCGACACGGCCGGGCCGTGCGATCTGCTTTGCGTGCATCGCGACGGCGGCCGGTTTCGCGTGACGGCCCGCGCGTGCCCGGTACCGGACGGCGAGCACGACGGCGTCGCACTATCCGTGACGCTTCGCGATTCCGGCGCACAGCACCGGGCGGAGCGCCGCGCACAGCGTTATCTGCGCGGTGCGCGCGACGCGCGTCAACAGGCCGACATGTCGAACCGCCTCAAGGATGAGCTGCTCGCGACCGTGTCGCACGAGCTGCGGACGCCGCTCAACGTGATCTATGGCTGGGTCGAAGTGCTGCGCCATTCCGGCGACGGCGACCTGCAGCAACAGGCGATCGACGCGATCGACCGCAGCGCCCGTTCGCTGTCGCGAATGGTCGGCGACATTCTCGACGCGTCGTCGCTCGCCACCGGCAAGCTGCGGCTCGATCCGATGCCGGTCGATCTCGCGCGGATCGTCGCCGATACCGCCGGCTCGTTCCGCACGACCGCAGCGGCGGCCGGCATTCAGCTTGTGACGGAGTGCATGTTCGGCGCCTGCATGGTGTCCGGCGACGGCGAGCGATTGCGCCAGATGCTGTCGAACCTGCTGTCGAATGCGTTCAAGTTCACGCCCGAAGGCGGCCGCGTGACGGTGGGGCTCTCGCGGAACGGCAAGCATGCGGTGCTGACGGTGGCCGACACGGGACAGGGGATCGGGCCGGGCTTTCTGCCGTATGTGTTCGAGGCATTCCGGCGTGCGGACGAGTCGCCGGCTTCGCCGCGGCGCGGCCTCGGTCTCGGCCTGTCGATCGTGCGCCACATCGCGGAGCTGCACGGCGGAACGGTGGCCGTGCAAAGTGCCGGGCGCGATTGCGGCACGACGTTCACCGTGACGCTGCCGGCCGGCTGGCGGCCGAGCGGCGCGATGATGTGGGCCGTCCACCAGCAGGAGCGGGGCGGCGGCGAGCTGACGACGCTCGACGACCAGTACATCCTGGTTGTCGACGACGACGCGACCACCCGCGAGAGCCTCACGGCCGCGCTGACGACGCTCGGCGCGCGGGTGGAGGCGGCGGCGTCGGGCCGCGAAGCGCTTGCGAAGATCGCGACGATGTGGCCGACCGTGGTGCTGTCCGATCTCGCGATGCCGGATGGCAACGGTTTCTGGCTGCTCGACGCCGTGCGCCGCGGAACGATACCGCAGATGCAGGACGTCCGGGTGCTCGCCGTCACGGCGCACGCCGACCGCACCGCCGAACGCGAAGCGCTCGATGCGGGCTTCGACGGCTATTTCTGCAAGCCAGTGGACGTGCAGGCGCTCGCACGCACGATCGCCAAGGTGGCCGGTCACAGTACCTGACCGGCGGCTTCCGCAACTGGGGTCGGTCTCGACGGCATGTGTGCCGTGGCCGACGCCCCACCGAAAAAATTGCAACCCGGTGCACGAAAAGAACCCGCGCGGCCGCCCCGGCCAGCCGTGCTGGCGGTGTTTGCGTCGTGGCATGGCAATTGCGGCATCCCGGTTAACGGGCGGCGACGCCGGATTGAACAGGAGGTTGCGATGAACGCGAGACGTTTTCAAGCATGGTCCGAATGGCTGAAACGTCATCCGGCGAGACGAATCGGCAAGAAGGTGGCCGTCGCGGCTGCCGCGATCTGCGCAACGGCGGCGCTTCCTGCTGCCGCGGCGGGCGACGAGGCGACCCCGGCGTCGGGGCAATCGGAAGTCGGCACGCAGATTCGCGACGCCACGGTCACGGCCAAGGTCAAGGCGGCGCTCTTCGGCAAGGAAGATCTGTCGTCCCGCGACATTCACGTGACGACGAATCGCGGCAACGTCTTGTTGACCGGCAGCGTGCCTGATGTGCACCAGCGCCAGCTTGCCGTGAGCACGGCAAAGCAGATCGAAGGCGTGCAGGGCGTGCAGGATCAACTGACGATACGGCCGAATTGAGCGGAGACAGTCCCGCGGCCAGCCGGTGAACCTGAGCGACGCGCGTCGGTGGCCGCTTCGTCACGCATGACGAAACGAAATCAGGCGTCGCGAGGGACGACACGAAAGGAGGAGCCCCATGAAACCCAGCATCCTGATGATTGCAGGGCTCGCTGCCATCGCGATGAGCCTCCCGATGGCGACATCCGCACAACGCATGCCGGGCGGCGCACCGTCCGTCGACACGCCGCATGAGTGGCAAGGCCTCGTCAATCCGCCGTCCGGACCGGACGATGCGCAGATCACCCGGCGGCCCCAAGGTATCGACGTCGAGTTTGTCGACCGGGCAAGCCTGGCCGGCAAGCGTGAAGTGCAGGCGAGCCAGATTGCGCTGGAGCGCTCGCCGTCCGCTGACGTGCGCGCATATGCGAGGCGCATGGTCGACGACCACGGCAAGACCAACGACCAGCTGCGCCGGCTTGGCGCACAGAAGGGCGTGCCGGTTCAGGCGGCGCGGATCGTCGATCCCGACGTCGACGCGCTGCGCAGCAAAAGCGGACGTGAATTCGACACCGCTTACGTGGCCGTTGCCGGGCCGGATGCACACCGCGAGGCGATCCGGCTATTCGATGCCGAGGCGCGCAACGGTCACGATCCCGACCTGCGCGCATTTGCCGGGCGTACGTTGCCGACGCTCGAGCACCACCTGGCTGCGGCGCAGAAGGTCGCAAGGAAGGTGGAAGGGCAGTGACGCGCGCGCCGCTGTCGCCGACGCCGCTACCTTGCTGCAGCGACCCGCGAATGCGGGACGCCGCGACAGCACGATCCGGCGCGCGGCCGCGCCGCGCGATGTGCAGTGGCGGGGGCCGGCACGACGCCGGTCGATCTGCGCCATGCGGGGCCGATGCCACGAGCCACGGCGCCGTGCCGTCCAGCCGTGTTGCGGACGAAGCGCGATCCCTTGGGATGACATCCTGACAAGGCGGTATCTGGACGCGGCGCCGTGCGAACACACGGGCTGCCAGGCGTCCCGACCGTTGAATGCACGGACCAACCTGTCGCTCCACCATCGAACCTCGCCGTGTCGGCGCAACGTGTGGTGTTCGCCGAAACGAAGGGTCACGTGAATCGCGGGCTAACCGCTGTGCAATATCTGCACGGATCGATGTAAGGCTTGCAAAGTCGGCGGCAAGAATGGCGGCCGGTTGGCACGCGGCGTCCCGCCAGGAGGGGCAATCACGAGCCGCGACCGCCGCCGGCATGCCGATTGCGGGAAGATCCGGGCATTCGCAAAGGGGAGATGGATGATGGAGCTCGAAACCTTGTCGTTGCACCGCCCCGAGCCACCGATGCCAGACGTCGATCCCGAGCCGGTTCCGCCGGACGACGATGATGACCTGCCGCCGGATATGCCTGAGCCGTATCGGCATCCGAAGGGCGACCCGCCTCAACGCGTGCCGCCGGTGCGCATGCCGCCCGCATCGCATGGCGGCGAGCGCGGGAACGATGGCGCGGCGTTGCCCGGCCGGCGCGATGCGGGATCTTCATGACGACCGGATCCGATGCGACCGGCCGTTTCTTGCGGAGGACTCGAGATGAAACTGATCCAGACATGGTGCACCTGCGCGTGCGCGATTGCCGCTGCCTGCAGCATGGCCGCGTGCGCGGACAGGATGCAGACGCACACATCGCAGCAGGGGGGAATGACGCAGCAGAGCAACACGGTGCCGCCGCCGACAAGCATGCCGGATGCGAATACCCGCTATGACCCTCGCCCTCCGGCCAGCACGACGATGCCGGGTTCGTCGAAGGGTGACGCGGGCCCCGCGCCGGCAGCGCCGCCCGCGCGGTATTGAACGAACCTGCCGGCTGTCGCGGCCGTTGCCGCGTCAGAACACGAATCCGCGTGTGATCGGGCCGATCGCACGCGGATTCGTGTTGCCATTCCCCCATGTATATGCCGAGAACCGGCGCGCTGCGTCATGCGCCGTTATCGGTCGATCGCGTGGCCGATAAGCCCGCCTGCGGCTGCGCCGCCGATCGTGCCTGCGGTACTGCCGTGCGTCAGCTCGTGGCCGGCGACACCGCCCGCTGTCGCACCCAGAACCGTGCCGCAGGCAGCGAGCGTCAACAAGGAAACGCTGAGGAAAACCCGCTGGATCATCCGTTTCATTCGTATCTCCCGTCGAGTGTTGGGACATGAAAGTTGGACGGGCGATCATCAGAAGTGTCCCGTCCTCTTTGTCACTGTTTGTTATCGAATCCGACCCGATGTGCGCATGCCGGATCGGGCATGGCGGTTGCCGCTCGACCTGCATGGCGCTGCATGCAACGGCGCTTCGATCCGGAGGGCGACATGACAGCGCCGGAACAGACACAAGAGACTCGACAGGTGCATTACGAAATCAACGTATGCGGCGGTGAGTTCAAGGCTGTCGCGCAAAAATTTCGCATGTGGAAGCAGGAGCCGCTGGTTTCGCGGCCCGACCGGCTGATGTTCACGGGCAAGATGCGTGTGCGGCGGCTCGGCCACGGCGTATTCAACGGATCCGAGGCGGCGCGCCACGCGCTGCAGCAGGCGAGCCGCCCCACGGACGACTTCGCGCTTGCGGCACAGGCGATCGAGGAAGGCCGTTGTCTGTGGATCGTGCTGGCTGCCTACGAAGCGTGAATCGCTCGCGCGTGTTGAAAGATTTGCACCGGTCGATGTAGCGATTTCAACGGCGCGCGGTCGGTTCGTCCGTACCTGCACGACAGGTGCCGCTTGCCGTCCGCGGCCGGGAGGGCAGTACAACGGCGGGAGGTGTGCGATGAGTATTCGTGTCGTGCCGGGCATCAAGCGCGAGATCGCCGAGACGCTCGGGCAGTATTTCGAGGCGCGCGGCATTCCGTTCCATATCGAGGCGTGCTCGGCCAACGTGCTGCTCGTCGAATTCCGGGCCGGAGGGCATCCGGCGGCGGTGACCGTGACGTTCGATGTCGACGTGCTCGCCGCGTTCGAACAATGGGGTATCGCACAAAAACGACTGGCGCTGAAATACATGGCAGCGGCATTCGCCGAGATGATGACGCAGCGCAGCCCGACCGCATACGCCGGGGATTTTCATATCGACCGGTTCTGAGCGGATGCTGCCTGTCGCACGGCACCGATGGCACGGATGTTGCGCGCTGTCGGTGTATGGGCGGAAGTGGATCGTGCCGGTCGGATCCGAGGGGCGGCAATGCGCCGGCGCGCGGCAAGCCGAAACAGACGCGCGATGCCTGACTGCCTTCATTCAAAGGAGAGATTCATGCTGCACTACGCACTCATCTTCTTCATCATCGCGATCATCGCGGGGGTCCTGGGCTTCGGCGGGATCGCGGCGGGTGCGGCCGAGATCGCGAAGATCCTGTTCTTCATCTTCATCGTGATATTCGTGCTTACGCTCCTGTTCGGCGTGATCCGACGATGAGAATCCGATGCGGGGCATCGCGATGCGTCGGTGTCCGCGCGACAGGCTATCAGGGAGACGCTGCAGTTTGCGGAGAACGACGATGACCGACGGAGACGACGGCGATCGTGCGACGGCGCGGGTCGTCGTCGAGCATGTCCGCATCACGCACCCGGGCCGCCTGCTCGATCCGCAGCACGGCGCGCGCAAGATCGATCTCGTCCGCTATTGGGACTGGGTGGCGCCGTGGCTGCTGCCCGATCTGAAGGGGCGGCCCGTCTCGCTCGTGCGTGCGCCCGGCGACATCGGCGGCGAGCTGTTCTTCGAGCGGCATGCGACGAAGCGCGAGATGCCGTTCGTCACGCAGCGCCCGGGCCTCGATCCCGGCCATCGGCCGCTGATGACGATCGACAGCGTGGATGCGTTGATCGGCGTCGCCCAGATGGGGGCGATCGAGCTTCATACGTGGAACGCGCACGCAACGAACATCGAACGGCCTGACCGCTTCGTGCTCGATCTCGATCCCGATCCGGCGTTGCCGTGGCAGACGGTGATCGAAGCCGCGCAGCTGCTGCGCGGGCTTCTCGACGAACTCGGCCTCGTGTCGTTCTGCAAGACGAGCGGCGGCAAGGGGCTGCACGTTGTCGTGCCGATCACGCGTCACGCCGGATGGGACGAGGTGAAGGATTTTTCGAAGGCCTTCGCGCAGCATGTCGCCGCTGTGCTGCCGGATCGCTTCACTGCAAAGATGGGCCCGCAAAACCGGCGCGGCAAGATCTTCGTCGACTATCTGCGCAACAGCCGCGGCGCGAGCACCGTCGCCGCATATTCGGCGCGCGCGCGGCCCGGCATCAGCGTCTCCGTGCCGGTCGGCTGGGACGAGCTGCCCGGCACGACAGGCGCGGCGCAATGGACGATCGGTACACTGCGTGCGCGGCTCGACCGGCTCGCGGGCGATCCGTGGGACGGCTATCGCGACGTCCGTCAGCGCGTGACCGCACGCATGCGTGCGCGGCTTGCGCCGGCTTGACCGCTCAACGCCGCCGTTGCAGCCGGTGATACCAGTTCATCAGCGGCGTCGCGGACACGCCGTGCGCGATCACGGATGCCGTCACGATCGCGAGCACGGGCGAGGCGAGCGGGCGCACCACGCCGCTCGGGCCGTGCTCGATCACGAACGCGAGGTAGTAGAACGAGCCGATACCGCGAATGCCGAACCACGCCGTCAGCCGTCGCTGCGTGGGTGTCGCGCTTGAGCCGATGAGCGACAGCGCGACGGCGGCCGGCCGCACCGCGAGGAACAGGATGGCGGTCAGCGCCACCGTGCGCCACGTGAACAGCGGGCCGGGAAGCGTCGCGAGCACGCCGCCGATCATGGTCATGACGACCGCTTCCGCAATGCTTTCGAGTTCGATCGTGAAATCCAGCACCGATTCGGTGATGTACGCATGCGCTTTGTCCGGATGCCGTTGCGTCTCGACGACATCGGCCGCATCGATCTTGCCGATGACCTCGTGCGGGGCGCGGCCGCCGCTCGCCCGGTGCTCGACACGTCGCATCGCGACGCCCGCGGCAAAGGCCGCGAGGAAGCCGTACGTGTGTGCGAACTGCGCGACACCGAACGACAGCTCGATCAGCGCGAGTGCGAAGAAACATTCGAGGCCGAGCGCCTGTGCGTGCCGGGTTCGCAGCCAGCCGACCGTACGGATCGTCGCCCAGCCGAGTGCGCCGCCGATCGCGGCCGCGCCCGCGATGCCCCACAGCGCGCTCAGCGCAAAGGCGGCCGACAGCGGCGGCGGGGTGTGAGCCGCAGCCGGATCGCCGCATAGCGCGAGCCCCGCGAGCGCGAACGGCAGCGCGATGCCGTCGTTCAGGCCGCCTTCGCCGGAGAGCGCGAAGCGCATGAGATCGCGGTCGTTCGGATCGCGTACCTGCACGTCATGCGCGAGCACCGGGTCGGTCGGCGCGAGCATGGCCGCGAACAGCAGCGCGGTGCCCCAGTCGAATCCCATCACGAACATCGCGCACGCGGCGAACAGCGGCACGGTGACGATCATCCCGAGCAGGCCGAGCCGGCACGGCAGACGCCATAGCGGATCGGACAGCGGCACGCGCAGCCGCAGCCCGATTGCGAACAGCGACACGAGCATCGCGACCTCGACGACCTGGCGCAGCAGCGTCGCGTCCCGCGCGAGGTCGAGATGCAGCAGGCCCGCGCCGGCCGGCCCGAGCAGGAGCCCGAGCAGCAGGTAGACCATTGCCGTGCTGCACGGCATCGCGCGCAGGGCTGACGTCGCGACGCCCATGCCCAGCAGCACCGCGCCGACGATCAGGTACCACAGCGTTTCATGCATGAGCGGTATGCGCAGCGGCGTCTGCAGGCCGGCGTCAGGACTGGCGGCCCGACGCGGCGTATTGATGGAAGCCTGGTATGGCCGGGGGATGAGTCACGTCGGCCTGCACCGCCGAATGAGAAGGAGACCGACCCTGCGCCGCAATTCGCGTGCCTGCCGAAACCGGTGCTGCGTGATTCCGGCGGATTCGGGTGGATCGTGAGCGGGGCGATCGGGCGATTCGTCCGCGCCGGGAACGACGCTTGCGTGAAAGGAGATTCGAATTCTGTCGGAACGGAGGACATGTCATGAAATTCGCCACAACTCCCCAATTCGTCACGCAGTGTCTGCTTGCCTGCGCCGCGGTCGCGTCGACGTTCGGGCCGCCCGTGCACGCGCAAAGCGTTCAGCCCCCCAGCGACAGCGCCGGCGCCACGCCGCCGGCGATGACCGCGCCGCCGGATGTCGTTCAGCCGTCGCCGCAACCGGGGACGAAGCCCCGCGCCGGCCAGACGACACGCAAGCCGGCCGGCTCGAGCGGTTCAGTCCGATCAGAAGGGGCGACCGGTACCGGGACGGGCGATGTCCGTTCGCCGGGCACTACGGGGTCGGGCAGTAGCGGATCGGGCAGCTATTGACGCCGACATGACGCTTGCGCGGATGGGGCCGGCATGCTGACGGTCGAAAGCGGCGGCGCGATAGACGAGGCCGTCTGTCCGCCCTGAACGTGCCTGGCCCCCACACGCGTGCTGTATTACATCCGCTTGAAATTTTTTTACACCACGCGCTGTCACGGCATAGTCGACCGTGACAGCGCGTGCGCGCGGGCGGGTTCCTCGGAGGCCG
>NZ_JAHACR010000505.1 GCF_018375725.1 Burkholderia sp. | reverse complement strand
CGCTAGGACCTGAACCTAGTGCGTCTACCAATTCCGCCACCTGGGCACGTTTCGCTGTTGCTTGTTGCTGCATCGCGAAAGACCGCAATTATAGAGCAGTCGCGGAACGTGTCAACAGATTTTTTAAGATGCATGCGCTTCGCCATGCCAATGTCGCGGCATCTGCGCGCCGCCGGACGCGCGGCACGCAACGCTGCTTGGCCTGCGGCATCGGGTGTTAGAATGGCCCGCAAGCCGTCCCGACCGGGCATGGCGCTTGCCAACGCAACGAGAACAATCATCGATAAGCCCTTGAGCAAATATCCGTACCCCATTCCGAGCCGGGAAGAAATTCTCGGCGTGCTGCGTACGAGCGACGCGTCCCTTGCCGCAAACGACATCGCCGAGGCGCTGTCGATCAAGCGTCAGGAGCGCGAAGGGTTCTTCCGGCGCGTCGCCGCGATGGAGCGCGACGGCCAGATCCGGCTCGACAAGCGCGGTCATTATCAGTTGACGCATCCGTCGAATTTCGTCGCCGGGCGTGTGCAGGGCCACCGGGATGGTTACGGTTTCCTGATCCGGGATGACGGGCAGGACGACCTGTTCCTGCCGAACGGCGAGATGCAGAAGGTGATGCACAACGACCGCGTGCTCGCGCGGATCGTCGGCTACGACCGCCGCGGCCGGCCCGAAGGCCATGTCGTCGAGGTGACCGAGCGCGCGAACAAGCGCGTGATCGGCCGCCTGCTGAACGAAAACGGCGCGCTGATCGTCGCACCGGAAGACAAGCGCATCGGTCACGACATCCTGATCACGCAAAATGCGAAAAAGGCGAAGGTCGGTCAGGTCGTCGTCGTCGAGCTGACCGATTTCCCGAGCCGCCATTCGCAGCCGCTCGGCCGTGTCGTCGAGGTGCTCGGCGACATCGACGATCCCGGCATGGAGATCGAGATCGCGGTGCGCAAGTACGGCGTGCCGCACGAATTCAGCCAGGCCGCGCTCGATGACGCCGCCGCGCTGCCGGACAAGATCCGGCCGACCGACCTGCGTTTCCGCGTCGACCTGCGCGACGTGCCGCTCGTCACGATCGACGGCGAGGACGCGCGCGACTTCGACGATGCGGTCTATTGCGAGCCGGTCAAGGTCGGCCGCGGCGACGGCTTCCGATTGATCGTCGCGATCGCCGACGTGTCGCATTACGTGCAGCCGGGCAGCGGGCTCGACGCCGACGCGCTCGAGCGCAGCACGTCGGTCTATTTCCCGCGCCGCGTGATTCCGATGCTGCCCGAAAAGCTGTCGAACGGGCTGTGCTCGCTGAATCCGCAAGTCGACCGCTGCGTGCTCGCGTGCGACATGATGATCAGCGCGCGCGGCGAGATCAAGGCGTACCAGTTCTACCCGGCCGTGATTCATTCGGCCGCGCGTCTGACGTATACCGAAGTCGCGGCCGTGCTCGCGAACACGAAGGGGCCGGAGGCCGCACGCCGTGCCGATCTGGTGCCGCAGCTGCAGAACCTGTACGGCGTCTTCAAGGCGCTGTTCGCCGCGCGGCAGAAGCGCGGCGCGATCGATTTCGATACGACCGAGACGTATATCGTCTGCAACGCGCAGGGCAAGATCGAGCAGAT
>NZ_JAHACR010000083.1 GCF_018375725.1 Burkholderia sp. | reverse complement strand
ACCGTACCCGGCATCGGGTGCGACGACGCAGCCGGTCAGCAGGGTGGCGATGCCGGCGGTGGCAATAAGCTTGATCATGGTGTTCTCCATTGTTTTGATTAAGAAAGCCGCGCCGGGCGCGCAGTTCGGCCGCAATTGTGTCTCAAAATTACAGCGGCGTAAGGTCGTATGGCTGAGGGCGGGCGTCGCGCCTGTTAGCATCCGGGGTCGTATCTCATTCAGGAGCATGTCGATGAAATGCATCATTCGAACCGCGGTGACTGCCGTTTTCCTGACGGCGGCCACTGCGGCATGCGCGGCGGCGCCGGGCGCCGATGCCGCCGTGCCAGCCGAGTCGATCAAGATGTTCCCGCTGCCGGTGTCCGGTCAGCAACGTGTGGCGATCGCACTGCCGGCGCTCGACGATGAGGCTGGCGCACGCGTCGAACTGATGATCGGCAAGACCATGCAGACCGACTGCAACGCGCACTGGTTCGGCGGCGAACTGGCCGCCGGGACCGTGCAGGGCTGGGGTTACCCGTATTACCGGCTCTCCGATGTGAAAGGACCGGTGGCAACGATGATGGCCTGTCCGGAGCAGTCGCCGCGCGACCGCTTCGTCCAGGTGCGCGGCGACGATTCGCTGCTGCGGTACAACAGCCGGTTGCCGCTCGTTGTCTATGTGCCGGACGGATTCGAAGTGCGGTACCGCGTGTGGCACGCGTCACGCGACGTGCATCGCGCGCATGCGCAATAACGGCGGCCGCGTGCCGATGCCGCGCGGATGCGAGGCCGGTGCGGTGCCGGCGGATGACGGATTTCCCGGCAGGATGACTCGCTGCCGCGCGGTCAAGGCCCGTCGCGGACGAACACGGTGGCGATGTTGTCCGTATGAATGCGCCGCCAGCCGGGCAGTGTCGCGACCATCTGTGCGACGGCGCTGCCTGTCGCGAGCAGCGCCCAGCGGATCCGGTATTGCGCAACGAGCCGGTCGAACACGGCGCGGTCGGGCTTCAACGCATCGATATACGCGAACATGAACGCGTCGCCGTACATGTCCGCGCGGCCGTCGACGAACGGCTTCACATGTCTGAAGATCAGATAGCCGCCGAATTCATAGCTGTTGAAAACGGGCTGATCCAGCAGAGGCGCCGGTACGGCGGCGACAGCCGTGACCGGTGAGACCGGACCGTCGCCGCGTACGATCGGATGCGCGAAGCGGAGCGCGGCCAGCAGCATCGCGCACACGAGCACGGCGACGAATCCGGGTAACGGCGCGCGGCGTCCGGCGGGGGATGGGGCGCTCGCACCGAACGCACGGCCGAGCGGTTCGGCCAGCAACGCCGCGCCGACAATGCCGGCCACCATCTGGTGCCGGCTGTGACGGTACGCGAGATACAGCAGCCCGAGCAGCATCAGCATGCGCACGGCTGGCACGCGCATCCGGCGAGTGACGACGACATAGAGCAGCGCCGCGAGCGCCGGTTCGAGCGGCTGAAGGGTCAGCAGGTTCAACGGATGCCATTCGCCGATGCTGGCGTTGTGCTGCAGGCTCATGAGCTGGAACGGATTGAACAGGCCGTGCCATCCGTGTGGCGTGAGAAGCGTCGCCGCAACGGCGGAGACCAGAAACAGGCTCCAGCCGCGCACGATGCGCATGGCGTCGTCGCGCCAGGCATTTCCAGGCGTCGCATCGCGCCGCGCGGCGAGCAAGGCGTCGAGCGCAAGCGGCGGAACCAGCACGAGACCGAGCACGAAACTGCCGTGCAGGTTCGCCCAGATCGTCATCAGCGGCAGCAGATACAGCGGCGGCGCGGTCTTTCTTTCCGTCGCGGTCAGCAGCCCGATCGTCCACAACGTCAACAGCGGCAGCGCGAGCAAATGCGGACGCGCGAGCAGGCTCGGGCTGACGCATGCCGCGGCGAGCACCAGCGTGATCATTGCTGCCGGTTGCTTCATCCAGCGCGCGAGGTAGTGGGCGAGGGCGCCGATGGTCGTGGCAGCGGCGACGCCGAATAGGATCACGAGCGCGCTCCATCCGCCGGCGCGGTACGCGAGCGACATCAGCACTTCGGCCAGCCATTCGTGCGCGACCCATGTTCGACCTGGAACGGTGAACGAGAAGGGATCGCTGAGCGGCACGGCGCGGTGATCGAGTATCCAGTCGCCCGACGCGACGTGCCAGTAGGTGTCGGCGTCGTTCAGCACCGCGGGCGTGAACAGCACGATGGCGTAGGCGAGCAGCGCGACCAGCAGCGGGAAGGGCGGCAGATGCCAGGCGATGGCCGGCCGTGCATGCGCTTCGATGCGTTTGTCCACGTGGCCTCCCGTCGCGTGATGGCCGATGCCGGGTGCGTCTGGTTATCCCGCCGGTGTGCCGCACAAACGTATCAGAGGCGCTCGGCCGTGTCTATTCGGGACGGGCGGTGGATCGAGGGGCAGGGTAGTGGCAGGCGGGTGTGCGTCGATGCGGCGATGCGCGATTCGTGTGGTGGTCGCGCCTTCATCGCGCGTCACGCGCAAGCCGAACAGCCGTTGTTGGCGTGGCACGCGGAAGCGTCGAAGGCCGACTGGAAGACCCCGCAGAACATCAAGGATCAGTACGCCAGCGCCAGCTTCGTCGGTCGGAACCGCGTGGTTTTTAACATCAAGGGCAACGACTTCCGGTTGATCGTCGCGATGGCCTATCAGATCGGCGTGGTGTATGTGAAGTTTGTCGGCACGCACGCGGAATACGACAAGGTCGATGCGGCAACCGTAGAAATGGAGTAACGAGATGGACATTCACCCGATTCGAACCGAGGCCGATTACGAGGCTGCCCTGAAGGCGGTGTCCGCGCTCGTCGACATGGATCCTGCTCCTGGCACGCCGGAAGGTGACGAGTTGGAGATTCTGGCGATCCTTGTCGAGAAGTATGAGGCCGAGCACTTCCCGATTGCGGCGCCGAACCCGATCGACGCGATCAAATTCCGGATGGAACAGGCGGGCCTGTCGGTTCCCGACATGCAGCCATACATCGGGAGCAGCAACCGCGTGTATGAAGTGCTGGCCGGCCGGCGCGCGTTGAGCCTCGCCATGATCCGCAAGCTGCACGCTGGACTGCATATTCCCGCCGACGTGCTGATCGGAACCGCGTAACTGCGATGTCGGCAACAGTCGCCGAAGAGGGGCCGACTGCCGCGAATAAACCAATGACCGCTGCATATCCGCAGCCGCCGATTGCGTGATGAGACGTGCAAGGACAGAGATGGGGCGGTAAGCGGCAGATACCCCGGGATATCTGCGAGCAACTTAAACAGGTGCCCACTCCCATCGTTGGCAGTGAGGGGACGTTGGCGAATTGGCGCGGGCGATGTTGGCCCGCTAACGGGCTGACGCGATACGGATGACTTCCGCCTCAGCCTTGAGGCGGTCGAGATGATCGCCTCATGCCTGCGTCATTCGTATGCGTTCTGGCAGATACCTGCACGTCAGTGAGGGGCATCTGCTGGTATCTCGATTGCTGGTATCTGGAGATGCCAGCAAAAATACCAGCAGATTCTCTGGCTGTCACTGGGTAACCCTGGGTAACGATAGAAGCAAAAAAGCCCGCCAGACGGGGCTGAGCGGGCTTTTTCTTGTGAACCTTGGGGGTCGCTTGGGGCATGACTGGTCCCCCCGACAGGAATCGAACCTGTATCTAGCGCTTAGGAGGCGCTTGTTCTATCCATTGAACTACGGGGAGCGACCTGGCCCGGCGTGTCGCGCGGGGCGCGAACCGGGCTGCGGCGTGGACAGCGCGCAGAGTATAGCAAACGTCCGTCCGCATCGGCAGACGGAATGCGTGCCGGCGCGCCGTGCATCGCGCCCGGCGCGCGCATTTCGCTCAGAAATCGACGGCGACGAAATCCGACTTGCCGACGTCGCACAGCGGGCACCGCCAGTCGTCAGGAATGTCGGCAAACCGGGTGCCGGGCGCGATGCCCTCGTCGGGCAGCCCTTCCGCTTCGTTATAGATCCACCCGCAAATCAGGCAGACCCAGCTCTGGTATTCGGTCACTTCGCTCATGTCGCGCTCAGGATGATGAAAACTGTGTATTGCCGTCCGCGGCGCGCGGCCGGCGGACGAAAGGCGCAATAGTACCGGAATTTCGCCGATCTCGACTTCAACGTCGTTTTAAACGTGCGCATCGCGAACCTCGCCGCGGCGTCGCGCGCCGCATGCATGCGGTGTATGCTTCGTGAGCCTGTCAATCAGAAGCACAAGGAGAAAGAAGATGCTCAACAGTAAGTGGATCGCGGGTGCGGTGTGCGTGGCGTCGCTGGCGGTGTCGTCGATGGCGTGGGCCGAGGCGCGGGTGTTCTTCGTCGAACCGAAGGACGGCGCGACGGTGTCGAGCCCCGTGCACGTCAAGTTCGGCCTCGAAGGCGCCGAACTGAAGCCGGCCGGCACCATGACGCCCGATACCGGCCATCATCATCTGCTGATCGACGGCAAGCCGCTGCCGAAGGGCGAAGTCATCCCCGCGACCGACCACTCGCTGCACTTCGGCAAGGGCCAGACCGAGACCGACGTGACGCTGCCGCCCGGCCAGCACACGCTGACGCTGCAGTTCGGCGACGGCGCACACCGTTCGTACGGCCCCGACGTGAGCCAGACCATCACGATCAACGTGAAGTAAGCGCCGCGCGCGCAGGGCGCCCGCCGCCGTGCGCGCGGCTGTTTCGAGCCGCGCCTTCGGCATTGTCCGTTTGGCCGCACCGGTGGCGGCTCTCGCCACCGGTACAATGAGCGCTTCCGATTCTCTTCGCCGTCTTCCTTTCCCATGTCGCTCTATTCCATTACCGGCGCGCAGCTCGCGTTCGGTCACGTCGCGTTGCTCGATCACGCGGATTTCTCGCTCGAGGCCGGCGAACGCGTCGGCCTGATCGGCCGAAACGGCGCGGGCAAGTCGTCGCTCCTGAAAATCGTCGCCGGCCTCGCGAAGCCGGATGACGGGCTCGTCACGCGCCAGCAGGAGCTCGTGACCGTCTATGTGCCGCAGGAGCCCGAATTCGAGCCGGGCGTGACCGTGTTCGATGCGGTGGCATCGGGCCTCACTCATACGCGCGAGCTGCTCGACGAATACGACACGATCGTTCACCGTCTCGCGGAAACGCCCGAAGGCGCCGAGCACGACGCGCTGCTCGCGCGGATGAACGCATTGCAGTCGTCGCTCGACGCGCACGATGCGTGGAGCTGGCGCACGCGCGTGTCGACGACGCTCGCGCAGATCGGCCTCGACGGCGACGCACGGGTCGAATCCCTGTCGGGCGGCATGCAGAAGCGCGTCGCGCTGGCGCGGGCGCTCGTGTTGCAGCCCGACATCCTGCTGCTCGACGAGCCGACCAACCACCTCGACTTCGACGGCATCCGCTGGCTCGAGGAACTGCTCGTCACGCAGCGCTTCGGCCTGCTGTTCATCACGCACGACCGCACGTTCCTCGACCGTGTCGCGACGCGCATCGTCGAGCTCGACCGCGGCCGCCTGCTGTCGTATCCGGGCAATTTCTCCGCGTACCAGACGCGCAAGGCGCAGCAGCTCGAAGTCGAGCGCGTCGAGAACGAGAAGTTCGACAAGCTGCTCGCCCAGGAAGAGGTCTGGATCCGCAAGGGCGTCGAGGCGCGGCGTACGCGCAGCGTCGGCCGCATTGCGCGGCTCGAGCAGATGCGCCTCGATCGCGCCGAGCGCCGCAACGCGCAAGGCAATGTGAAGCTCGACGTCGCGCAGGGCGAGAAGTCCGGCAAGATCGTCGCGGAACTGACTGACGTGACGTTGCGCTTCGAAGGCCGCACGTATATCGATCGCTTCTCGTCGACGGTGATGCGCGGCGACAAGATCGGCCTCGTCGGCCCGAACGGCGTGGGCAAGACCACGCTGCTCAAGCTGATTCTCGGCGAGCTCAAGCCGGACGAGGGCACGGTGCGCACCGGCACGAACCTGCAGGTCGCGTACTTCGACCAGATGCGCGCCCAGCTCGATCCGGAGATGAGCCTGGCCGACACGATCAGCCCCGGCAGCGAGTGGGTCGAGATCGGCGGCAACCGCAAGCATGTGATGAGCTATCTCGGCGATTTCCTGTTCGCGCCGGAGCGCGCGCGTTCGCCGGTGAAGTCGCTGTCGGGCGGCGAGCGCAACCGGCTGCTGCTCGCGCGCCTGTTCGCGCGCCCGGCGAACGTGCTGGTGCTCGACGAGCCGACCAACGACCTCGACATCCCGACGCTCGAACTGCTCGAGGAACTGCTGACCGACTACGACGGCACCGTGCTGCTCGTCAGCCACGACCGTGCGTTCCTCGACAACGTCGTCACGTCGGTGATCGCCTACGAAGGCGATGCGCGCTGGCGCGAATATGTCGGCGGCTTCACCGACTGGCTGACCCAGAGCCAGCGCGCCGCGCAGCTTGCGCAGCAGGAAGGCGCGAAGCGCGCGACAAAGGATGCGCTGCCCGCGAAGGACGAGCCGGCGAAAAGCGCGGCGGGCCGCAACGCGCAGCGCACGGTGAAGCTGTCGTTCAACGAGCAGCGCGAACTCGACGCGTTGCCGGATCGCATCGCGGCGCTCGAGGAAGAGCAGAAGACGATTGGCGCCCAGCTCGAGGATGGCTCGATCTTCGCGAAGGATCCGCAGGAGGGCACACGCCTGACCGAGCGGTTTGCCGCGATCGACGACGAACTGCTTGCCGCGCTCGAACGGTGGGAAACGCTCGAAGCGAAGCGCAAGCCGTCGTAATGTGTCGCGCGTGCGGTGCGGTGCGGTGCGGTGCGGCCGCGCCGGCCGCCGTGCGCGCGATACCGCGCCAATGCGGCGCAGGCGTGCCAATCGACCCGCGGCACGCCGCGCGGAACCAGTAAAATACCGCGCGTTTCGGGCGGCACGGCCTGTGCCGTACGCCCGCTTTCGGAGCAGTTCAAGTACCACATTGTTTCGATTCGCCTTTTTACGAAACTCAACGTTTTGTCCACGACGTTATCCACACGAGATGTGGACAACGTCACGACGAACGACGAACATCAGCGCCTATGTCAACGAAGAAGCCCAGCGCGGCCTATAGCGAAGCATCGATCAAGGTGCTCAAGGGTCTCGAGCCGGTCAAGCAGCGGCCCGGCATGTACACCCGTACCGAGAATCCGCTGCACATCATTCAGGAAGTCATCGACAACGCGTCGGACGAGGCGCTCGGCGGCTACGGCAAGCAGATCACCGTGACGCTGCACGCGGACCACTCCGTGTCCGTCGAGGACGACGGGCGCGGCATTCCGTTCGGCCTGCACCCGGAAGAAGGCGTGCCGGTCGTCGAGATCGTGTTTACGCGGCTGCATGCAGGCGGCAAGTTCGACAAGGCCGCGGGCGGCGCGTATACGTTTTCCGGCGGCCTGCACGGCGTCGGCGTGTCGGTGACCAACGCGCTGGCGACGCGTCTCGACGTGACGGTCTGGCGTGACGGCAAGATCGCCGAGCTGGGCTTTGCGGAAGGCGACGTCGTGAAGCCGCTCGCGACACAGAACGCGGGCCGCGGCGGCAAGAAGTCCGGCACGCGCGTGCAGGTCTGGCCGAATCCGAAGTATTTCGACTCGGCGAACCTGCCGCTCGGCGAGTTGCAGCGCCTGCTGCGTTCGAAGGCGGTGCTGCTGCCCGGTGTCGAGGTCGTGCTCGTCAACGAGAAGACCGGCGAGCGCCAGAGCTGGAAATACGACGACGGCCTGCGCGGCTACCTGCTCGACGAAATGAACGGCAGCGAACTGCTGATTCCGCTGTTCGAAGGAGAGCGCTTCGCCGATTCACGTTCGGGCGACGACACGTTCGCCGACGGCGAGGGCGCGTCGTGGGTCGTCGCGTGGAGCGAGGAAGGTTCGCTCGTGCGCGAATCGTATGTGAACCTGATTCCGACGCCGGCCGGCGGCACGCACGAATCCGGTCTGCGCGACGGTCTCTATCAGGCGGTGAAGAGCTTCGTCGAGCTGCACAACCTGCAGCCGAAAGGCGTGAAGCTGCTCGCCGAGGACGTGTTCGCGCGCGTGTCGTTCGTGCTGTCCGCGAAGGTGCTCGATCCGCAGTTCCAAGGCCAGATCAAGGAGCGCCTCAACAGCCGCGACGCGGTGAAGCTCGTGTCGTCGTTCTCGCGCCCGGCGCTCGAACTGTGGCTCAATCAGCACGTCGAGCACGGCAAGAAGCTCGCGGAGCTCGTGATCAAGCAGGCGCAGGCGCGCACGCGCGCGGGCCAGAAAGTCGAGAAGCGCAAGAGTTCCGGCGTCGCGGTGCTGCCCGGCAAGCTGACCGACTGCGAATCCGAGGACATCGCGCGCAACGAGCTGTTCCTCGTCGAGGGCGACTCGGCGGGCGGTTCGGCGAAGATGGGCCGCGACAAGGAATACCAGGCGATCCTGCCGCTGCGCGGCAAGGTGCTCAACACGTGGGAGACCGAGCGCGACCGCCTGTTCGCGAACAACGAGGTGCACGACATCTCGGTCGCGATCGGCGTCGATCCGCACGGCCCGGACGACAACGTCGACCTGTCGAACCTGCGCTACGGCAAGATCTGCATCCTGTCGGACGCCGACGTCGACGGCTCGCACATCCAGGTGCTGCTGCTCACGCTGTTCTTCCGGCACTTCCCGCAACTGATCGAGCGCGATCATGTGTATGTCGCGCGGCCGCCGCTGTTCCGCGTCGATGCGCCCGCGCGCGGCAAGAAGCCCGCGCAGAAGCTCTATGCGCTCGACGAAGGCGAGCTGGAAGCGATCCTCGACAAGCTGCGCAAGGACGGCGTGCGCGACACGCAGTGGAGCATCAGCCGCTTCAAGGGCCTCGGTGAAATGAGCGCCGAGCAGCTGTGGGATACGACGATGAACCCCGACACCCGCCGCCTGATGCCGGTCGTGCTCGGCGAACTCGACTACGAGTCGACGGTCGCGCGCATGACGATGCTGATGGGCAAGGGCGAGGCGGCCGCGCGTCGCGGCTGGCTCGAGGAAAAGGGCAACGAAGTCGAAGCGGATATTTAAGCGTCTCCGGGGCTCGCGATGCGGGCCCGTCCCGCGTGGGGACAGGAATACCGGGGCGGCCCGGCATTTTCCTGCGGAGCGTGGCCGGGCATGCATCCCGGCCGGAACTCGCGACACACACGAACACGGAATTCAGATGGACGACAACACTCCCGACCTTTTCGCCGGGTCGGACGCGCCCGAAGGCGATGCGCTGACGCTCGGCAATTATGCGGAGCAGGCGTATCTCAGCTATGCGGTCAGCGTCGTGAAGGGCCGCGCGCTGCCGGATGTTTGCGACGGCCAGAAGCCGGTGCAGCGCCGGATTCTCTATGCAATGAACGAAATGGGCCTCGGCCCCGATGCAAAGCCGGTGAAATCGGCGCGCGTGGTCGGCGACGTGCTCGGTAAATACCACCCGCACGGCGATCAGTCCGCATACGACGCGCTCGTGCGTCTCGCACAGGACTTCTCGCTGCGCTATCCGCTGATCGACGGGCAGGGCAACTTCGGCTCGCGCGATGGCGACGGCGCAGCGGCGATGCGTTACACCGAAGCACGCCTGACGCCGATCTCGAAGCTTCTGCTCGACGAGATCGACGCGGGGACGGTCGATTTCATGCCGAACTACGACGGCTCGTTCGAAGAGCCCAAGACGCTGCCCGGCCGCTTGCCGTTCGTGCTGCTGAACGGCGCGTCGGGCATCGCGGTCGGTCTGGCGACCGAGATTCCGTCGCACAACCTGAGCGAGGTCGCGGCGGCGGCGGTTGCGCTGATCCGCCATCCGAAGCTCACGCATGCGGAGCTGATGGCATTGATTCCCGGCCCGGACTTTCCGGGCGGCGGCCAGATCATTTCGAGCGACGCGGAAATCTCGGCTGCCTACGAATCGGGCCGCGGCAGCCTGAAGGTGCGGGCGCGCTGGAAGATCGAGGATCTCGCGCGCGGCCAGTGGCAGCTCGTCGTCACCGAATTGCCGCCGAACACATCGTGTCAGAAGGTGCTCGAGGAAATCGAGGAACTGACCAATCCGAAGCTCAAGCAGAACAAGAAGACGCTGTCGCCCGAGCAGCTCGGCACGAAGAAGGCGATGCTCGACCTGCTCGACGCGGTGCGCGACGAATCGGGCAAGGATGCGCCGGTGCGGCTCGTTTTCGAGCCGAAGTCGCGCACGATCGACCAGACCGAGTTCGTCCATTCGCTGCTCGCCCATACGAGCCTCGAATCGAACGCCGCGCTGAACCTCGTGATGGTCGGCGCCGACGGCCGTCCCGGCCAGAAGGGGCTGCTGACGATCCTCGACGAGTGGGTCCGGTTCCGCCAGATCACGGTGACGCGCCGTTGCCGCCATCGTCTCGGCAAGGTCGACGACCGCATCCACATTCTCGAAGGGCGGATGATCGTCTTCCTGAACATCGACGAGGTGATCCACATCATCCGCGAGTCGGACGAGCCGAAGGCCGCGCTGATGAGCGCATTCGGCCTCAGCGAGCGCCAGGCCGACGACATTCTCGAAATCCGTCTGCGCCAGCTGGCGCGGCTCGAGAAGATCAAGATCGAGAAGGAGCTCGAGGCGCTGCGCGACGAAAAGGCGAAGCTCGAGGAACTGCTCGCGAACGAAAGCGCGATGAAGCGGCTGATGATCAAGGAGATCGAGGCCGACGCGAAACAGTACGGCGACGATCGCCGGACGCTGATCCAGCAGGAAAAGCGCGCGACGTTCGAAGCGAAGGTGGTCGACGAGCCGGTGACGGTGGTCGTGTCGCAGAAGGGCTGGGTGCGCGCGCTGAAGGGCCACGGTCTTGACCCGGCCGGCTTCTCGTTCAAGGCCGGCGATGCGCTGTATGCGGCATTCCAGTGCCGCACGCCCGACAAGCTGATCGCGTGGGGCAGCAACGGACGCGTCTATTCGGTGGATGTGTCGGTGCTGCCGGGCGGCCGCGGCGACGGCGTGCCGGTCACGTCGCTGATCGAGCTGGAGTCCGGTTCGCACCTGATGCATTACTTCGCGGCGGCGGACGAACAACGCCTGCTGCTCGCGTCGAACAACGGTTACGGCTTCATCGCGAAGGTCGGCGACATGGTGAGCCGCGTGAAGGCCGGCAAGGCGTTCATGACGATCGATGCGGGCGCGGCGCCGCTTGCGCCGATGCCGGTGCTGCCGAATGCGACACAGGTGGCATGCCTGTCGAGCGGCGGCCGCCTGCTGGTATTCGGCATGGACGAGATGAAGACGCAGTCGGGCGGCGGCCGCGGCGTGATCCTGATGGCGCTCGAAGACAAGGAAACGCTCGTGCAGGCGCTCGCGATCGATCCGGCGGGCGTCGTGCTGATCGGCACCGGCCGCGGCGGCAAGGCGCAGGACGAAACCTTGTCGTATGCGGGGCTGGCACCGCATATCGGCAAGCGTGCGCGCAAGGGCCGGACGCCGGACACGAAGCTCAAGGTCATCAGCGAACTGCGCCCGCTGCTTGGCTGACGCCGACGCCGCGCGCGAGCCGGCTGGCTGTCGAAACCGCACGACCGCTTCGGCGTTCGTGCGGTTTTTTTACGTGCGCAACGACGGGACGTCACGCGGCACTTGCAAAATAGTGTGAAATCCCGGCATGCGGCTGAACCGCGTCGCGCCGCGCCGGTCGAATGTCGCTCGATGCGCGCACGCGGTGCGGGCGCATCCGTCGTCGGCCGAGGGCGCGCGTGCGTGCCGGCCGGATGCGGAACGCCGGCCCGTCTCGCCTGCCAGGCTTGCCGCATTCCACTCAAATAACAGGATCTCCATCATGTCCCACGCTATCGCCGTCGCGCTGTTTCTTCATTTGCTGGCTGTCGCCGTGTGGATAGGCGGGATGGTGTTCGCCCATTTCTGCCTGCGCCCGGCGCTGTCCGACCTGTCGCCGCAATTGCGGCTGCCGCTGGTCGAAGGGGTATTCGGCCGTTTCTTCAACTGGGTCGCGGGTTCGGTGATCGTGATCCTGCTGTCCGGCGGTTTCCTGCTGATGCAGTTCGGCGGTGCGCACGCGACGTGGCCGGTGCATGCGATGGCCGGTCTCGGCGTCGTGATGATGCTGATCTTCGGGCATGTGCGGTTTGCACTGTTCCCGCGCATCCGCCGCGCGGTGCAGGCGCAGAAGTGGCCGGACGGCGCGCGGGCGGTAAACGCCGTGCGTCTGCTGGTCGTCGTCAACCTCGTGCTCGGTGTCGTGACGATCGGCGCGGCCGTGCTGTCGCGCGGTTTCTGAGTATCGGGGCGGCGCGCGCCGGCACGCGTCAGCCGGCGTGCGCTCAGCCCGCGAGCATCGCGTCGAGCAGCCACGCGCCGGCAGGGCCGAGCGGCCGGCCGCGCGACCACACCGCATCGACCGGCACCCGGCGCGGCCAACCTCGCGCGCGTAGCTCGCAGAGCCGGTCGCTGGCGAAATGGTCGACCATCCATCGCGGCAGCTCCGCCCAGCCGAATCCCAGTACGGCCATCTCCAGCAGCATCATGTAGCTCGGTGCCGACCAGCGGCGCGTGCCCGCGACATGCTGGCCGCCCTCGCCGCGGCCGTCCGGTGCAACGTAGGTATTGAGCCGCAACTCGCGCGCCTCGCGCAGTGCCGCGTGCGGCACCTCGGCGTCGCCGTAGGCGGCGAGCGCATGCGAGCGGCCGACGAACAGGCCGATCTCCGATTCTTCCGCGATCGTCGCCGCACCGATTTCCGCCGGGTACGCCGTGCGCGCGGCCATCAGCCCGAGTTGCGCACGGCCCTGCTGGATCAGGTCGATCACGTCCTCATGTTCCGCGATCTGGCATTCCAGCTCCAGTTCGGGAAAGCGCTGCTCGAGCGCAGTGAGCGTCTCCTCGTATCGCTTCGACTGATAGGTGTCCGACACCACGAGCGTCAGCCGCGCCTCCTCGCCGCTGGCGAGCCGCGCGGCGGTGCGGTCGATCGCTTCGCCGGCCTCCAGCGCGCGCCGCACTTGCGGCAGCAGCGCGCGGCCGGCGTCGGTCAGCGTCGGGCTGCGTGTCGAGCGGTCGAACAGCTGCACGCCGAGATCGATCTCGAGATTTGCGATGGCCTCGGAAATCGTCGACTGGCGCTTGCCGAGCTTGCGTGCTGCAGCCGTGAACGAGCCGAGCAGCGCGGCTTCGGCAAACGCGAGCAGGGCTTCGGGGGCGTGGCGCATCGGTGCGCTCCTGTTATCGTATTATCGGAAAAACCGATGATACTAAATTGGATTAACGGCATTGCGCCGATCAGAATGTCGGGTATTCGTCAGATTTGATCGGAGGGTTTCGATGAAACATCCCAACAAAACAGTCATGGAACGGTTGATGCATGCGCTGGTGTTCGAGCTGATCGCGATTGCGCTGTGCGCGCCGGTCGGTGCGTGGCTGCTCGACATGCCGGTTTCGCACGTCGGTGCGCTGACCGTGATGGTGTCGTTGATCGCGATGGCGTGGAACATGACGTTCAACACGCTGTTCGACCGCATCGAGCGGCGTTTCGGGCTGGTACGCAACATGCGCATGCGGATTGCGAACGCGCTCGGCTTCGAGCTCGGCCTCGTCGCGCTGGTCGTGCCGCTTGCCGCCTGGTGGCTCGGGGTCGGGCTGTGGGAGGCGCTGCTGCTCGACCTGGGCATCGTGCTGTTTTTCCTGCCTTATACGTTCTGTTTCAACCTCGTCTATGACCATCTGCGGGCACGCTGGATCGCGCGGCGCGCACTCGCATGACCGGGGCTCGGTTGCTACGCCGCGGCCCAGAACCATACGCCGCATACGATCGCGACCGCTCCGTACACCGCGAACACGGGCACCTTGAAGCGCGCGAAGCAGAGCACCGCGAACGTGCCGGTGAGCCAGTAGACGGGATCGGCCGGCACGCGGTACAGGATTTTCACGACCGCGACGACGAGAAAGCCGGTCGTCGCCGCGCGCAGCAGCCGCATCCCGTGTTCGAAACGCGAGTGACGCTTGAGGCGGAACAAATGGCGGTGCGCGAACACGACGAGGCAGCCGGACGGAATGAACAGGGCGGCGGTCGCGAGCAGGGCGCCGCGCCAGCCGTCTGTCAGATAACCGAGAAACGGCACGACATTCAGCAGCGGCCCGGGCGATACGGGCGACAGCGCGAATGCGAGCGTGAAGTCGTGATCGGAGATGCCGGTCCCGGGCGTGACGAACAGCGCCTTGAGCACCGGCAGCGCGGAAAATCCGCCGCCGAACAGCGTCATGCCCGCTCCCGCGAGACGGGGCCACAACAGCGTTGCCTGGTAGCTGCCGGGAACCGGTAGCGCGAACAGTATGACGAAAACGCCGAGCAGCACCAGCAGCTTGCGGTCGCGTCGCGGCAGCGCGAATGCGACCGCATGGTCGGGCGACGGACCGGTCAGCCAGCCCGCTGC
>NZ_JAHACR010000082.1 GCF_018375725.1 Burkholderia sp. | reverse complement strand
GTCCTGCTCGATCGCGTCGACGAACGCCACCGCGTAGTCTTCCGCCGAGATCCTGCTGTCGCCGTTCGCGTCCACGATGAGCTTGTCGATGCCGGTGCGGAACTTGCCGGTACGCTCGCCGGGCGCGATCAGCGCGGCCGGCGCGAAGAACGTCCAGTCGAGATCGTCGACGGTGCGCAGGTAATCGAGCGCTTCGCGATGAGCGAGCGCGACGGCCTTGTACGCTTCCGGAAAGCCCGCGGTATCGACGAGCTGCGTGCCCGGCGCGACCTCCAGCGAACCCGCGCCGCCCACCACCACGAGGCGTTTCAGGCCTGCCTGGCGCGCGCCCGCGACGAGCGCCTTCGCAGCGGTGACGACTTTCCCCGCATCGTCCTGCTTGGGACCGTAAGCGCTCGCGACGACATCCTGTCCCGCCAGCGCGGCCGCGACACTGGCCGGATCGAACAGGTCGGCGGTCTTCTCGACGATGCCGTCGGTGCCGGCGACGGGATGGCGCGACAGTGCGGTCACATGATGACCGCGACGTGCCGCCTCCGCCGCAATGCGCGAGCCGATCATCCCGGTGGCGCCGAACAGCGCGATGTTCAAGTTGCGTTGCGTCATATCGATTCTCCGGAAGAAAAATATGTAACTTTTTTAATTACATATAGGATCGAAAAAAATGGGGCTTCACACCCCGTTCCACCGGCCGGCGATCCGCATGCGCGCCGATCCGGCGTCCTGCCCTGCTGTCGGCCGCCGTCACCGACCGGCGGCGGCTTCCTGTTGCCTGAGTTGCTCGGAATTCAGCACGTCAGCCGTGACGTCGGCCAGCGTGCGCGTCGCGAGCGACGCCTCCATCGCCCGCTGCGCGTCACCGATGTAACCCGTCAGCACGCCCTGGATATGCCGCCCCACGAGACACGCCGGATTCGGCGCCTCCCGATGCAGCGCGAACAGCTGCGCGTCGTCGACCGCGCGGTACACGTCGAGCAGCGTCATGCTGTCCGGCTCACGCACGAGCAACGCGCCGCCGCCCGCACCGAGTTGCGATGTCGTCAACCCGGCCGCCGACAGCATCGACAGCAGCCGGCGAATCAATGCCGGATTCGTATTGACGCTGCCGGCGATGATGTCGGACGACAGCGGCACGCCTTTCTGCATCGACAGCAAGGCAAGCACGTGGACGGCAAACGCGAACCGGCTGCTGGTATTCATTCCTTACTCACTCGGCGCCGCCGGTCCGGGCACGGCTGCCGGCGACAATTTGCAACCATGATAGTTACATTTAACGGGCCATGCAAGCGCCGGGTCAGCGGCTGCTGGCCGATGAAGGCTCGTTGCTCGGCCGGCCCCATCGCTCGAGCTTGCGCCCGGCGTCCGCGAGCTTCGCGCCGGCTTCGGACGCGGCCTCGCCGATCACCGCGGAAGCCGCGGCGTCGATCTGCGCCTGCGCGGCGGCAACGACGCCGCTCGCGGTCAGCGGCGGCACGGCCGACGCCGCTGACGCGACACCCGCCTTCGCAACGCTGACCTGCTGATTGACGAAGCTCGCGACCTGGTCGAGCTGCTGCGTTGCCTGCTTCGCGACATGCGCGGCCGCACTTGCAGCCGTGTCGGGCTGCATCGCCTGCGCATCGTGCTGGTTGCATCCGGCCAGCATCACCGCGCATGCGGCGGCCGCGGCCAGCGAGCCGATGCGCACGCCGCACGCCGGTATTTTCGTCACGTTCATCTGCATTCTCCCTCCGCACAACACGCGGACTTTCGATTGGACTGACGACGATGATACCGCCGATACCGCCCGCGCCCCGCTGCATGCCGCGCGATAGCCGACTTCAGTTTCAGATTCGTCTGATTCAACAATGCGCACGGCCGCTCTACAGTGGGCCGCTCTGTCCACGAGTCACTGCCCGACCGCCGCCCATGAGTTTTCTTGTCAACTGGTTCATTGCCCTCGCCATCCTGCTGGCCGCGACGCTGTTCCTGTGCCTGCGCGCGCACAAGACCGGCCGCGAGCGCCGGATCGCCTCCGCGCGCCTGCTGGCACAGGCCATCGTGGGCTTCTGGACGGCAGCGCTGATCGTCGTGCGCGGCATCCTGCACGCCGATGCCGCCGACGCGACGCCGGCCGGCGTCGCCGCAATCGCGCTGGCCGCGCTCGGCCTCGCATCGGTCGCGGCATACTGGTCGGCACGCGCACTGCAACTGCGCCGCCCGCGCCCGCGGTTCGCCCGCTGACACGCCACGACGGTGCATCCCGATGCACCGCGCCTCACCCGTCACGCACCAGATCGGCACGCGCCGCACCATCCGCGTGCATCCGGACGCCGAATCGCCTCTTCACCGTGGAAAACGGATCGTCAACGTGCGCCGGACATCCCGCGACAGCACGCCTCGCACCAAACCCAGGCAGACATTCACCGAGTTGGCTCGATTTTTGCATTCCACGCGCATCTTTTGATGCAAGGAAACCCTGGAATGGATGGTTTGAAATCCGGCGTCGATACGCTGTTTCTATTGATCGGCGCCGTCATGGTGCTCGCGATGCACGCGGGCTTCGCGTTTCTCGAACTCGGCACGGTGCGCCGGAAGAACCAGGTCAATGCGCTCGTCAAGATCCTGGTCGACTTCTCGGTATCGACCATCGCGTATTTCTTCATCGGCTATATGATTGCGTACGGCGTCGAATTCTTCGACGACATCGGCACGCTGTCCCAGCACAGCGGCTACGCGCTGGTGCGCTTCTTCTTCCTGCTGACGTTTGCCGCGGCGATTCCGGCGATCATCTCCGGCGGCATCGCCGAGCGCGCGAAATTTCATCCGCAACTGGTCGCGACGCTGATCCTCGTCGGCTTCATCTATCCGTTCGTCGAAGGCATCGCGTGGAACGAACGCTTCGGCGTCCAAGCATGGCTCACGCACGCGTTCGGCGCGCCGTTCCACGACTTCGCCGGGTCGGTCGTCGTGCACGCGTTCGGCGGCTGGGTCGCGCTGCCCGCCGTGCTGCTGCTCGGCGCACGGCATGGCCGCTACGGCAACGACGGCCGCATCGCCGCGCATCCGCCGTCGAACATCCCGTTCCTCGCGCTCGGCGCGTGGGTGCTGGCGGTCGGCTGGTTCGGCTTCAACGTGATGAGCGCGCAAACGCTCGACAAGATCAGCGGCCTCGTCGCCGTCAACTCGCTGATGGCGATGGTCGGCGGCACGCTCGCCGCCTGGCTCGCCGGACGCAACGATCCGGGCTTTACCTACAACGGCCCGCTCGCGGGGCTCGTCGCGGTCTGCGCGGGCTCCGACGTGATGCACCCGATCGGCGCCCTAGTGACGGGCGCGGCAGACGGCGCGCTGTTTGTCGCGATGTTCACGTGCGTGCAGAACAAGTGGCGCATCGACGACGTGCTCGGCGTCTGGCCGCTGCATGGCATGTGCGGCGCGCTCGGCGGGCTCGCCGCCGGCGTGTTCGGGCTGCCCGCGCTCGGCGGCCTCGGCGGCGTCTCCTTCATGTCGCAACTGCTCGGCACGCTCGGCGGCATCGCGATCGCACTCGTCGGCGGCACGGCCGTCTACGGCGTGCTGAAGGCGACCGTCGGCCTGCGCCTCGACCGTGAATCGGAATTCGACGGCGCCGATCTGTCGATCCACCGGATCTCGGCGACACCCGAGCGCGATTGACCCGCCGGGCCGTCCGTCGTTCCGGCCGGTCAATCCATACAACATCAATTCAAAAAACTTTCATCGAGCGCCCATAAACTTCCGTCCAGTTTTCAATTCGCCTTCGCCTCGTTTGCCATCCGCGCACGACGCGAGGGCGATTTCCCACTCCACCGAAACTGGACACCCCATGCCCGCGTTGCCCAATGCTTCTCGTCGCCAGGCACTGAAGATTCTCGCCGGCGCACCGATGCTCCCGCTTTCCGGCCTTGCCCTGCCCGCGATCCTGACCGGCTGCGGCGGCAGCGACAGCGTCGCCGCGACGCCCGCCGCCACGTTCACCGCAGCGACGTTCTCGGCAATTGCCGCGCCCACGCTCGACAACGCTGCCGCGATGGCCACCACGACGGTCGGCTCGACGCTGTCGGTGTCCTTCTCCGACGGCACGGCGCGCCAATTCAAGCTCGCGTACCGTCCGTTCTTCGTGACGGGAGACTGGGTGCCCGACGGCAAAGGCGGCACGATCCTCGCGGGCGGTTATTACGACATCGCCAACCAGCCGATCATCGACCGTTCGGTCGCGGGCAAAGCGCGCCAGTTCTATTCGGACTGCCCGGACGGCAGCTCGCTGCTTACGCTGAAGAATGCAAGCGTCGCAGGCGTCAAGGGCAACACGGTGTTCGCGGTCGTGCAGTTCGAATACACGACACGCGACCAGGCGAACGCGTCGCAATATGGCCAGTTGCCGTCGCCGATCGCGGTGCTGACGCTCGACCAGGATCCGGCGACGGGTGCGCTCAAGCTCGTGAAATACCACAACGTCGATACCTCGAAGGCGCACGGCCTGTGGATCACCTGCGGCGCAAGCCTGTCGCCGTGGGGCACGCACCTGTCGAGCGAGGAATACGAACCGGACGCGACGAAGGCCGCGACCGACGCGCAGTTCAAGGCATTCAGCCGGAACACGTTCGGCGACGAAACGACGGCGAACCCGTACCACTACGGTCACCTGCCCGAAATCACCGTCAACCCGGACGGCACCGGCACGGTGAAGAAGCACTATTGCCTGGGCCGCATCTCGCACGAGCTGATCCAGGTGCTGCCGGACCAGCGCACCGTGATGATGGGCGACGACGCGACCAATGGCGGCCTTTTCATGTTCGTCGCGGACAAGCCGGCCGACCTGTCGGCGGGCACGCTCTACGTCGCGAAATGGACGCAGACGTCATCGTCCGGCGCCGGTTCCGCGACGCTGACGTGGATCAGGATCGGCTATGCGACGAGCGACGAGATCGAGGCGCTCGCGAACACGCTGAAGGCGTCGGACATCATGGATCTCGTGACGACCGATCCGGCCGATGCGAGCTTCACGAAGATCCACTTCGGCGGCAAGTTCAACTGGATCCGCGTGAAGCCGGGCATGGAAAAAGCGGCCGCGTTCCTCGAAACGCACCGCTATGCGGCGCTGATCGGCGGCAGCATGGCGTTCACGAAGCTCGAAGGCACGACCGTGAACGCGAAGGACAAGATCGTCTATACGGCGATGTCGCGGATCGAGACGTCGATGGTCAAGGGCAATGCGGTGTCGCGCGATGTCGCGCTCGACAGGAAAATCGCGTCCGGCGCCGTCTATGCGCTGAACCTGAAGGGCGGCCAGCGCGACACGTCGGGCGCCGCGATCGACAGCGACTGGGTGCCGGTCGACATGCGCGCACCGGACGCGCTGGTGGGCGAGGACCTCGCCGCGGCGGACGCACTCGGCAACCTCGCGAACCCCGACCGGATCGCCAACCCGGACAACCTGAAATTCTCGGAAACGCTGCGCACGCTGTTCATCGGCGAGGATTCGGGGATGCACGTGAACAACTTTCTGTGGGCATACAACGTCGACACCCATTCGCTGGCGCGCGTGCTGTCCTGCCCGGCCGGCGCGGAATCGACGGGCCTGCATGCGGTCGACGAGATCCATGGCTGGACCTACGTGATGAGCAACTTCCAGCACGCGGGCGACTGGGAATCGCCGCTGCACGACAAGGTCAAGGCGACCCTCGATCCGCTCGTGCGCGCGAACTACAAGGATCGCTTCGGCGCAAGCGTCGGCTACCTGACAGCCGAACCGACGACCATCAGGCTCGCGAAGGCCTGACCGCCGATGGCGGCAGGCCCGCCCGATCCCCTCCGACACGCCGGCCCCGGGCCGTCTGCCGCGCGACGCCCTTCTCAGGGCGTCGCGTTTTTTCTGGGTTCTTCACGTTCGTCGGCGAAGCACGCTGTTTACATGCGACAGGCGGCCGGGATCACGCGCCGGGGGCAGACAAAGGGCGGCGATAATACGCGGCGAACGGAACGGACAAAAAAAAGCGCCACGGATACCGTGGCGCTAAAAAAGTTCTAGCCATTCCGAGGGCCGTGCTAGAACCTGAGAGACTGCATGAAACAACGTTACCGGCTAAACTCCGAAACGATGTTTCGAAAACGTGAGACATTTTTTCCGTTTCCGATTGGCAAGTCAAGCGGTATTTGCGCGAATCGAAAGGGTTTACATCATTGAAAGCTCAGTGTTTTCCTAATAAACCAAGGGTGAACCCGTAAAGTCGCATGTAATGAACAAATTCCATCGATAACACGCATTCCTGTCAATCATCATACAATATCAACAAAATTGAAATCGAGTTTCGGAAAAGAAGAGAGCTGATCGTGTCGACCATCGTGCCCCCCTCCGCACCCCGCGACCGCGAGTCGTCTCCCGATGAGGTCACCGCGCTGGCGCGCGGGCTCGCGGTCCTGCGGCGCATCGCCGCCGCCGATGCCCCGGTGAGCAACCGCGAGCTGACCGAGCTGACCGGGATCCCGAAGCCAACGGTGTCGCGGATTACCGCCACACTCGTCAGCGCCGGATTCCTGTTCCAGCTGCCGGACAGCGAACGCTTCGTGCTCACCGCGTCGGTGCTCGAACTGAGTCACGGCTTCCTGCGCAACTTCGACATCCGCGCACGCTCGCGGCCGTTCATGATCGCGCTGGCCGAGCGCACGTCGCTGTCCGTGCACCTCGCGGTGCGCGACCGGCTCGACATGGTCGCGATCGACGTCGTCCGGCCGCGCTCGGCGGTGCTCGTCACGCGTCTCGAAATCGGCTCGCGGATGGACATCGCCCGCACCGCGGTGGGCCGCGCCTATCTCGCCGCACTCGAGGAGGACGAGCGCAAAAAATTGATCGGCGCGCTGCAGGCCGCCGCCGGCGACGAGTGGCCGTATATCTGCGCACGACTCTACCCGGCGCTCGACGAAGCCGAGCGCACCGGCCACTCGATCGCGATCGGCGAATGGCACGACGGGCTGAACGCCGTCGCCGCGGGTTTCGTCGGGCCGTCCGGCCAGCGCTACTCGGTCAATTGCGGCGGCGCGTCCCAACAGTGCCCGCCCGAATGGCTCGTCGACCATGTCGTGCCGGCGCTGCAGGAATGCATCGTGAAGATCACCCGCGAGATCGGCGGCACGCCCGCGCCGCGCCACAGCGCCTGACGCCCCGTCCTGTTGCATCCGTAACCCGCGGAAAGATAGCGCGCTGGACTGTAACGGGGACGGGCCGTAGCATCATGCCCATCGTCGCATCGTGCCAGCGGTGCGCGCCGCTCTTTTCCCGCGCGGCTCGGAGACCGGGCCGGTCTTCCCGATGCCGCATGCACATGCGCAGGCCGCCTCACGGCACGCCGCGCCGTCATCCAGACACGACTGATGGACAACCAGCACAAGCCCACGCCTGACACGCAGCACCCTGCATCCCCCTCGCCTGCCGCGCCGCGACCACGCCGCAAGGTTCTGCTCGGTACGATCGCGCTCGCCGTGGCGGGCGGACTGCTGTGGTGGCATCCGTGGAGCGGCACGGCATCGGGGCAGTCCGGCGCGAGCGCCGGCGGCGGCCACCACGGCCGCAGCGGCCGCGGCGGCCCCGCCGCGATGGCCAACCTGCCGCAGCCGGTGCAGGTCGCGGCCGCGGTGCGCGGCGACATGCCGGTCGTGCTGTCCGCGCTCGGCACGGTGACGCCGCTCGCGAACGTGACCGTCAGGACGCAGCTGTCCGGCTATCTGCAATCGGTCGCGTTCCGCGAAGGCCAGCTCGTCAAAAAAGGCGACGTGCTCGCGCAGATCGATCCGCGTCCGTACCAGAACACGCTGGCGAATGCCGAGGGCGCCCTCACGCGCGACCAGGCGCTGCTCGCCAATGCGCATCTCGACCTGAAACGCTACCAGACGCTGCTCGAACAGGATTCGATCGCACGGCAGACCTACGACACGCAGGCATCGCTCGTCAGGCAGTACGAAGGAACGGTGAAGACCGACCAGGCGGCGATCGACTCGGCCAAGCTGAATCTCGCCTACGCACGCATCACCGCACCGGTGTCGGGGCGCGTCGGCTTGCGCCAGGTCGACGCCGGCAACTATGTCACGCCGTCCGACACGAACGGCCTCGTCGTCATCACGCAGATCCAGCCGATCAGCGTGATCTTCACGACGTCCGAAGACAACCTGCCGCAGATCCTCAAGCAGGTCAACGCAGGCCGGCAGTTGTCGGTCACCGCGTACAACCGCAACAACACGGTGTCGCTCGAGACCGGCGCGCTCGAGACGCTCGACAACCAGATCGACACGTCGACCGGCACGGTCAAGCTGCGCGCGACCTTCGCGAACAAGGACGGGCTGCTGTTCCCGAATCAGTTCGTCAACGCGCGGCTGCTCGTCGACACCCTTCACGACGCGACGATCGTGCCCACCGCCGCGGTGCTGACAGGCTCGCTCGGACAGTACGTCTACATCGTGAAACCGGACAACACGGTGACCGTGCGCAAGGTCAGGACGGGCCCGGTCGACGGCGAGCGCACCAGTATCGCCGAGGGCATCGCGGTCGGCGAGCGCGTCGTCACGGACGGCTCGGACCGCCTGCGCGAAGGCGCGAAAGTCACGATCCCGGCCGAGAAGGCACAAGGTCCGGCCGGTGCCAAGGGCGGACACCACGGCCGCCACCAGGCGGGCGCGTCGCACACGCCGGCACAGTAACGCGCGGGATCGTCGATGAATCCGTCCCGCGTCTTCATTCTCCGGCCGGTCGGCACCGCCCTCCTGATGGCGGCGATCATGCTGGCCGGCCTCGTCGCGCTGCGCTTCCTGCCGCTCGCCGCACTGCCCCAGGTCGACTACCCGACCATCCAGGTGCAGACCTTCTATCCCGGCGCCAGCCCCGAAGTCATGACCTCCTCGGTGACGGCCCCGCTCGAACGGCAGTTCGGGCAGATGCCGTCGCTGAACCAGATGTCGTCGCAAAGCTCGGCGGGCTCGTCGGTGATCACGCTGCAGTTCGCGCTCGATCTGCCGCTCGATGTCGCCGAGCAGGAAGTGCAGGCCGCGATCAACGCGGCGGGCAACCTGCTGCCGTCCGACCTGCCCGCGCCGCCGATCTACGCGAAGGTCAACCCGGCCGACGCGCCGGTGCTGACGCTCGCCGTCACGTCGAAAACGCTGCCGCTCACGCAGGTGCAGGATCTGGCCGATACGCGGCTCGCGATGAAGATTTCCCAGGTCGCGGGCGTCGGTCTCGTCAGCCTGTCGGGCGGCAACCGCCCGGCCGTGCGGATCCAGGCGAACCCGACCGCGCTCGCGCAGTACGGCATGAACCTCGACGACCTGCGCACGACGATCTCGAACCTGAACGTCAACACGCCGAAGGGCAACTTCGACGGCCCGACGCGCGCGTACACGATCAACGCGAACGACCAGCTGACGAGCGCCGACCAGTACCAGAGCGCCGTGGTCGCGTACAAGAACGGCCGGCCGGTCATGCTCACCGACGTCGCGAAGATCGTCGCCGGGTCGGAGAACACCCGGCTCGGCGCGTGGGTCGACGCGTCGCCCGCGATCATCCTCAACGTGCAGCGCCAGCCGGGCGCAAACGTGATCCAGACCGTCGACAGCATCAAGGCGCTGCTGCCGAAACTGCAGGAATCGCTGCCGGCCGCGCTCGACGTGCGCGTCGTCACCGACCGCACGACGATGATCCGCGCGGCGGTGCACGACGTGCAGTTTGAGCTGGTGCTCGCGGTCGCGCTCGTCGTGCTGGTGATGTATCTGTTCCTCGCGAACGTCTACGCGACGATCATCCCGAGCCTGTCGGTGCCGTTGTCGCTGATCGGCACGCTCGCGGTGATGTATCTCGCGGGCTTCTCGCTGAACAACCTGTCGCTGATGGCATTGACGATCGCGACCGGCTTCGTCGTCGACGACGCGATCGTGATGATCGAGAACATCGCGCGCTACGTCGAGGAGGGCGATTCGGCGCTCGAAGCCGCGCTGAAGGGCTCGAAGCAGATCGGCTTCACGATCATCTCGCTGACGGTCTCGCTGATCGCGGTGCTGATCCCGCTGCTCTTCATGGGCGACGTGGTCGGCCGCCTGTTCCACGAATTCGCGATCACGCTCGCGGTGACGATCGTGATCTCGGCGGTCGTGTCGCTCACGCTCGTGCCGATGATGTGCGCGAAGCTGCTGCGCCACTCGCCGCCGCCGGAAAGCCACCGCTTCGAGGCGCGCGTGCACCAGGCCATCGACTGGGTGATCGCCCGCTACGCCGTCGCGCTCGAATGGGTGCTGAACCGGCAGCGCGCGACACTGGTGGTCGCGGTGCTGACGCTCGTGCTGACGGGCGTGCTGTACGTGATGATCCCGAAGGGCTTCTTCCCGTCGCAGGACACCGGCGTGCTCCAGGCGATCACGCAGGCGCCGCAGTCGATCTCCTACGGCGCGATGGCCGAACGCCAGCAGCGGCTGGCGACAGAGATCCTGAAGGATCCGAACGTCGAAAGCCTGACCTCGTTCATCGGCGTCGACGGCACCAACATCACGCTCAACAGCGGCCGGATGCTGATCAACCTGAAAGCGCGCGACGCGCGCAACAGGACCGCGGCCGAGATCATCCGCGATCTGCAGCAGCGCGTATCGCACGTGCCCGGCATCTCGCTCTACATGCAGCCGGTGCAGGATCTGACGATCGACTCGACGGTCAGCCCGACGCAGTACCAGTTCATGCTGACGAGCCCGAACAACGACGAATTCGAGACCTGGGTGCCGAAGCTCGTGTCGCGGCTCAGGCAGGAACCGTCGCTCGCCGATGTCGCGACCGACCTGCAGCATGGCGGCCAGTCGGTCTACGTCGAGATCGACCGCGCGAGCGCCGCGCGCTTCGGCATCACGCCCGCGACCGTCGACAACGCGCTGTACGACGCGTTCGGCCAGCGCATCGTGTCGACGATCTTCACACAGTCGAACCAGTACCGCGTGATCCTCGAATCCGAGCCGCAGATGCAGCACTACACGCAGTCGCTGAACGACATCTACCTGCCGTCCGCGGGCGGCGGACAGGTGCAGCTGGCGTCGATCGCGACGTTCCACGAACGGCCGTCGCCGCTGCTCGTGTCGCACGTCTCGCAGTTCCCGTCGACGACGATCTCGTTCAACCTCGCGCCGGGCGCGTCGCTCGGCGAGGCCGTCAAGGCGATCGACGCGGCCGAGCGTGACATCGCCCTGCCCGCGTCGTTCCAGACGCGCTACCAGGGCGCGGCGCTCGCGTTCCAGGCGTCGCTGTCGAACCAGCTGTTCCTGATCCTCGCGGCGATCGTCACGATGTACATCGTGCTCGGCGTGCTGTACGAGAGCTACATCCATCCGATCACGATCCTGTCGACGCTGCCGTCGGCGGGCGTCGGCGCGCTGCTCGCACTGATGATCACCGGGCACGACCTCGACATCATCGGCATCATCGGCATCGTGCTGCTGATCGGCATCGTGAAGAAGAACGCGATCATGATGATCGACTTCGCGCTCGAGGCGGAACGCGTCGAAGGCAAGCCGCCGCGCGAGGCGATCTATCAGGCGTGCCTGCTGCGCTTCCGGCCGATCCTGATGACGACGCTCGCCGCGCTGCTCGGCGCGGTGCCGCTGATCGTCGGCTCCGGCGCGGGTTCCGAGCTGCGCCAGCCGCTCGGTATCGCGATCGCCGGCGGCCTGATCGTGTCGCAGGTGCTGACGCTGTTTACGACGCCCGTGATCTACCTCGGCTTCGACGCGCTCGCCCGCCGCGTGCGCGGCTGGTTCGAGCGTTCCGGCCGCGCCGCCGGCCCGCACACGGAAGCGTAAATGAACCTGTCGCGCCCCTTCATCACCCGCCCCGTCGCGACCACGCTGCTCGCGCTCGGCGTCGCGCTCGCGGGCCTGTTCGCGTTCATCAGGCTGCCGGTGTCGCCGCTGCCGCAGGTCGACTTCCCGACGATTTCAGTGCAGGCGTCGCTGCCCGGCGCCAGCCCGGAGACGGTCGCGACCAGCGTGACGAGCCCGCTCGAGCGGCACCTCGGCTCGATCGCCGACGTCAGCGAAATGACGTCGACCAGCACGGTCGGCAATTCGCGGATCATCCTGCAGTTCGGGCTGAACCGCGATATCGACGGCGCCGCGCGCGACGTGCAGGCGGCGATCAACGCCGCGCGCGCGGACCTGCCCGCCGCGCTGAAGAGCAACCCGACGTACCGCAAGGTCAATCCGGCCGACTCGCCGATCATGGTCGTGTCGCTGACGTCGGACACCGCGTCGCCGGCCCGGCTGTACGACGCGGCATCGACCGTGCTGCAGCAGTCGCTGTCGCAGATTCAGGGCATCGGCCAGGTATCCGTCAGCGGTTCGGCGAACCCGGCGGTGCGCGTCGAGCTGGAGCCGCAGGCGCTGTTCCATTACGGGATCGGGCTCGAGGACGTGCGTGCGGCGCTCGCCTCGGCGAACGCGAACAGCCCGAAGGGTTCGATCGAGTTCGGTCCGCAGCGCTTCCAGCTCTATACGAACGACCAGGCATCGCAGGCGTCGCAGTATCGCGACCTCGTCGTCGCCTACCGCAACGGTGCCGCGGTGCGGCTGTCCGATTTGTCCGAGGTCGTCGATTCGGTCGAGGACCTGCGCAACCTCGGCCTCGCGAACGGCAAGCGCGCGGTGCTCGTGATCCTCTATCGCTCGCCCGGCGCGAACATCATCGAGACGATCGACCGCGTGCGCGCGGCGCTGCCGCAACTCACCGCGGCGCTGCCGGCCGATATCGCGGTGACGCCGGTGCTCGACCGCTCGACCACGATCCGCGCGTCGCTGCGGGACACCGAGCACACGCTGCTGATCGCGGTCGGCCTCGTCGTGATGGTCGTGTTCCTGTTCCTGCGCAACTGGCGCGCGACCCTGATTCCGAGCGTCGCAGTGCCGATCTCGATCGTCGGCACGTTCGGCGCGATGTACCTGCTCGGCTTCTCGATCGACAACCTGTCGCTGATGGCGCTGATCGTCGCGACCGGCTTTGTCGTCGACGACGCGATCGTCGTGCTCGAAAACATCGCGCGCCATATCGAGAACGGCACGCCGCGGCTGCAGGCTGCCTTCGACGGCGCACGCGAGGTCGGCTTCACGGTGCTGTCGATGAGCCTGTCGCTCGTCGCGGTGTTCCTGCCGATCCTGCTGATGGGCGGCATCGTCGGGCGGCTGTTCCGCGAATTCGCGCTGACGCTGTCGCTCGCGATCGCGGTGTCGCTCGCCGTGTCGCTGACCGTCACGCCGATGATGTGCGCGCGCCTGCTGCCGGAAACGCACGGCACGCGCGGCGAAGGCCGCCTCGCACGCTGGCTCGAACGCTGCTTCGCGTCGATGCAGCACGGCTACGCGCGGTCGCTGTCGTGGGCGCTGCGCCATCCGCGGCTGATCCTGCTGACCCTCGTCGCGACGATCGGGCTGAACGTCTATCTGTATGTCGTCGTGCCGAAAGGCTTCTTCCCGCAGCAGGACACGGGGCTGATGATCGGCGGCATCCAGGCCGACCAGAGCACCTCGTTCCAGGCCATGAAGCTGAAATTCGCCGAGATGATGCGCATCGTGCAGGCGAACCCGAACGTGAAGAGCGTCGCCGGCTTCACGGGCGGCGCGCAGACCAACTCGGGCTTCATGTTCGTCTCGCTGAAGGACCGCTCGGAGCGCGCGCTGTCGGCTGACCAGGTGATCCAGCAGCTGCGCCGGCCGCTCGCCGACGTCGCGGGCGCGCGCACCTTCCTGCAGGCCGCGCAGGACATCCGTGTCGGCGGCCGGCAGAGCAATGCGCAGTACCAGTTCACGCTGCTCGGCGATTCCAGCGCGGAGCTGTACAAGTGGGCGCCGCTGCTGACCGACGCGCTGCAAAAGCGCGCCGAGCTGACCGACGTGAACTCCGACCAGCAGCAAGGCGGCCTCGAGGCGATGGTGACGATCGACCGCGCGACCGCCGCGCGGCTCGGCATCAAGCCGGCGCAGATCGACAACACGCTGTACGACGCATTCGGCCAGCGGCAGGTGTCGACGATCTACAACCCGCTGAACCAGTACCACGTCGTGATGGAAGTCGCGCCGAAGTACTGGCAGAGCCCCGACATGCTGAACCAGGTCTGGATCAGCACCTCGGGCGGCAGCGCAAACGGAACCCAGACGACCAACGCGGCCGCGGGCACCTACGTGGCGACGAAGGCCGGCGTGTCGACGGCCGGCACCGCGACGCAGAGCGCCGCGGCAATCGCGACCGATTCGGCGCGCAACCAGGCGCTCAATTCCATCGCGTCGAGCGGCAAGTCGAGCGCGTCGTCGGGCGCGGCCGTGTCGACATCGAAAGCGACGATGGTGCCGCTGTCGGCGATCGCG
>NZ_JAHACR010000081.1 GCF_018375725.1 Burkholderia sp. | reverse complement strand
ACGGTCGAGCCCGGCATCACCCGCAAGGCGCTCAACGAAGCGCTGCGCGACACGGGCCTGTTCTTCCCGATCGATCCAGGCGCGGACGCGAGCATCGGCGGCATGACGGCGACGCGCGCGTCCGGTACCAACGCCGTGCGCTACGGCACGATGCGCGAAAACGTGCTCGGCCTGACCGCCGTGCTCGCCGACGGCCGCGTCGTGAAGACCGGCTCGCGCGCACGCAAGTCGTCGGCCGGCTACGATCTGACCCGCCTGTTCGTCGGCTCCGAAGGCACCCTCGGCGTCATCACCGAGATCACGCTGCGCCTGCATCCGCTGCCCGAAGCCGTGTCGGCCGCGATCTGCGCGTTCCCGACGATGGGCGACGCCGTTCGCACCGTGATCGAGACGATCCAGATGGGCGTGCCGATCGCACGCGTCGAATTCGTCGATTCGCTCGCCGTCCACTCGATCAACCGCCACTCGAACATGACGCTCGCCGAAGCGCCGACGCTGTTCTTCGAATTTCACGGCACCGAAGCCGGCGTGAAGGAGCAGGCCGAACTCGTCGAGGCGCTCGCGGGGCAGAATCACGGCCAGGGCTTCGAATGGGCGACCCGTCCGGAGGATCGCAGCCGACTGTGGGCCGCGCGGCACAATGCATTCTTCGCGATGCTGCAGCTGAAGCCGGGCTGCCGCGCGGTGACGACCGACGTCTGCGTGCCGATCTCGCAACTCGCCGCCTGCGTCGAGGAAACCGAGGCCGACCTGCGCGCCTCGTCGCTGCCCTGCCCGATCGTCGGACACGTCGGCGACGGCAATTTCCACGTCGCGATCCTGATCGATCCCGCGAAGCCCGAGGAACTCGAGGAAGCGGAGCAGATCAACGAGCGCATCGTCGAGCGCGCGCTGCGCATGGGCGGCACCTGCACGGGCGAACACGGCGTCGGCCTGCACAAGATGCGTTTCCTGCCGAAGGAGCATGGCGACAACGCGATCGATACGATGCGCGCGATCAAGCTCGCGCTCGATCCGCGCAACCTGATGAATCCCGGCAAGATTTTCACGTGCTGAAGTACTGAGCCGAGCGCTGCGTCCACGCAGGAGAAGAGATGAACGCCCCCGCCGATCTGTCTGCCGAGATGCGTGCGCAGCGCCAGCGTGAAGTGGTGCAGGCGCTGATGGCCGTGCTGCCGATGCACTGCCTGCTTTATCGCGACGAAGACACCGCGCCCTACGAGTGCGACGGGCTGTCCGCGTACCGGCGCCTGCCGCTCGCGGTCGCGCTGCCCGAGACCGAATCGCAGGTGCAGCGCATCGTGCAGATCTGCCGGCGGATGGACATCCCGATCGTGCCGCGCGGCGCGGGCACGAGCCTGTCCGGCGGCGCGCTGCCGATCGAGCGCGGCGTCGTGCTGTCGCTCGCCCGCTTCACGCGCGTGATCGAAGTCGATCCGTACGCGCGCACCGCCACCGTGCAGCCCGGCGTGCGCAACCTCGCGATCTCCGACGCCGCCGCGCCGTACGGGCTCTATTACGCGCCCGATCCGTCGTCGCAGATCGCCTGTACGATCGGCGGCAACGTCGCCGAGAATTCCGGCGGCGTCCATTGTCTCAAGTACGGGCTGACCGTCCACAACGTCATGCGCGTCCGCGCGGTGACGATCGACGGCGAGATCGTCGAATTCGGCTCGCTCGCGCTCGACTCGCCCGGCCTCGACCTGCTCGCGGTGACGATCGGCAGCGAAGGCATGTTCGTGATCGTCACCGAGGTCACGGTCAGGCTGATTCCGAAGCCGCAATCCGCCCAGCTCGTGATGGCGAGCTTCGACGACGTGATCAAGGGCGGCGAGGCGGTCGCGGCCATCATCGCGTCGGGGATCATCCCGGCCGGGCTCGAGATGATGGACAAGCCCGCGACGCAGGCGGTCGAGTCGTTCACGCACGCGGGCTACGATCTCGACGCCGCGGCGATCCTGCTGTGCGAATCGGACGGCACGCCGGAGGAAGTCGCCGAGGAAATCGTCCGCATGACCGCGGTGCTGCGCGAGCACGGCGCCACGCGCATCCAGGTGTCGCGCAACGAAAGCGAGCGGCTGCGCTTCTGGTCCGGCCGGAAGAACGCGTTCCCCGCCGCCGGCCGGATCTCCCCCGACTATTACTGCATGGACGGCACCGTGCCGCGCCGCGCGATCGGGCCGCTGCTCGCCCGCATCGAAGAGATGGAAACCCGCTACGGCCTGCGCTGCATCAACGTGTTCCACGCGGGCGACGGCAACATGCATCCGCTGATCCTCTACAACGCGAACGATCCCGACGAGCTGCATCGCGCGGAACTGTTCGGCGCGGAGATCCTCGAGTGCTGCGTGGAACTCGGCGGCACCGTCACGGGCGAGCACGGCGTCGGCATCGAGAAGCTCAATTCGATGTGCGTGCAGTTCTCTCAGCAGGAGCGCGACGCGTTCTTCGCGGTCAAGCGCGCCTTCGACCCGCCCGGTCTCCTCAACCCGGACAAGGGGATTCCCACCCGGGCCCGCTGCGCCGAATACGGCCGGCAGCATGTGCGCGGCGGGCTCCTGCCGCATCCCGATATTCCGCGCTTCTGAATGCGCCGCGCCGATCCTCGGCGCGGTTCGCTCCCATCGTCGTTCGCGCAGCCTGATCCGTTGTGGCAACAGCCGCGCATGCCATCGGCGATCCGATTAGGGATAGTCGCGATGTGCGTTCGCGTCACCCCGGTACAATCGACCGGACAACGACACGAGACAACAAGCGATCATGGAAGAGGACGACATCGTCGCCGGATGGGCCGAACGCATCCGCGCCGCCAGCGCCGACGGCCACGCGCTGCGGCTGCGCGGCGGCGGCACCAAGGACTGGTACGGCCAGACGCTGGAAGGCGAGATTCTCGATACCCGTGCATTTCACGGCATCGTGTCATACGATCCGGCCGAACTCGTCGTGACGGTGCGCGCCGGCACGCCGCTCACGCAGCTGGAAACGGTTCTCGCCGAGTGCAACCAGATGCTGCCGTTCGAACCGCCGCATTTCGGGCGCACGGCGACGGTCGGCGGTTGCGTCGCAGCCGGCCTCGCCGGCCCGCGCCGCGCATCGGCCGGCGCGCCGCGCGATTTCGTGCTGGGTGTCACGCTGATGAACGGCCGCGGCGAAGTGCTGCGGTTCGGCGGCCAGGTCGTGAAGAATGTGGCGGGCTATGACGTATCGCGGCTGATGGCCGGTTCGCTGGGCACGCTCGGGCTGATGCTCGAACTATCGATCAAGGTGCTGCCGATGCCCGTCGCCGAAGTCACCCTGAAATTCGAAATGAGTGCGACCGACGCCGTGCGCAAGCTCAACGAATGGGGCGGACACCCGCTGCCCGTCAGCGCGAGCGCGTGGCGCAACGGCACGCTCGTGCTGCGCCTGTCTGGCGCCGAAGCCGCGGTCAAGGCCGCGAAGACCGTGCTCGGCGGCGAAGTCGTCGATGCGGTCGAGGCCGAGCGTTTCTGGACCGGCCTGCGCGAGCAGACCGATCCGTTCTTCGGCGGCATCCCGCCCGGCTTCGCGCTCTGGCGCCTGTCGATGCCATCGATCACCGAGCCGCTGAATCTGCCGGGCACGCAGCTGATGGAATGGGGAGGCGCGCAGCGCTGGTGGATCACCGATGCCGACGCGCAGACCGTACGCATTAGCGCGAAGCAGGCGGGCGGCCACGCGACGCTGTTCCGCGCGGGTGAATCGTATGACCGCAGCGCCGGCGTGTTCACGCCGCTGCCCGCGCCGCTGATGAAAATCCACCGCGGCCTGAAGGCTGCGTTCGATCCGGCGCGGGTCATCAATCGCGGACGGCTCTACGTCGATCTTTGAGGGCTTGATGCAAACGAACCTCGCCGATTTCATCCGCAATACGCCCGACGGCGACGAAGCCGACGCCATCCTGCGCAAGTGCGTGCATTGCGGGTTCTGCACCGCGACGTGCCCGACCTACCAGTTGCTCGGCGACGAACTGGACGGCCCGCGCGGGCGTATCTATCTGATCAAGCAGATGGTCGAAGGCGCATCCGTGACGCGCAGCACGCAGCAGCACCTCGACCGTTGCCTCACGTGCCGCAGCTGCGAGACCACCTGTCCGTCGGGTGTCGAATACGGCCGCCTCGTCGAGATCGGCCGCAAGCATGTCGAAACGCAGGTTCCGCGCCCGGCGGCGCAGCAACTCATGCGCCGCGCGCTCGCGAGCTTCGTGCCGAACAGCGCGCTGTTTTCGCCGGTCATGCGGATCGGCCAGCATGTGCGCCGGCTGCTGCCGCGGCGCCTGCGGGACAAGGTGCCGCCGCGCACGCGGCTGCTCGACTGGCCGCAGCGCACGCATGCGCGCAAGATGCTGATGCTGGCCGGCTGCGTGCAGCCGTCGATGCTGCCGAACATCAACATCGCGACCGCGCGCGTGCTCGACGCCCTCGGCGTGGAAACCCTCATCGCGTCCGACGCCGGCTGTTGCGGCGCGATCCGGCTGCATCTCAACTATCACGACGAAGCGCTCGACGACGCACGCCGCAACATCGACGCATGGTGGCCGTACATCGAGCAGGGCGCCGAGGCGATCGTGATGAACGCGTCCGGCTGCGGCGCGACCGTGCTCGAATATGCGCACCTGCTGCGCGACGATCCGGCCTACGCGGAAAAAGCCCGGCGCGTCGTCGCGCTGACGCGCGACATCTCCGACGTGCTGCTCGCATTCGAAGCCGAGCTCGCGACGCTCGCGCAGCGTCGCGCGATCCATACCGTCGCCTACCATCCGCCGTGCACGTTGCAGCACGGCCAGCAATCGCGCGGCAAGGTCGAGCGGCTGCTGGATTCGCTCGGCATCGACGTGCGCCTGCCCGCCGACAGTCATCTGTGCTGCGGCTCCGCCGGCACCTATTCGCTGACGCAGCCGTCGCTGTCATACCGCCTGCGCAAGCAGAAGCTCGCGAAGCTGCAGGCGCTCGAGCCGCAGATGATCGTGTCGGGCAACGTCGGCTGCATCGCACACCTGCAAAGCGGCACGCCGATTCCGGTCGTGCACTGGATCCAGCTCGTCGAGCACCTGCTGTATGGCTGAGCGCCGGTTCTCCCGTCGCGCCCGGGCGAAAACCGCAGGAAGCGCCCCGCGCCCCGTCCGTATAATGCGAATCGAAGCGCCGCCTGTATGCGGCGCGCCCGATTTCGTGCCCGTCATGTCAGATATCGCCGCCCGCCTGGATTCCGTTCATCGCCGCATCGCCGACGCCGCCCGCGCGGCCGGCCGCGATCCCGCCACCATCACGCTGCTCGCCGTGTCGAAAACGTTTCCCGCCGATGCGGTGCGCGCCGCGCATGCGGCCGGCCAGCACGCATTCGGCGAGAACTACGTGCAGGAATCGATCGACAAGATCGATGCGCTCGCCGATCTGCGACGCGATCTCGAATGGCACTTCATCGGGCCGCTGCAGTCGAACAAGACGCGTCCCGTCGCCGAGCGGTTCGACTGGGTGCATTCCGTCGACCGGCTGAAGATCGCCCAGCGGCTGGCCGAGCAGCGGCCCGCGCATCTGCCGCCGCTCAACGTCTGCGTGCAGGTGAACATCAGCGGCGAGGCATCGAAGAGTGGCGTCGCGCCGGACGATGTCGCCGCCGTCGCGCGTGCGGTCGCCGAATTGCCGTCGCTGCGCCTGCGCGGCCTGATGGCGATCCCCGAACCGGCGAGTGATCCCGATGCACAGCGCGCGCCGCATCGTGCGCTGCGCGCACTGTTCGACGCGCTTCGCGCCGATGGACTGCCGCTCGACACGCTGTCGATGGGCATGTCGGCCGATCTCGAGGCGGCGGTGCGCGAAGGCGCGACGATCGTGCGGGTCGGCACCGCAATCTTCGGCGCGCGCGACTATTCCTCCCATTGAACCCAGCGATTCCGACATCATGAAAATTGCATTCATCGGCGGCGGCAACATGGCCGCGGCATTGATCGGCGGCCTCATCAAGCGCGGCGTCGCCGCGAGCGGCCTGTATGCCATCGACGTCAACGAGGACGCGCGCGCGCGCACCGCGCAGCAGTTCGGCATCCGCACCGGCGCGGCGGTCGACGCGGCACTCGCGGATTACGACGCGATCGTGCTCGCGGTCAAGCCGCAGGTGCTCAAGGACGTCGCGCAGACGCTGGCGCCGCACCTGACGTCGCAGCTCGTGATCAGCATCGCCGCGGGCATCCGCGCGACCGACCTGTCTCGCTGGCTCGACGGCTATGCGCACATCGTTCGCACGATGCCGAACACACCCGCGCTCATCGGCATGGGCGTGACCGGCCTGGCCGCGCTGGCGGACGTCGACGCGGCTGGCCGCGAACTGGCGTCGGACGTGCTCGGCGCGGTCGGCGAAATCGTCTGGTTCGATGACGAGTCGCAACTCGACGCCGTCACCGCGATCTCGGGCAGCGGCCCCGCATACGTGTTCTATTTCATCGAAGCGCTGCAGGAAGCCGCGCGCCGCCTCGGCCTGAACGACGAGCAGGGCCGTGCGCTCGCGGTCGCGACGTTCACGGGCGCGGCGCAACTCGCCGCGCAATCCGGCGAGCCGGCCAGCGTGCTGCGCGAACGCGTGACGTCGAAGGGCGGCACGACGGCCGCCGCACTGGCGTCGTTCGACGCGCAGGGTGTGAAGGAAGCCATCGTACGCGGTGCGCTCGCCGCCGATGCGCGCGCAAAGGAAATGGGCGACGAGCTCGGCCAGGCGTAAGCGGCCACGCGTACTCCGCCGCGCGGCGGCCTCCGGGCCGGCGATGTCTTGCCGGCCGCACGCGGACACACCCGACACGCATGAAAAAGCGGCCCGTGTGGGCCGCTGATCTTTTTCGACGAGGACTGCACCGCCCTCGCCTGTCCTGCCGTCCTTGGCCGACAGAAATTCGGGCGCTCGCCCCATCGCGCCGGCTTCGCCCGATGGGCGCTACCGGAAGCCGCTCACTCGCCGCGCGTTCACTGCCCGGCCAGCGCGTAATGCGCGGCGATCCCGACGAACAGCGCGCCGCCGAGCCAGTTGTTGTGCCTGAATGCAGCGAAGCACGGCATCCGCTCACGCCCCTTGATCAGGGTGTAGTGATACACCGCGCAACCCGCCGCCGCCGCCCAGCCCGCCCAGTAGACGAGACCGAAGCCAAGCGTCAGGCCGACCCACACGTAGATGCCGAGCGTGACCGCATAGCACGTCATGACGGCCGCGACGTCGAAGCGGCCGAACGTGAGTGCCGACGTCCGGATGCCGATCTTGATGTCGTCGTCGCGATCGACCATCGCATATTCAGTGTCGTATGCCACCGACCAGAACACGTTCGCCACGAGCATGATCCACGCAAGCGGCGGCACCGTGTCCTGCACAGCCGCGAATGCCATCGGGATGCCGAAGCCGAATGCGATGCCCAGATACGCCTGCGGAATCGCGAAAAAGCGCTTCATGAATGGGTACGTGCCCGCGACGAATACCGCGGCAACCGACAGCTCTTTCGTCAGCGTATTGAGCGGCAGAATCAGCAGGAACGCGGCGATCGACAGCCCGGCCGCGATCGCGACCGCCTCCCATGCCCGGATCTTGCCGGACGTGATCGGACGATCCGCGGTGCGCTTCACATGACGATCGAAATCGCGGTCCGCGTAATCGTTGATCGCGCAACCGGCGGATCGCATCAGCAGCGTACCGAGCGCAAAGATCACGAGCAGCGTCCAGCGCGGGTGACCGCTCGACGCAATCCACAGCGCATTGAGTGTCGGCCACAGCAGCAGCAGGCTGCCGATCGGCTTGTCCATCCGGACGAGCCGCAGATAGAGGGGAAAGCGGGCAAGCATGGGAAGCACCGGGAAGATAACCCCGGCATTGTAGAGCCGCGCGGGTTCCCGCGTCATGTGGCAGTGGCTCGCACGCGGCGGCCGGCCGCACGGTGGATTCCAACGTAACGCCGCGCCGCCCACCGCAAAAATCGGGGTCATGGCGGATTGGATCAGGCGACGCGAAACCGCTTGCTCAACCGCCCGCGACGGCAGCCGCATGATGCGCGGCCTGCCCGACCAGCACGGCCGCGCCACTCGCCGTGATCGCCAGTCCGGCGAGCCGCCGCAGCGCAACGGCGGGCGGGCGCTTCACGGGCCGGGCCAGTGCGGTGCGCACTTCCAGAATCATCCGGGTCATGATCGTGACTCCTTGCCTTCGCCGATCGATGGCGGTTGCGCCATGCCGGCACACGGGCCGCACGCGCCCGCAAACACAAACGGCCGGTCTTGCGACCGGCCGCCCTTGCTTCGGCACGCGACCTTGACGGTCTGTGCGTGTCGATTACGCCAGGTCGAAGCGGTCGAGGTTCATGACCTTGGTCCAGGCCGCCACGAAGTCGCGAACGAACTTTTCCCGCGAATCCGCACTGCCGTAGACTTCAGCCAGCGCCCGCAACTCGGCATTCGAACCAAACACCAGATCAACGCGCGTGCCGGTCCACTTCACCTTGCCCGTCGCGCGGTCGCGCCCTTCGAACACGTCGTTCGCATCCGATACCGGCTTCCACTCCGTGCCCATGTCCAGCAGGTTCAGGAAGAAGTCGTTGGTCAGCGTCTCCGGCCGCTCGGTGAAGACGCCATGCGCGCTCTGCCCGACGTTCGTGCCCAGCATGCGCATGCCGCCCACGAGCACCGTCATTTCCGGTGCGGTCAGATTGAGCAGTTGCGCCTTGTCGACCAGCAGCGCCTCCGCCGACACCGTGTAGCGCCCCTTCAGATAATTGCGGAAGCCGTCCGCGATCGGCTCGAGCACGGCCATCGCCTCGACGTCGGTCTGCGCCTGCGAGGCATCCATGCGGCCCGGCGCGAACGGCACCGTGACGTCGTGTCCGGCACGCTTCGCCGCCTGCTCGACGCCTACGCCGCCGGCCAGCACGATCAGATCGGCGAGCGACACCTTCTTGCCGCCCGACTGAGCGCCGTTGAACTCGCCCTGGATACGCTCCAGCACTGCCAGCACCTTCCCGAGCTGCTCGGGCTGGTTGACCGCCCAGTCCTTCTGCGGTGCGAGGCGAATGCGCGCGCCGTTTGCGCCGCCGCGCTTGTCCGAGCCGCGGAATGTCGATGCCGAGGCCCAGGCCGTCGACACCATTTCCGACACGGACAGCCCCGAAGCGAGGATCTTGCCCTTGAGTGCCGCAATATCGGCCTCGTCGACCAGCGGATGGTCGACTGCGGGAATCGGGTCTTGCCAGATAAGCTCTTCCGCCGGCACTTCCGGGCCGAGATAGCGTACGCGCGGCCCCATGTCACGGTGCGTCAGCTTGAACCATGCACGCGCGAAGGCGTCGGCGAGCTGATCCGGATGCTCGTAGAAGCGCCGCGAGATTTTTTCATACGCCGGGTCGAATCGCAGCGAAAGATCGGTCGTCAGCATCGACGGCCCGCGGCGCTTCGACGGATCCTGCGGGTCGGGCATCGCGCCGGCACCCGCGTCGCCCTTCGGCTTCCATTGATGCGCCCCTGCCGGGCTCTTCGTGAGTTCCCATTCATAGCCGAACAGGTTTTCGAAGAAGTTGTTGCTCCACTGCGTCGGCGTCTGGCTCCAGATCACCTCCAGGCCGCTCGTGATCGTGTCGTCGCCGCTGCCGGTGCCGAAGCTGTTCTTCCAGCCGAGGCCCTGCTCCTCGAGGCCGGCCGCTTCCGGCTCGGGCCCGACATGGGAGGCCGGCGCGGCGCCGTGCGTCTTGCCGAACGTGTGACCGCCTGCGATCAGCGCCACCGTTTCCTCGTCGTTCATCGCCATGCGCGCGAACGTCTCGCGGATGTCCTTGGCCGCCGCGAGCGGATCCGGGTTGCCTTCCGGGCCTTCCGGATTGACGTAGATCAGCCCCATCTGAACGGCCGCGAGCGGATTTTCGAGGTCGCGGTCGCCGTAGTAGCGCTTGTCGTCGGCCAGCCACTTGGTTTCAGCACCCCAGTCGACGTTGTCCGGCTCCCATGCATCCACCCGGCCGCCGCCGAAACCGAACGTCTTGAATCCCATCGATTCCAGCGCGACATTGCCCGTCAGAATGATGAGGTCGGCCCACGAGATATTCCGGCCATACTTCTGCTTGATCGGCCAGATCAGCCGGCGTGCCTTGTCCAGGCTGACGTTGTCGGGCCAGCTGTTGAGCGGTGCGAAACGCTGCTGGCCGGAACCGGCGCCGCCGCGGCCGTCGCCTGTGCGGTACGTGCCGGCACTGTGCCACGCCATGCGGATGAACAGCGGACCGTAGTGGCCGAAGTCGGCCGGCCACCAGTCTTGCGACACCGTCATCAGCGCCCGGAGATCCGCCTTCACGGCTTCCAGGTCGAGACGCTTGAACGCCTCCGCGTAGTTGAAATCCTTGTCCATCGGATCGGACAGGGACGAATTCTGGCGCAGGATACTCAGGTTCAGCTGATTCGGCCACCACTGCCGGTTCGACGTACCACTGCCGGCAGCGTGAGCGAACGGACACTTCGTTTCAGTCGACATGTGTTTTCTCCTTGGATCGTTTGCACCCACCTACGCGGCCCGGTCCGGAGTCCGGGCACCGTTGGTGGATAGTACCCAATACAGGTAAAAAATTGGTTTATCTGTCGCAGTCCGTCTCGATGTCGGACATGACAGGCCACCTGACACACCGCATTCGGTTCCGTCGCCTATACGCAGCCGGGAACCCGTCCATCGTCAACCGTGGGCTTGCGCAGCGCGTGGCTTCGGCGCCCGGCATGACCGCGAATGCTCAAGCACTGTGCATGCGGTCAACCCGATACATGAATGCAAGCGGATTCAGGCTTCGGACAACGGTCCGGACGCACGCGACATCCGTCATGCGTGGCACGATGCTTCGTTGCATACGCTGCACGACCCACTGCATGATGCGCTCCTTCTTCGGGACTCGCATTGACCGTTGTCCGGCGAGCCGGTCGCCCGATCGACGGTCACATGCCGGGCCGATCCCTGTAGAACACTTTATGCGTCACTATTAATAATTTCAATTTGATAAGATTTATCTATGCGATAGATAAAAATAAACGGGGCCACAAAGCCCCGTCGTGACGGCGGCAGCACGTACCGCCCCGCTCAGTTCAGCGTCGCCGGCATGTCGAGTTTCGAGACGCCAGGCAGATCGCACGCGGCGATCGCCTCACTGATCGCGTCGATCGCAGGCATGCGCGTGAAACTCTTGCGCCAGACGAGCACGACCCGGCGATCCGGCTCCGGATCGCTGAACGGCACGTACGACAGCAGGCCGGCATCCGGGCCGATCGCGTGCGGCCCGACCTCGGCGACCGACATCCGCGGCAGCACCGTAATACCCACGCCGCTCGCGACCATGTGGCGGATCGTTTCGAGCGACGAACCCTCGAAGGTCTTCTGGATGCCGTCGGCCGTCTGCGAGAAGCGCATCAGCTCCGGGCACACGCCCAGCACGTGATCGCGGAAGCAGTGACCGTTGCCGAGCAGCAGCATCGTCTCCTGCTTCAGATCCTCCGCGTCGATCTGGCGGCGCTTCTCCCACGGGTGCCCGGCCGGCAGCGCGACGACGAACGGCTCGTCGTACAGCGGCCGCACCATCAGCCCGGTTTCGGGGAACGGCAGCGCCATGATCGCCGCATCGATCTCGCCCTGCTTGAGCAGTTCGAGCAGCTTCAGCGTGTAGTTTTCCTGGAGCATCAGCGGCATCTGCGGGACGCGCTGGATCATCTGTTTGACGAGCGTCGGCAGCAGGTACGGCCCGATCGTGTAGATCACGCCGAGACGAAACGGGCCGGTGAGCGGATCCTTGCCCTGTTTCGCGATCTCCTTGATCGCGAAGGTCTGTTCAAGCACGCGCTGTGCCTGCGTGACGATCTGGTCGCCGATGATCGTCACGCTCACTTCGCTCGCGCCGCGTTCGAAGATCTGCACGTTGAGTTCGTCTTCGAGCTTCTTGATCGCCACCGACAGCGTCGGCTGGCTCACGAAGCACGCCTCGGCCGCGCGGCCGAAATGCCGCTCACGCGCGACTGCGACGATATATTTCAGTTCCGTCAGCGTCATTATGGGTCAATCAAATGAATACATGCGATAGGTTTAATTTATACACCCTATCGCCCCGATTCGCCAACTTTCCGTGCGCTCGGCCGCGGAAACGGGCCGCTCAAGCGGCGGACATCACGCCTTCAGGTACTGTTCGCGCGTGCCGAGCCAGCGTGCGAGATGCTGGGTGACAACGTCGGGATACCCGGCGATCAGCCGCGCAGCCGCTTCGCGCGCCGGCTCGATCAGCCAGCCGTCCTCTTCCAGATTCGCGAAGCGCAGCATCGCCGCGCCCGACTGGCGCGCGCCGAGGAATTCGCCCGGGCCGCGGATTTCGAGGTCGCGCCGCGCGATCTCGAACCCGTCGGTCGTTTCGCGCATCGTCTGCAGCCGCGCGCGGCCGGTGAGCGACAGCGGCCCGCTATAGAGCAGCACGCACACCGACGCCGCGGTGCCGCGCCCGACCCGGCCGCGCAGCTGGTGCAGCTGCGCCAGGCCGAAGCGCTCCGCATGCTCGATCACCATCAGCGACGCGTTCGGCACGTCGACGCCGACCTCGATCACCGTCGTCGCAACCAGCAGCTGCACCTCGTTGCGCGTGAACGCGTCCATCACCGCCGCCTTGTCGGCGGGCGCGAGCCGCCCGTGCACCAGCCCGACCCTCAATTCCGGCAGCGCGGCCGCGAGCGTTTCGTAGGTCTCGACAGCGGTTTGCAGCTGCAGCGTCTCGCTCTCCTCGATCAGCGGGCAGACCCAGTACACCTGGCGGCCCGTCAGCGCCGCCTCGCGCAAGCGCGCGATCACTTCCTCGCGCCGCGCATCGCCGACGACCCGCGTCAGGATCGGCGTGCGCCCCGGCGGCAGCTCGTCGATCGTCGACACGTCGAGATCCGCGTAATACGTCATCGCGAGCGTGCGCGGAATCGGCGTCGCCGACATCATCAGCTGGTGCGGCTGGAAGCCCTGCGCGCCGTCCGCGGCGTTCGCCGCCTTCGCGCGCAGCGCAAGGCGCTGCTCGACGCCGAAACGATGCTGCTCGTCGACGATCACCAGACCGAGCCGCGCAAATTCGACCGCATCCTGGATGATCGCGTGCGTGCCGATCACGAGCTGCGCGGTGCCGAGCGCGGCGGCCTCGATCGCCGCGCGCTTTTCCTTCGCCTTCAGGCTGCCCGCGAGCCATGCGACCGACACGCCGAGCGGTTCCAGCCAGCCGCGCAGCTTGCGCGCGTGCTGTTCCGCGAGAATCTCGGTCGGCGCCATCAGCGCGGCCTGATAACCGGCATCGATCGCCTGCACGGCGGCGAGCGCTGCGACGACGGTCTTGCCGCTGCCGACGTCGCCCTGCAGCAGGCGCTGCATCGGATGCGGCAGCGTCAGGTCGTGCGCGATCTCGTCGACGACGCGCGCCTGCGCGCCCGTCAGCGTGAACGGCAGCGCCGCGTAGAGACGCGTCGTCAGCGCATCCGCGTGGTCGGCGCCGCGGCGCGGCATCGCGTGCGCCGCGCGGGTGCGGCGCGCTTCGTGCGCGCGCTTCAGCGACAGCTGCTGCACTAGCAGCTCGTCGAACTTGATGCGCGTCCAGGCCGGGTGCGAGCCGTCCATCAGCGCGGTTTCGTCGGCATGGGCGTCCGGGTGATGCAGGATCTTCACCGCGTCCGCCAGCGCCGGCACGTCGAGGGGCTGCAGAAATGCCTGGGCGATCTCGGGCGGCAGCAGTTCCGGCAGCGGCGTGTGCTCGAGCGCGTTGTCGATCGCCTTGCGCAGGTATGCCTGCGACACGCCCGCCGTGCTCGGATAGACCGGCGTCAGCGCCTGCGGCAACGGCGCGTCCGCTTCGACGACGCGCACCGCCGGATGCACAATCTCCATCCCGAAGAATCCGCCGCGCACATCGCCGCGCACGCGCAGCCGCTGGCCCACCGCCATCTGCTTGACCTGCGAGCCATAGAAATTCAGGAAGCGAAGCACGAGCTGCGCGCCGTCGTCGTCGCGCAGCTTGACGACGAGCTGGCGGCGCGGCCGGTACGCGACTTCGTTGTCGACCACGACGCCTTCCGCCTGCGACACGCCGCCCGGCAGCAGTTCGCCGATCGGCGTCAGCGTCGTCTCGTCCTCATAGCGCATCGGCAGATGCAAGACGAGATCGATCGATCGCGTGAGGCCGAGCTTCGCGAGCTTGTCGGCGGTCCTGACCGGCTTGCCGCCTTCGGCCTTGGCACGCTTCGATACGGCCGCGTCGGATGCGGCCGATTGCGCGCCGCCCGGCCCGGATCCGCTCGGCCGGAGCGTCGCCGCATCCGGCGGCACGAGCCGCCCGTCCGTGCCACGGCGCGGCGCGGCGCGGCGCGCGGGCGGCGTGGTCTCGCGATCGGCGGAAT
>NZ_JAHACR010000080.1 GCF_018375725.1 Burkholderia sp. | reverse complement strand
CCTTGCCGACGCAACGGATGGCGAGCGCGGCCCCCGGCGATATCGCACGATCCATCGCCCGCGTATTCAGCCGATGCGGCACGCGTGCGACCGCCGTTCACCCGCAGCCGGCCGCGCGCCGGTCGCGGCGGCGATGTTTCAGCGATGAAACGAATAGGGCGCGCTTCGGCATGCGGATCGCCGGAGCGCGCCGGCCCTTGCGCGTTGCGCAAGGAGCCCCGATCACAGGTACATTCCTTGCGTCTTGCCGGGAGGCGGCAACGACAGCGCACACGCGCGTTGCCGCTCGACCTTTGCGGAGCATGGATCATGATTCCCGGCGTCTCACGCATTTCGGCACGAAAGATTTTCATCGCATTCGGCACAACGCGCCCCCTGACCGGAATGCCAGCGCAGTCGTTCGTGCATTTCGGCCCGGCATGGTGAAGCACGAGATAACAACGACAACAGTGTCGCCGCCAGTTGGACGGCGACCGCAAGGATAAGTACCCACGGGGACGCGTGAGGTTTTCGATGGCCATCAATACCAAGTCGACGCGGTTAGGCGCGCGAACCGGCGAGCGCACGCAGGAACGCGCGCAAGAGCCCGTCCAGCGTGCCAGCCTGCGCTCGCGATTCCGTCACCACACCACGGCCGCCCGCTTCGCATCGCTGCTTCCCCGCGATCACGCCGCATCGTACGTCGCGCTCGAGACGCTCGTCGTGGCCACCGCCATCTTTGCCGTATGCCGCCTCCTGTCTCCCGCCGACCCGCTGCTGCTCACAAGACCGTTTCCGTGGCTGTGGCTGCTGCCGCTTTTCGTCGCGCTGCGGTACGGCACGGTCGCCGGCATCGGCGGCGGTGCGCTGCTGCTCGCCGCGTGGGGTGTGTTCTATGCGCGCCTGCCGCTCGCCGATGTCTTTCCGCGCGACTATTTCGTCGGCGGCTTCGTCACCATGCTGGTCGCCGGCCAGTTCAGCGACACATGGGCGACACGCCTGTCGCAGGCGCGCGTGTCGAACAGCTACCTGAGCGAACGGCTGTCGGTATTGACGAACAACCAGTTCCTGCTGCGGATGTCGCACGACCAGCTCGAGCAGGATCTGCTCGTCATGCCGACCACGTTGCGGGACGCGCTCGCGCAACTGCGCGACGTCACGCTGCGCGACGAAGCCGCCTCCGGCAACCAGTCGGCCCTGCCCGGCGCGCAACGCTTCCTGGAAGCGATCACGCAGGCGTGCCAGGTCGAAGCGGCCCAGATTCATGCACTGCGAGGCGGCCTGCCGGTCGATCCGCCCGTCGCGGTGATCGGCCAGCCGTTCGAGCTCGATATCGACGATCCGCTGATCGCGACCGCGCTCGACGAACTCGCGCTCGCGCATATCGAGTCGCTCGACGTGCAGCAGCGCGCACGCACGCGCTATATCGCGTGCGCGCCGCTCGTCGGCGCCGGCGAGGAAACCGTCGGCGTGCTCGTCGTGTCGCACCTGCCCTTCCTCGCGCTGACCGCGAACAACCTGCAACTGATGTTCGTCCTGTGCAGCTACTACGCGAACGGCGTGCGGCATGCGGCCATCACACAGGACCTGCTGCGCCGGTTCCCCGATTGCCCGTACGACTTCGCGCTCGAATACGCCCGCCTAGCCGACCTGAAACGCCGGAGCGGCGCGACGTCATCGCTGGTGATGCTGCTGTTCGATACCAGCAGGCAGGCGCAGGCGATCTTCGACTACGTCGAGCGCACGAACCTCGATTACCACGTGCAGTGGGTCGTGCGCTCGGGCAGCAGGCACGGTCTGGTATTCATCATGCCGCTGTGCACCGACGTCGCCGTCGACGCGCAACTTCAGCGGATCGAGGCCGACGTGCGCAGCCAGTTCGGCATCGGTTTTTCCGAAGCGCGCATCGTTGCGCGCTGGGTTCCGCTCGACGGCACGCCATCCGACGGCGAGCTGTCCCAACTGATGGCCCACTGCGATGACGCCGCGTGACGCCTCCCGCGCCGCACGCCCTGCGCGTGCGCGCATCGCCCGAACCGCACAGCCCGCTGCCGGCCGGCCCGCGGCGACGCCGGTCGTGCGGGCATGGCACGCCGTGCGCGACGCATGCCGGTCCTTCGCTCACGCCGTGAACCATTGGCGCCTGCACGCGTTTCCGCGCCTCGACGAACGCGCGCTGATCGTGCTCGTGCGCGAGCCGCAGTTTGCGCCGCACCTGCTTGCGACGCTGTCGTATGCGCACGAGCATCAGGTCAAGGAAGGCCTGCTGAACCGACAGACCGCGACCGGCCACCGCGTGACCGCGCTCGTCGCGATGCAGACGATGCACGTGCGGGCTGCGAGCCCGATCCTGCACGCGCTCCTGAACGATCCGGCCGACGACATCCGTCTGCTCGCCTACGGCATGCTCGACAAATGCGAAAAGCGCGTGACGCGGCAGATCGCCATCGAACGGGCGAAGCTCGCGCGGCCCTTGCCCGACGACGAACGCTATCGCATCGACAAGATCCTTTCCGAGCTGTATTCCGAGCTGGTCTATGCGCGTCTCGTCGAAGGCGACGTCTATCGCAACGCCATCGAGCAGGCCGACGCACATGCGTCGCGCGCGCTGCGCGCCCACCCGCACGACGGCGCGCTCTGGCGGCTGCGCGGCCGTCTCGCATTCGAATCCGGCCGCCTCGACGACGCCGAGGCGATGCTGACGAAGGCGATCGACTGCGGCTTTCCGCGGCTGCGCGTGCTGCCCTACCTCGCGGAAATCGCCTATCTGCGACGCGACTACGCGGCGGTGCACCGCTATCTCGACGACCTGCCGCAGGTGCCGCCGCACCTGCTCGCCCAGGTGGCCGCGTACTGGAAAACGTAAACAGGAATTCGAATCATGATGCGCGACGCTGGCTTCGATACACATCGCGGCGACCGCCCGTCCGCCGCGACCGACGCGCTCGGCAACGCACTGCCGCGTGCCGCATTCGCCGACATCGGCCTGCTGCTGGAGGGCACGTATCCGTATGTGAATGGCGGGGTCTCCTCCTGGGTGCACGACATCATCCGCGCGTTCCCCGAGTACACGTTCGGCCTGTGCTTTCTCGGCAGCAAGCCGGACGACTATCCGAAGATGGCCTACATGCTGCCCGCGAATGTCGTCCATCTCGAGAACCACTATCTGTACGACGGCGATCCGCCGCCGGTCCAGGAGCACGGCGTGCACGGCGACCGCGAAGCATTCGAGCGCATCGCCCTGCTGCACGAGCAGCTGCGCCGCCCCGCCGACGTGCCGCTCGACAACCGGCTGGTGCGGCGCGTCGTCGACGACCTCACCGACGACCACCGCCTCGGCGAACTGCATTTCCTGTACAGCCCGGATGCGTGGACGTTCCTGACCGACCAGTATCGCGCGCACTGCAGCGACCCGTCGTTTACCGACTACTTCTGGTCGGTTCGCCTGATGCACCGGCCGTTGTGGCAGCTCGCCCGCATCGCCGAACAGCTGATCCCGATGCGCCTGTACCACGCGATCTCGACCGGCTATGCCGGGTTTCTCGGTGCGATGCTGCGGCACCGCCAGGGACGCCCGCTTCTCATCTCCGAACACGGGATCTATACGAAGGAACGCAAGATCGAGCTGTTCCAGAGCCAGTGGATCCGCGACAACCGGAACCGGATCGAGTACGACGCCTCGCACATCGGCTATTTCCACGAGATGTGGGCGCGCTTTTTCGAGTCGCTCGGCAGGATGACCTACGCAGCCGCCGACGACATCGTCGCGCTGTATGAAGGCAACCGGCGCAGACAGATGCTCGACGGCGCGCCCGCGCCGAAGACGCGCACGATCCCGAACGGCGTCGATCTGCGGCGCCTCGCGCCGCTGCGCGCGCAACGGAGCGACGCCATACCGAAGGTGCTGTGCCTGATCGGGCGCGTCGTGCCGATCAAGGACGTGAAGACCTTCATTCGCGCGATGCTGACCGTCGTGCGGACGATGCCGGAAGCCGAAGCCTGGATCGCCGGCCCGGAAAACGAGGATCCGCCCTACGCCACCGAATGCCGCGAGCTGATCGACCGGCTCGGCCTGACCGACAAGGTCAAGCTGCTCGGCCTGCAGCGCATCGACGAATTGCTGCCGAGAATCGGCGTGCTCGTGCTCAGCTCGATCTCGGAAGCGTTGCCGCTCGCCGTCCTGGAGGCGTTCGCCGCGGGCGTGCCGGTCGTCACCACCGACGTCGGCGCATGCAGCGAGCTGATCCACGGTTCGGACGCCGGCGACGCGGCACTCGGCGTCGCCGGCCGGGTCGTCCCGATCGCGGATCCCGTCGCACTCGCGCGCGAGGCGCTCGACCTGCTCGGCGACGAAAACGCGTGGCGCGCCGCGCAACGCGCCGGCATCGCGCGCGTCGAGCGCTACTACTCGCAGGAACGGATGGTCGGCGCGTACCGCGCGCTGTACGCAACGCTGGCCGGCGCGCCCGACCGGCACATGCCGGACCCGGGGCCCGCACGCGGCACCGGCACGGCGTGTCCCTATGCATCGCGCAACTAGGACGCGCCCAAGGAGCAATCGATGGCTGCCATCGGAATCAAGCTGCGCCGGCTCGCCCGGCACAATTCGCTGCTCGGCATCATGCGGGCCTACGCGTATGCCGGGCTCGTCGGCGCCGGCCCGTGGATCTGGTCGATCGTCGGCATCCTGCTCGTCGGGCTGCTCGGCGCGTCGTCGCTGCTGCCCGATGCGATCGTGTCCGACTTCCAGGTGTCCGCGACCTACCTGATCGCCGGAAGCCTGATCGCCACCGGGCCGATGCAGCTCACGATGACACGATTCACGAGCGACCGCCTGTTCGACAAGCGGATCGACTCGATCCTGCCGAATTTCACCGGTGCGCTGCTGACGGTCACCCTGGGCGCGATCGCGCTCGGCGTGCTCGTCGCCGCCTTCGCGTTCAGCGCGCAAGGCACGCTGTACCGCGCGCTGATGGTGACCGGCTTCGTGCTCCTGTGCGATATCTGGATCGGCAGTGTCTTCCTCGCCGGCCTCAAGCAATACACCGCGATCCTGCGCGCATTCTTCATCGGCTACACAGTGACCACCCTCGCGGCGATCGGGCTGCGCCGCTTCGGCCTCGAAGGCCTGCTCTACGGATTCGTGGTCGGCCAGACCATGTTGCTGCTGTTCTTGCTGAGCCGGATCTATGGCGGCTTCTCCGCGTCCCGACTGATCGCGTTCGATCTGTTCCGGCGCGAGTTCCGCTATCCCGATCTGATGCTGATCGGCTTGCTGTACAACGTCGCCATCTGGATCGACAAGATCATCTTCTGGTACTGGCCGAGCACCGGGCAGAAAGTCCTCGGGCCGCTTCACGCGTCGGTCATCTACGACATTCCGATCTTCCTCGCTTACCTCGCGATCACGCCGGGGATGGCCGTGTTCCTGCTGCGTGTCGAGACCGAATTCGCGCGGCACTACAGCGCCTTCAACACCGCGATTCGCGACGGCGGCTCGCTGCAGCAGATCGAATATGCGCACGATGCGATGGCGCAGTCACTGCGCAGCGCCGTGTTCGACATCGTGAAAGTGCAGACCGTGACCGTGCTGATCGTGTTCGCGTCGGGCCCGATGCTGCTGGACGCCATGGGCATATCGCCGCTCTACATGCCGCTGCTGTCGGTGCAGGTCATCGCGACCAGCCTGCAGATCGTGTTTCTCGCGATCCTGAACAGCTTCGTCTATCTGGACCGGCGGCGTCCCGCGCTCGTGCTGATCGCGACGTTCTGCGCGCTGAACGCAGGCCTGACGGTGATCACGCTGCTGGCCGGGCCGGTGTTTTACGGATATGGCTTTGCCGTCTCGCTGCTGGTGGTGGTGCTGGCCGGACTATGGTGGCTGGACCGCAAGCTCGATGCACTCGAATACGAGATCTTCATGCTGCAGTAGATCGCGCGATCGGCATCGCCAGACGTTTCCTGCATCCGGGCTCGGGACTGCGCCGCGGTCAACCGTCGATCCGCGGCATCGCCCCGTGGCCCCGAATCCATGACCGGTTCGCCAGCGCGGCCATCTCCCGGTCGCCGCGGCTGTCGCCATAGGCGAACAGCTGCTCGGGCGGCCGGTCGCCCCACCATGCGCGCAATCGCACGACTTTCTGCGCCCCCCAGCAATTCTCGCCGTCGAGCCGGCCCGCGAACACGCCTTGCTCGAACGCCAGCCGGGTCGCGAGCACCGCGTCGAAGCCGACCGACGCCGCCCATTTCTCCAGGTACAGCGACGGCGACGCGCTGACCAGTACGACCGCATGTCCACGCGCGCGATGCTCGCGAACCCGCTCGAGCATCTCCGGACGCACGAGGCGAGGCAGGACAGCTTCGACGAAGCGGCACGCCACCGCATCGAGCGAATCGGCACTGGCCGGCCCGAGCGCGAACCAGGCGAACTTTGCTTTCGCGTCGCCGCGCGAAATCAGGCCCGCCTTCATAGCGACGATCCACGGCAGCGCACGCAAGCCGGCCCACGCGAAGCGTGGCAGGCCAATCGCGTATCGGACGAAATGGCGAAAACTGTCGGACGTGGTGATGGTGCCGTCGAAATCGAAGGCGGCAACGATGCGGTCGGTCATCGGAATTGCGGGGGAAGAGGTCTGGATGCCCCGGAAGATAACAGACGGGCACGGCGGGGCCGTCAGTACGCTCGCATTGTGTTGTGTTTCCCTGAGACGACCCTGTTCCGATGTGGCGATCAATTGCCGGGACGAAGCACTTGACCCGGTCTGTCCTTGACATCTTCCTATTCGTCAAAGACACGCGGCGCGCGTCCTGCCGGGCGCATGGGCCGAACCCGGGTCGGCTAAAATCCCGGACGGGCGTGCATTGATTTCCTTCCGCGTTCGACGGCCGCTGGATTGCAATGCCGCGTTCTTAACCGTCTAGAGGATGGCAACCTGTGAGGTCGACCCTTTACACGTTCGAAGGATTGCTGACAGCGAGCTCGCATACCGAGATCGCCGCTTTCATGGAACGCCACGCAGGCAACCTGGGCTACGCCCGGTTCTTCTATTCGCCCCGGCTTGTCGCCGGTGACGCCAGACCCTTCTTCAGGGATGACCACCACGTCGTCTCTGCAGAAAAGCTCTATACGAAGCACATCTTCACAACTTATCCAACGACCTGGATACGCCGCTATCAGGATAGCGGGACATGTTGCGGCAGATCCCGTCGTCAAGCTGATCACGACCAGCAACCTTCCCATCCTCTGGGATGCCGACGAACTGCAGTCAGCGCGAAACCGCGTGTTCGATGAAACCCGCGAACACGGCCTGGCAACCGGCATCACGATTCCGATCAACGGTTTCGATCACACGCGTGCTTTGTTCAGCGTGGCGTCTGACGACGATCCCGAGCGTTCGCAACGCCATACCGGCGCGATGTTCGGCCTCGCTGTATTGACCGCTCTCCATCTCCATGAAGCGGTGCGGCGGCTCGACGCGGCAACGTCCGGCGTTTCGCTGCCCGCGCTGACCTCCCGTGAGCACGAGTGTCTTCAGTGGGCGGCAGCGGCCTGATCAACGCATCGGGTACGTGCGATGCCGTCGCAGGTTCGGGCACACCGAGCCAGGTCGCGCTTAAGCTGGTGAAGAACCCCTCCGATGGCCTGATGCACGTCCAACTGAGCGGCTCGGATTTCAGCATTCTGAGCTTCCAGGCCGGCGATCGAGGCCCTGTCCTGGTCATTGACCGCTTCGGTTACAACCAGGCGACGCCCCCGGTGTTGCGCACCGGCGTGATCTATGCGGGCAAGCAGCAGGTACTCGCGGGCACCGAGCTCAACGGCACATGGACCTGCACGGACCGGGGCATGACTGTCGGTACGGTCACGGTCAATGGCACCACCGTGAAGACTACGGACACCTCCGGTGCATCCACGACAGAAACGCTGTACTTCAACGACATCAGCACCAATACCGGACTGGTTGCCGTCAATGGCGCGGCGACCTCGGTCGTGAACGGTGAACAGGCAAGCTCGGGCGTGATCATGCTGCCGCTGTCGTCCAGCATGTTCGTCGTCGAACGCGACGTCCAGCAGTCGGTCGCGACCTGCCGGTAACGATTGGCGAGCAACGGCCCGGCAATCGTGCCCCGCGATTCGCACGATTGCCGGGTCGCGCGCGATATCAGTGCCGGTCGACCGAATACTTGCCCGGCCCGGTCAACACCAGCAGCAAGAGACCGCCGCTGATGCTGACATTCTTGAAGAAATCGATCATCGCGAGATATTGCTCCATACCGTGCAACTTCCAATACGGATGGCCGATCAGCGCGGTGACGAACGTATAGACCGCAAGCAGCAATGCGACCGGACGCGTGAAGAAGCCCGCGACGATCAGCAGGCCGCCGATCAGTTCGACGATCACCGCGACTGCCGCCGCCGCGCCCGGAACGGGCACGCCCGTCGATGCCATGTAAGCGACGGTTCCCGAGAAACCGGTGAGCTTCTGCCAACCGAACAACACGAACAGCACCATCAACAGCACACGTGCAAAGAGGAGCGTGCCGTCCTTTTGCGATTCCAGGGAAAGGTATCTCATCGTCATTACCTCAAATTTATGCGTTAAGTATTTTTCATTGCAGGCCGATATCGGAAAGCCCGGTCGGCATGCGTCAACGGGGTTCGGCATCGCTTCCGGACCGACCATGCGGCGGTTCACGCGCTTTGCGGATGCGCCCGGTGCTGTCAGGCGTAATAGGCCGGCCGTGTCGTGTCATCGATCGTCCGGGACGCCGTCGGTAAAGTCGCTCGCCTGCCGCATCGCGTCGAAGAAATGCTGCGTGACGGGATCCGGCGGGTTATGCCGGCTGGCCGCCACCGCAATGTCGAGATAAGCAGCCGGCCATAACGGCCGGAACGTCACCTGATCCCCCATCGTCCTCGCGACCGAGGCCGGAACGATCGATATGCCCAACCCCGCGCGAACGAATTCCGTGCGCAAATACGTGTCGCTGATGTGCACGATCGGATCGACCACATGATGACCCAGCACGTCGGCAATCTTCAGGTTGATGCCGCACGCGCTGCGCGCCGATAGTCCGAGAATGCGCTCCTCCGCCATGTCTTCCGGTGCAATGCGCTCCTGCGTGGCAAGGCGATGGGCCGGCGACATCGCGACCCACAGCGGCTCGCGCGACACGAACCTGACATCGAGTTCTGCGTCGTTGATCGGCAATACGAGAATGCCCGCATCGAGCGCGCATTTCTTCAACTCGACGATCTGCGCGCTCGTCGGCATCTCGAAGAAATTGATGCGGATGTCCGGATAACGCTGGTGAAAGAGGCCCGCCGCCACCGGCACGAAACTCAGCGCCGACGAGCCTTCGAAACCAATGTTGAGTGTGCCGATCTCGCCGCTCGCGGCTCGCCGAACGAGACGCACCGACGATTCCGCCTTCGCGAGAATCGCGCGTGCCTCTTCGAGGAAAACGCGTCCCGCATGAGTCAACTCGACATTACGTTTGTCACGCAGCAGCAACGCCACGCCAAGCTCTGATTCGAGCGACTGGATCGCACGCGTGACCGTCGGCTGCGCGACATGAAGCCGTTCTCCCGCGCGTCCGAAGTTCAGTTCCTCGGCGACCGCGAGGAAATACTTGAGTTGCCATAATTCCATTGTTATGCGTTCCGCGTATCAAATTAAGACGCCCGACGTATTGGACAGCCTGAATCATCTCGCCTATCCTCCGCGAGGTATCGGTTCCTCACCCTTTCAACCTGCCGGGTTGCTCGCTTCGGATGGCGAAATCATACATCCAGCCGATGCGATATTTTTAAAATATTGTTGCACTACTAACTTTAATTTTTGAACAAAAAATGCATTCGTCACATGCGCCGAATTCGAATGAAAAATGCGATTGATTCGCTTCCATTCACGCCATGCATCGCCTCGCGCGATTGAGCGCTGACGTCGTTTCCGTTCAACCGGGCGACACACGTGGCACCGAAAATCGACATACTCGAGCACTCCCCCGAGTTACTGCTCGTCCGCTGGGTCGAACCCGGCCGCGCGCATTATGGCGAGCAACGCTGGCGACCGACCCGTGCGCTGCGCTCAGGTATTTGTGCGTTGTCCGGACAGAAAATCGTCTGCGGAGACGCGGTGTTCAAGCCAGGTGGACGCCCGGCGCCGGGCAATTCGCACGCGATGATCCTGGTTTCGGCCGCGCTCGGTGACCTGCTCGCAAGCGGATCCTGAATGCGACAACACGACGAATCGCCCGTCCAGCGCGACCGCACGGCGCGTCGCGCCATGTCGCCTTGCCGCACGCGTGATCAGCATGGGATTGTCCACATGAATGAGACAGTGATTGCCACCACATCGGTTTATTCGTCAAACAGATTGACATAAGCTGCCGTCATCGATCGGCCTCGCCCACGTCGGGCGCGCCGGCGATCCACTGGGAAACCATCATGTTCGAAATCAGAGCAGCAAATCAGCGTGGCCGCGCCGAGCACGGCTGGCTCAGTTCCCGTCATACGTTCTCGTTCGCCAGCTATTACGATCCGAAGCAGGTCGGCTTCTCCGACCTGCTCGTGATCAACGACGACCGCGTCGCGCCCGGCGGCGGGTTCGGCAAGCATCCGCATCGCGACATGGAAATCCTGTCGTATGTGCTGGACGGCGCGCTCGAACACCAGGATTCGATGGGCACCGGTTCGGTGATCGTGCCGGGCGACGTCCAGCTGATGAGCGCGGGCACCGGCGTCGCGCACAGCGAGTTCAACCATTCGAAGACGGATCCCGTTCATTTCCTGCAGATCTGGATCGGGCCGTCGGAAAAGGGGGCGCAGCCGCGGTACCAGCAGGCGAACATCCCGGCGAGCGAGAAGCGCGGCAGGCTGCGTCTCGTCGTGTCGCCGGACGGCGCCGACGGTTCGCTGGCGGTGCGGCAGGACACGCGGATCTACGCCGGCCTGTTCGACGGCGACGAACGCGCGACCGTCGCGCTGCCGCCGAACCGCTTCGCGTACATCCATGTCGCGCGCGGCAGCGTGACCGTGAACGGCGTCACGCTCAACGAAGGCGACGGCGCCCGCGTGCGGGGCGAGGACACGCTGACGTTCTCGGACGGCAAGCAGGCGGAAGTGCTGCTGTTCGACCTGCGCCCGATCGAGGTGACCGCCGAGTGGGCGTGACGCCCGGCTCGCCGGATCGTCCGGGCCGGCCCCGCCGTACGGCGGGGCCTTTCCGTTCACGGGAAAGCGCGGGTTGCGTACGGCCCGCCATACGAAAACCGCGTACGACAACCCGGCCAGCCTGTGCCGGACCGGCGCACGCGCCGCATCGGCAATGCTGGCGGGGAATACCTACAATGGATACATCGTCACGCTCGATCCATCCGCACTGCTGACTGTGCGTACGCGCCGTGGATCGCATCGGCAAGCGCCGACGCGAATCCGCCCTTTCTGACGGCAACGGTACGTCCACACGCGCCGCCGTGCGAACCGGATGCGTCTTCGATACGACATGCGCCGTCGGCATCACGATGTCGTCGCGCAGTTCCGGATCCGCTCCGCATGCATCATCGCGCAACGCATGCCGCGGCGGATCGTCAGCCTTTCCTGACGGGAGGCCTTATGGAAAACGGGATCGTGCAGATCGCCGTGATTGTCTCGATCCTGCTGCTCGCGCTGCTGTTCTTCGTGGCGCCGCGCAGCCGGGACAAGATACGCGACAGGTTGCTCCGCAAGTCCACGCAGCGGCCGCATCACCGCTCGCACACACATCGTCACTCCGGATAGACGCGACGTCCGCGTGTCGCGTCCATCCATCGATTCATCGAATGCGCGCCGCGTCCCCCCGTCGCGAATCACGCGCGCCGCGATGCGCGTCGACCGCACGCACCGCATTCGCCCTATTCCGCAGGAATAGCACGCCAGGCAGCGATTTCCTTTCCCGTGCAATACGAATGGCAGGCAATGCGATTTAGACATTTCGCCGCACGGCGCTTGTCCGAAGTTGAATCGTTTGCCTTCCTTTACCTCGCTGCGTTCATACGCGAAGTTCGCCGAAAGTCCATTTTCCGACGCAGCACGTCCCGTTGACGGCCGCCCGCCGCGGCCCGCCCATCATGCCTCCGCGTATTGACGAACCCTTGTCGGGACGCGGCGCAGCGATATGTCCCCCAAGTTTGTGCGCGCAACAATGACGATGCCGCGCGGCCGAGCGCATGCGGCTTTCACGCATCGCGCGTCATTCCATCGCGACGGTTTTCTCAATGCAAGCAGCCACAACCTTAGACGAGGACATTTCCATGCAACTCCAATCACATCCCGCATGCAGGCCGTTTTATGAAGCCGGAGAGATGACCCAATTGAAGGCCTTTTACGAAGAAGGCCGCAACATCATGTGGATGATGCTTCGTTCGGAGCCTCGACCCTGCTTCAACCAGCAACTCGTCACCGACATCATCCAGCTCGCGCGTGTCGCCCGCGACTCCGGTTTGCCGTTCGACTTCTGGGTGACCGGTTCGCTCGTTCCGGAACTGTTCAATGTCGGCGGCGACCTGAGCTTCTTCGTCGACGCGATCCGCAGCGGCAAGCGCGACCTGTTGATGGCGTACGCACGCTCGTGCATCGACGGCGTGCACGAGATCTATACCGGCTTCGGCACGGGCGCGATCTCGATCGCGATGGTCGAAGGCAGCGCGCTCGGCGGCGGATTCGAAGCGGCGCTCTCGCACCACTACGTGCTCGCGCAGAAAGGCGTCAAGCTGGGTTTCCCGGAAATCGCCTTCAACCTGTTCCCGGGCATGGGCGGTTACTCGCTCGTTGCACGCAAGGCGAACATGCGGCTCGCGGAGGAACTGATCTCTAGCGGCGAGCCGCATGCGGCCGAGTGGCACGAGGAGCGCGGGCTCGTCGACCAGACGTTCGAGGCAGGCGACGCGTATCTCGCGACACGCACGTTCATCGACGTGATACGGCCCAAGCTGAACGGCGTCCGCGCGATGCTGCGCGCGCGCCAGCGCGTGCTGCCGCTGTCGCGCGCCGAGCTGATGGACATCACCGAGGATTGGGTGCATGCGGCGTTTACGATCGAGCCGAAGGATCTGGCGTACATGGAGCGGCTCGTGATGCTGCAGAACCGGCGCGTGTCGAAGCTGCGCACGGTGACCTGATGCCGGCTGCCGCAGCCTGACGTCGCATCCGGAGAAAGTTCAGGCGATGAGCCTGAACTTTCTTTTTTCCGTCAGCCACGCCTCGAATGCCGGCGCCGTCATCGGATGCGCATAGTAATAGCCCTGCGCATGATCGACGTCGATCTGCTTGAGGAATTCCGCCTCGGCACGTGTTTCGATACCTTCCGCCACCACCGAGAAATTCAGCGCGCGCGCCAGCGAGACCACCGAGCGCACCAGCGCCTGCGATCGCGGATTGCGGTCGATGCCGGTGATGAAACTGCGGTCCAGCTTGATTGCGTCGAGCGGCAGGCGTTGCAGTTGCGACAATGACGAATACCCCGTGCCGAAATCGTCGAGATGAATCTCCGCGCCGAGCAGACGAAACTGCCTCATCAACGCGAGCGCCATGTCTTCGTCTTCGATGAAACAGCTCTCGGTCAACTCGATATCGATCAGGCCGGGCTTCAGGCCGACGCTGTCGAGAATCGATGCGAACTGGTGCACGATGTTCGTATCCTGCAGTTGCCGCGCGGACATGTTGATCGAGATGCGCGTCGCCATGCCCTTCGCTTTCCAGCTCGCGGCCTGTGCGGCCGCCGTGCGCATGACCCAGCGGCCGAGCGGCCCGATCATGCCGGACTCCTCGGCGAACTGGATGAATTCGGTCGGCGCGACCAGCCCGCGGTCGGGCGACTGCCAGCGGATCAGCGCCTCGACGCCATGCACGTCGCCGGTCGCGATGTCGACGACCGGCTGGTAATGCAGCACGAATTGCTCCTCTTCCAATGCACGGCGCAGATTGGTGTCGAGCCACATGTACTTCGCGACCTTCTGGTTCATCTCGGTCGCGAAGACGCGATACGTATGCTTGCCTTCGTCTTTCGCGACGTACATCGCGGTATCGGCGTTGCGGATCAGCGTTTCGAGCGAATCGCCGTGCTGCGGGTACAGCGCGATGCCGATCGAGCAGCTCGTATAGACCTCCACCAGGCCGAGATGTATCGGCACGCGCAGATGTTCGAGGATGATCTGCGCGGTCGCTTCGAGCTGCGGACGCGTGGCGTGCCGGAACAGCACCAGGAATTCGTCGCCGCCGAGCCGGGCGAGCGTCGCGTCCTCCGGCAAGCATTGGCTGATGATGCCCGACACGTCCTTGAGCAGCCGGTCGCCCGTGACGTGCCCGTAGTGGTCGTTGACCCGCTTGAAGTTGTCGAGGTCGAGAAACAGGATGCCGACCTGGCGCAGCGTGTCGCCCGTCTCGGCGGCCAGCGCCGCCTCGATCTGTTCGCTGATCGCGTGGCGGTTCGGCAAGCCGGTGAGCACGTCGGTGTTCGCCAGCTCGGTCAGCCGCCGCTTCGCATTGCGCTCCTCGGTGATGTCGACGCCCGA
>NZ_JAHACR010000079.1 GCF_018375725.1 Burkholderia sp. | reverse complement strand
CGAGATCAGCTGCTGGATGCCGCGCGTGCCGCGCTCGATGTCGCGCGACATGCCGCCCGTCTGCCGCTCGAGATGGAACCGCAGCGACAGGCCGTGCAGATGCCGGAACACCTGCAGCGCGAGCCGGCGCACGGCGCTCTCGGTCACTTTCGAGAAGAGGATCTCGCGCAGCTCGGTAAACAGCGACGTCGACAGCCGCACGAGCGCATAGGCGACGACAAGCAGCCCGACTCCGCCGGCGAGCACGATGCCGGCCGACTGCTCCGCGCGGCCGAGCGCGGTCAGCTGCTGCACGGCGGCAAGGTGGTCGACGATGCGTTTCATCACGACCGGCACGCCGAGGTTCGCGACCTTCGCGCCGATCAGGCAGGACAGCGCGAACACGACGCGCCATTTGTAGGTCGTCAGGTAAGGCAGCAGCGAACGGATGGTCCGCCAGTCGTTGCGTGGCCCGGATTGAAGCGGCGCGGGCTCGCCGGAAGCGGGAAATCGGCGCATGGGGGCGTGTGCGCGGCAGCGCAAACCGCGCAATCGGCGGCTCGCCCGCACGCTTTCTCGTACAATTTGCGAACGTTGTATTGTCGCAGAAGCCGGTTCGCGCCGCTGTCCGTGGCCTCGCCGGCCGCCCCCGCGCGGAGCGGCTGATTTATTACAGGATGAAAGCCCCCGTCATGACCGACCAGCCCCTCGAACTCCCGCAAAAGCAGCCGGCGCTGCGCGTCGTCCCGCAACCGTCCGACGCGAATGTCCACGGCGACGTGTTCGGCGGCTGGATCATGTCGCAGGTCGACATCGCAGGATCGATCCCGGCAACCCGGCGCGCGAACGGCCGGGTCGCGACCGTGGCGGTCAACTCGTTCGTGTTCAAGCAGCCGGTGTTCGTCGGCGACCTGCTGAGCTTCTACGCCAGCATCATCAAGACCGGCAATACGTCGGTCACCGTCGATGTCGAGGTTTTTGCGCAGCGGATGGCGCTGCCCGGCGAAGTCGTGAAAGTCACCGAAGCGACGCTTACCTACGTCGCGACCGGCCCCGATCGCAAGCCGCGGTCGCTGCCGCCGGCCTGACGCACGCCGCGCGGCGCGGCCTTCGACCGTATCCTGCGCCGCGAAACGCATGCGCCGGGACTTCGCGCGGCGCGCCCCGCCTTCCTGACGCGCGCCCGCCCGACGATCCGTCAGTGCGCCGTCAGCCCGAATTCCCGCATCGCGGGCAAGAAATCGTGGTTCAGTTTCGGCTTGCGCGACAGCTTCACCAGCACGTAGCGCTGGAACGGCGCGAGCCCCCGCCATTGGGCAAGATCGGGCGCCGGCAACCCCGCCAGCGCACTTTGCTGCACCAGCGCGTCCGGCACCGTTTCGGTGCTGCGCCACGCCGGGCTGCCGTCCGGCTCGAACCAGGTCGGTTCGAGACCGGCATGCGTACGCAGCATCTCGAACAGCGCGTGATCGAAATTCGGTTCGATCTCGGCGGCCTCGTCCGCCGGAAAGCGGGCGAGCAGCTTGCGATCCTCGAGCGGCAGCAGTTGCCACTGTTCGAGCGAAATCCGCAAGCCGAAACGATCGAGGTTGAAGCGCACGATCATCGGGATATACGTCAGGTTTTCCGACGAATCGAGTTCGAAATCAAATAGCAACGGTGCGTCGCTGAGTCCCATGGTTCATTCCCGAGAAATGGCGAATGCAGGCGCGTTCGGCCCGCCTGAGGTATTTTAGAACCTCTGCGCGCGAACGGCGGACGGGATCGGTCGCCGTTCATCGGCGCGCGTCAATTTATGGGAGTCTTTGCGTGAATCCGACCGATACTGCCGAGCCGGACGGCGCGATCGAGCTGTCCGTGCGCCGCCGGCGCGGCGACGCCATCGAGACGGCAATCGACCATGTCGGCCAGGAATGGCCTGTTGCACTCGTCTTCAACGGCATTTCTCATGCGGTCATGATGTGCACGCCGCGCGATCTCGAAGCGTTCGCGGTGGGCTTTGCGATCTCCGAAGGGATCGTCGCGCGCGGCAGCGACATCAAGGACATCGACGTGATCCTGCATGCCGACGCGCCGCTGCCGCATGCGGAAGTGCATCTGGAAGTGGTCCAGGAAGCCTTCGCCGCGCTGAAGGACAAGCGCCGCGCGCTCGCCGGGCGCACCGGCTGCGGCGTGTGCGGGATCGAAAGCATCGACCTCCTGGATCTGGCGCCGGAACGCGTGCCCGACACCGGTTTTCTCGCGCGGCTCGCGCCGGACGCACTCGAGCGCGCCGCGCGTGAACTGCCCGCGCATCAGGCCCTGACGCGCCTGACCGGCGGCCTGCATGCGGCCGCGTGGTGCGACGCAACAGGCACGATCCGCATGGCCTTCGAGGACGTCGGCCGTCACAACGCGCTCGACAAGCTGATCGGCTCGCTGGTGCTGTCGCGAGCCGACACGACCGACGGCTTCGTGTTCCTGTCGAGCCGCGCGAGCTACGAATTGGTGCGCAAGGCTGCGCGGGTCGACATTCCGATGGTCGCGACGATCTCCGCGCCGTCGTCGCTCGCGATTGCCATCGCGCAGCAGGCCGGACTGCGGCTCGTCAGCTTCTGCCGCGCGTCGGGCTACGTCGATTACGGCACCGCCTGAGCACCGGCGGCGCCGCACATGCGTCAGTCGAACCGACTGAAATCCGGCTTGCGCTTCTCGAAGAACGCCGCCATCGCCTCGCGTGCTTCCGGTCCGCGCAGCATCGTGCCGAAGTGCTGCGCCTCCTCCGCGATCCGCTCGGCGACGCCCACGCCGCCTGCATGCTTCAGCAGCGCCTTCGTCACCCGCAGCGACGCGGCCGGCAGCGCGGCCAGCTTCGCCGCCTGCTTCGCCGCGAACGCGTCGAGTTCGGCGGCCGGCAGCACACGGTTGACGATGCCGATCCGGTGCGCTTCGAGTGCATCGAACGGCTCGCCGAGCAGCAGCTTCTCGGCGGCGACCTGATGCCCGGCCAGACGCGGCAGCAACAGGCTCGACGCCGCTTCCGGACACAGGCCGAGCTGCGTGAACGGCAGCGAGAACACGGCGGTGTCGGCCGCATAGACGAGATCGCAATGCAGCAGCATCGTCACGCCGACACCGACCGCAACTCCCGGCACCGCGGCGACGATCGGCTTGCTCGCGCCGCTGATGCGGGCGAGAAACTGGAATACCGGCGCGTGCTCGTCCTTCGGCGGCGCCTTCATGAAATCCTCGAGATCGTTGCCGGCGCTGAAATTGCCGTCGCTGCCGCGCAGCAGGATCGCGCGGACGGCCTTGTCTTCCTGCGCGTCGCCGAGTGCGTCGGCCATCGTCTGGTACATCGCCGCCGTGATCGCATTCTTTTTCGCGGGGCGGGCGAGCGTGATCGTCATCACGCCCTGGGCGCGTTCCACCTGGATATCCATCGCCGGTGTCTCCTTCGCTGTTCTCAATCGCAATGAAAAAACGGTGCGCGAGCTCGCGGCCCGCGCACCGTCGTCCTGACTGGCTCGCCTCGCTTACAGGCGTTCGATGATGCCGGCGGCGCCCATGCCGGTGCCGACGCACATCGTGACCATGCCGTACTTCAGGTTGCGGCGGCGCAGGCCATGCACGACGGTCGCCGCGCGGATCGCGCCGGTCGCGCCGAGCGGGTGGCCGAGCGCGATCGCGCCGCCCATCGGGTTGACCTTCGCCGGGTCGAGGCCGAGGTCGCGCATCACCGCCAGCGATTGCGCGTCGAATGCCTCGTTCAGTTCGATCCAGTCGAGATCGTCCTGCTTGAGGCCCGCGGCCTTCAGGGCGGCCGGAATCGCTTCCTTCGGGCCGATGCCCATGATTTCCGGCGGCACGCCACGCACCGCGAAGCTCACGAAGCGTGCGAGCGGCGTCAGGTTGAACTGCCTGAGCACCTTTTCCGACACGACGAGCAGCGCGCCTGCACCGTCCGACGTCTGCGAGCTGTTGCCGGCCGTTACCGAGCCCTTGTTCGCGAACACGGCGCGCAGTTTCGCGAGCCCTTCGATCGACGTGTCGGCACGCGGGCCTTCGTCGAGCGCGATCTCGCGCGTCGTCACGTCGACCTGGCCCGTCGCGAGGTTCGGGAAGCGTTCGGTGATCGTGTACGCCGCGATCTCGTCCCTGAACTCGCCGGCCTGCTGCGCGGCCAGCGCCTTCCGGTGCGACTCGACCGAGAACGCATCCTGGTCTTCGCGACTCACCTTCCACTGGTCGGCGACGCGCTCGGCGGTCAGGCCCATCCCGTATGCAATGCCGATGTCCTCGCCGCGGTCGAAGATGTGCGGCGACATCGACGGCTTGTTGCCCATCATCGGCACCATGCTCATCGATTCGCAGCCGCCTGCGAGCATCGCGTCCGCTTCGCCGACGCGGATGCGGTCCGCCGCCATCGCGAGCGCGGTGAGGCCCGACGCGCAGAAGCGGTTGACCGTCACGCCGCCGACCGTATTCGGCAGGCCCGAGAGCAGCGCGCCGATCCGGGCGACGTTCAGGCCTTGCTCGGCTTCGGGAATGGCGCAGCCGATGATTGCGTCTTCGATCAGCTTCGTGTCGAATTCCGGCACCTGCGCGACGGCCGACTTGATCGCGTGGACGAGCAGTTCGTCAGGGCGCGTGTTCTTGAAGGCGCCGCGCGGAGCCTTGCCGATCGGCGTGCGGCTGGCGGCGACGATGTATGCATCCTGCAGTTGTTTGCTCATGTCTGACTCCTGTCGACCAGAGTGAGCGCTTCAGCGCTTGCTCCGGTCCCATGCAAAGTTGTTCGCTCGCTCAGTTGCGCACCGGCTTGCCGGTCTGCAACATGCCCATGATCCGTTCCTGCGTCTTTTGCGTACCGAGCAGCTCGACGAACGCCCGACGCTCGAGCGCAAGCAGCCAGTCCTCGTCGACGAGGCTGCCCGCTTCGACGTCGCCGCCGCACACCGCTTCCGCGATGCGGCTCGCGATCAGGAAGTCGTGGTCGCTGATGAAGCGGCCGTCGCGCATGTTGACGAGCTGCGCCTTGATCGTCGCAATCGCCGAGCGGCCCGCGACCGGCACGTCCTTCGCCTTCAGCGGCGCGCGGTAGCTGGTGGCGGCCAGTGCGCGGGCTTCCTTCTTCGCGGTGTCGAGCAGTTCGAACACGTTGAAGACGATCGTGTCGGACGGTTTCAGGTAGCCCATCGCACGCGCGTCGTGCGCGGACGACGAAACCTTCGCCATCGCCGCGTTTTCGAACGACTTCGTGACGAACTTCATGATGTCGGTCGTCGCGTTGGCCGCGGTCGCCGCGTCCGCCGCGCGCAGGGCCGCTTCCTTCAGGCCGCCGCCCGCCGGCACGAGGCCGACGCCCACTTCGACGAGACCGACGTAGCTCTCGACATGCACGACACGCTTCGCGCTGTGCAGCATCAGCTCGCATCCGCCGCCGAGCGCGATGCCCGACACGGCCGCGACGACCGGCACGTTCGCGTACTTCACGCGCATCATGCCGTCCTGGAATTTCTTCACGAACGGCTCGATGCCCTTCGCCCCGCCCATCATGAATGCCGGCATCGCCTCTTCGAGGTTCGCGCCCGCCGAGAACGGGCCGCCCGGTGCGCCGAGCTTCAGCGACGTCGGCTGCCAGATCACGACGCCCTTGTACGCCTTCTCCGCGAGCTCGATCGCCTGCACGAGGCCGTCGATCACGCCCGGGCCGATCGTGTTCATCTTCGACTTGAACGACACGATCACGACGTCGTCCTCGCCCGCACGGTCATCGACCCACGCGCGCACCGAATCGGTCTCGAACAGCGTCTTGCCGTAGGTCTTCGGATCGGCGCCCTGTTCGCCCAGGAGCGGCGCGCGGAACACCTGCTTGTCGTAGACCGGCAGATCCGAACGCGGCACGAAGCGCTTCGCCGCCGGCGACCACGCGCCTTCGGCCGTGTGCACGCCGCCCTTCTCGGCGACCGGGCCTTCGAGCACCCACGCCGGCAGCGGCACGTTCGACAGCGCCTTGCCGGCCGCGATGTCTTCCTGCACCCACTCGGCCACCTGCTTCCAGCCGGCCGCCTGCCAGCCTTCGAACGGGCCTTCGTTCCAGCCGAAGCCCCAGCGGATCGCGAGGTCGATGTCGCGCGCGTTGTCGGCGATCGACTCGAGATGCACGCCGATATAGTGGAACACGTCGCGGAAGATCGCCCACAGGAACTGCGCGTGCGGATGATCCGTTTCACGCAGCAGCTTCAGGCGCTCGGCCGGCGGCCGCTTCAGGATGCGGCCGACCAGCTCGTCGGCCTTTGCGCCGGCATCGACGTAGGTGCCCGTCTTCGCGTCGAGCACCTTGATCGCCTTGCCTTCCTTCTTGTAGAAGCCGCCGCCCGTCTTCTGGCCGAGCGCGCCCTGCTTCACCAGCTCGGCGAGCACGGCCGGCGTCTCGTAGACCGGGAAGAACGGATCGTCGGCGAGGTTGTCCTGCATCGTCTTGATCACGTGCGCCATCGTGTCGAGGCCGACCACGTCCGCGGTGCGGAACGTCGCCGACTTCGCGCGACCGAGGCGGCTGCCCGTCAGGTCGTCGACTTCGTCGAAGCGCAGGCCGAACTTCGCGGCCTCGGCGATCACCGCGAGGATCGAGAAGATGCCGACGCGGTTCGCGATGAAGTTCGGCGTGTCCTTCGCGCGCACGACGCCCTTGCCGACGACGCTCGTCAGGAACGTCTCGAGCTGGTCGAGGATTTCCGGACGCGTATGCGCGGTCGGGATCAGCTCGACCAGATGCATGTAGCGCGGCGGATTGAAGAAGTGCACGCCGCAGAAACGCGACTTCAGTTCATCGGAGAAACCTTCCGACAGTGCCGTGATCGACAGGCCCGACGTGTTGGTCGCGAAAATCGCGTTCGGCGCGATGTGCGGCGCGACCTTCTTGTACAGGTCGTGCTTCCAGTCCATCCGCTCGGCGATCGCTTCGATCACGATGTCGCACTCGGCGAGCTTTTCGATGTCGTCCTCGTAGTTCGCGGCCTCGAGATACTTCGCGTCCTCCTTCACGCCGAACGGCGCGGGCGACAGCTTCTTCAGGTTCTCGATCGCCTTCAGCGCGATCGCGTTCTTCGGGCCCTCCTTGGCCGGCAGGTCGAACAGCAGCACAGGCACGCGCGCGTTGACGAGATGCGCGGCGATCTGCGCGCCCATCACGCCGGCGCCCAGCACGGCCACCTTGCGAATGTTGAAATTGCTCACGGGATGTCTCCGGATTGTGTCGCGCAGCGCGGGGAATGAAGGGCTGCGCGGCGAAGTGAGGACCAGGAACCGTATCGTCCGGGCGGAACGCGGCGCGCTCCGCCCGAAGCCACATCAGAACAGCGCTTCGTCGACTTCCATCATCGTCTTCGAGCCGGCGCGCGCGGCGCGGATCGTCGACGCCGTTTCCGGCAGGAGACGCGCGAAGTAGAAACGCGCGGTCGCGAGCTTCGACTTGTAGAACGGATCGCCCGACGCTTCCTTGTCGAGCGCGATGCGTGCCATGCGGGCCCAGAAGTACGCGAACACCAGATGGCCGACCGTGCGCAGGTACGGCACGGCGGCGGCGCCGACTTCGTCCGGGTTCTGCATCGCCTTCATGCCGATTTCCATCGTCAGCTTCTGCACCTTGTCGCCGAGGTCGGCGAGCGGGTTGATGAACTCGGACATCTCCGGCTTCACGCCTTCCGCCTCGACGAAATCGGCCACGATCTTGCCGAACTTCTTCAGCTTCGCGCCCATGTCGCCGAGCACCTTGCGGCCCAGCAGGTCGAGCGACTGGATCGAGTTCGTGCCTTCGTAGATCATGTTGATCCGCGCGTCGCGCACATACTGCTCCATCCCCCACTCGGAAATGAAGCCGTGGCCGCCGTAGATCTGCATCGCGTGGTTCGTGCACTCGAACGCGTTGTCGGTCAGGAACGCCTTGATGACCGGCGTGAGCAGCGCGACGAGATCGGCCGCTTCCTTGCGCACCGACTCATCGCCGTGCGACAGCTCCTTGTCGATCTGGAGCGCCGACCAGTACGTGAATGCGCGCGCGCCTTCCGCGTAGGCCTTCTGCGTGAGCAGCATGCGGCGCACATCCGGATGGACGATGATCGGATCGGCCGGCTTGTCCGGCGCCTTCGGGCCCGTCAGCGAGCGCATCTGCAGGCGCTCCTTCGCATACGTCAGCGAATTCTGGTACGCGACTTCCGTGAGGCCGAGGCCCTGCATGCCCACACCCAGGCGCGCGGCGTTCATCATCACGAACATCGCATTCAGGCCCTTGTTCGGCTCGCCGACCATCCAGCCCTTCGCGTTGTCGAGGTTCATCACGCAGGTCGAATTGCCGTGGATGCCCATCTTGTGCTCGATCGAGCCGCACTTGATGCTGTTGCGCTGGCCCGGCTCGCCCGAGGCGTCGGGAATGAACTTCGGCACGATGAACAGCGAGATCCCCTTCGTGCCTTGCGGCGCGTCAGGCAGGCGCGCGAGCACGAGGTGGATGATGTTCTTCGACATGTCGTGCTCGCCGCTCGAGATGAAGATCTTCGTGCCGGTGATCGAGTACGAGCCGTCGCCGTTGGATTCGGCCTTGGTGCGCAGGATGCCGAGGTCGGTGCCGCAGTGCGGCTCGGTCAGGCACATCGTGCCCGTCCATTCGCCCGACACGAGCTTCGGCAGGTAGCGCTGCTGCAGCTCGGGCGCGCCGTGCGCATGCAGGCATTCATAGGCGCCGTGCGACAGGCCCGGATACATCGTCCATGCCTGGTTCGCCGAGTTCAGCATCTCGTAGAGCGCGTTGTTGACGAACGCGGGCAGCCCCTGACCGCCGTACTCCGGATCGCAGCCGAGCGCCGGCCAGCCGGCTTCGACGTACTGCCGGTACGCCTCCTTGAAGCCGGTCGGCGTGGTCACGACGCCGTCGCCGGCATACGTGCAGCCTTCACGGTCGCCGACCTGGTTCAGCGGGAACAGCACCTCGGAGCAGAACTTGCCCGCTTCTTCGAGGACCTGGTTGATCGTGTCGGCGTCGAGGTCCGCATGCCTAGGCATTTCCTTGACCTCGGCTTCGACGTTCAGAAGCTCGTGCAACACGAATTGCATGTCGCGCAGCGGCGCGGCGTACTGTCCCATGACTCTCTCCAAAGGTAGGGCAATCGGCTCGAGCTCCTGGCGGGCGGGTCACGCGCCGCTAACTGCTCTCGCTCTGATACGAAACAATCGTCTTTTCCAGCGCGGCCCACGTGAGGCGCACCGCGTCCGGCAGATGCAGGAAGCGCGCGTCGTGATGCAGGCCGATCGTGAAGCTGTACAGCTCGAAGAGCATCAGGTTCGGATCGGTATCCCGACGCAGATGCCCCTCGTCCTTCGCCTGCGAAATGGCGCGCAGCAGCGCGGCACGCCATGCCGTCACGCTCGCGATCAACTGCTCGCGCACCGGGCTGTCCGGCCGGTCGTCGTACTCGACGGCCCCGCTGATGTAGATGCACCCGGTCGTCACCTCCTGGATGCGCTTCTCGATCCAGCGCGACAGCATGGCCCGCAGACGCGGCAGACCGCGCGGCTCGCGCAGGCTCGGAAAGAACACCTCGTTTTCGAAACGATGGTGATACTCGCGGACGACTTCCAACTGCAAGTCTTCGCGCGATCCGAAGTGCGCGAACACGCCGCTCTTGCTCATCTGCATCCGCTCGGCCAGCAGGCCGATCGTCAGCCCCTCCAGCCCGTCACGGCTGGCGAGGTCCAAAGCAGCTTCAAGGATTGCGGCACGCGTCTGTTCGCCTTTTCGCATAGCTCTTATCTAACCGTTCGGGTGTGATCGAATAAAATCGAACGGCCGTACTATTATTGAGTGCGACCGCTCGGGGAAACAAGGAAATTATTAGAAACCGGTGTCTAACCGAGACGCTATTTTGCGCGATTCCGGCGCGTCCGGAACGGCTTTTCCGCACGGGCGTGCGGAAATTTTTCGGGCAGATCTTTGAAGCGGGCGCTTAGTCGTAGTGGCCGACCGTCAGCACCTTCATCGCGGCACGGTACGCCATGTAGGCGAACCAGTTGAGTATGCGCTCCAGGAGCGGCCGCGCCGCGTAGCGGGCCGGGTCGATCTCGCGTCCGTCGCCGAACGCCGACACGATCGCGTCGCGCAACTCGTTCGTGACCTTGTCGTGCCGCACCAGCACGACGTTGGCCTCATTGTTCAGCATCAGGCTCAGCGCATCCAGATTCGACGAGCCGACCGTCGCCCAGTTGTCGTCGATCACGGCGACCTTGCCGTGCAGGATCGTCTTGTCGTATTCGGCGATGCGCACCCCCGCGCGCAGCAGCGCGTAATAGAGAAACGGCACCGCGGTGTCGAGTGCCGCGAACTCCTTGCAGCCGATCAGGATCCGTACGTCGACGCCGCGCCGCGCCGCGCCGGTCAGCGCACGGCGCAGCTTGCGTCCGGGCAGGAAATACGGATTCGCGAGCAGGATCCGCTGACGCGCGCGGCCGATCGCGGCGAGATAGGCTTTCTCGATCGCGCGACGGTTCACGACGTTGTCGCGTGCGACGAACGCGACGCTTGGCGCGGTGATCCTCCGCAATGCGCCTGCCCTGATCCACCGATGGCTGCGCATCCAGCGGCGGAACATGTCCGGGAACGCATCGCCGCCGCCCAGCCCGGCCGCGTATTGCGCATACGGCTTGTGCCCGAACTGAATCCGGTGCCACTGCAATTCGATCGCGGCACGCACATCCGACACGACCGGCCCGGACATCTCGACGGCGAAGTCCCAGCGCGGGAAGTCGAGCCGCGTGTCGTTCTGCGCGTAGTCGTCGACGATGTTGATGCCGCCGCAGAATGCATAGGCGTGGTCGACGACGGCCAGCTTGCGGTGCGTGCGCGAAAAGCCAAAGCGGCCGAACAGGTAGGGGTTGTAGATGCAGTGCTCGATGCCCGCGCCGACCCACGCATCGAACAGCGGCAGGCGCGCGGTGCCGATGCCGTCGGTGATCACGCGCACGCGCACGCCGCGTTGCGCGGCGCGCATCAGCGCGTCGGACACGCGCCGGCCCGCGGCATCGTCGCAGAAGATGTAGGTTTCGAGCATGACCTGCTCGCGCGCGCCGTCGATCCGCTCGACCAGCGCGGCGAAGAACGCATCGCCATGTTCGCACAGCCGCACGGTGTTGCCCGACGTGAACGCGAGCCGCGACGCGGAGCCCCGCTCCTGCAGGAACATCTGGCGCAACTGTGCGAAACGGCGGCGGGCCTCGCCGGTCATCTGGAACCGGGCGCCGCGTGCGCGGGCAACTGCAGGATCGCCTCGGCGTTCGACGGTGAAAAGCAGCGCGCGGCCGCTTCGCGATACGGCAGCCACGCATAGTCGACGTGCTCGCGCGGCGCGAGCGTCACGTCGACGCGATACGGGACGCGCAGGCCGAACCAGTGCTCGGTGTTGCGCGTGACGCCGGGCGCGTAGCTATGCAGATATTGCGGATAGATGCTGTATTCGATCTGGTGATGCCAGTCGGCCAGCGCGCTGGCGGGCACGTCCGGCGTACCGACCACGATCCCGGTTTCCTCGGCGACTTCACGCGCGGCGGTCACGGCGAGCGGCTCGTCCAGCGTGTCCTTCGAACCGGTGACGGATTGCCAGAAGCCCGGCAGATCGGCGCGCTTGATCACCAGCACGTCGAGTGCGGGCGTATAGATCACGACGAGAACGGATTCGGGAATTTTCGGCGGCTTGGTCATTGTTGTGTCATCCGGCGCGGCACCGCGCATCGCATCCTGCGCGCCGCGCGGCAGGTGCTGCGACTGTACCGCAAAAAAAGAAAAAGGCGCACCACGGCGCCTTTTTCGTCACGTCCTGCGCGTGTCGCCACGCGCATGGTCAGGTCAACCGAAGCATTACGCCTTCGGCTGCTCCGGCTGACGCAGACGGATATGCAACTCGCGCAGCTGGCGCTCGTCGACGGCGCTCGGCGCCTGCGTGAGCAGACACTGTGCGCGCTGGGTCTTCGGGAAGGCGATCACGTCGCGAATCGAATCGGCACCCGCCATCATCGTGACGATGCGGTCGAGACCGAACGCGATACCGCCATGCGGCGGCGCGCCGTACTGCAGCGCGTCGAGCAGGAAGCCGAACTTCAGCTGCGCCTCTTCCGGCCCGATCTTCAGCGCGCGGAACACCTTGCTCTGCACGTCTTCGCGGTGGATACGCACCGAGCCGCCGCCGATTTCCCAGCCGTTCAGCACCATGTCGTAGGCCTTCGCGAGGCAGCGGCCCGGGTCGGTCTCGAGGTACTCGAGATGCTCGTCCTTCGGGCTCGTGAACGGGTGGTGCGCCGCGACGTAGCGCGCATCTTCATCGTCGTATTCGAACATCGGGAAGTCGACGACCCACAGCGGCTTCCAGCCGGCCTCGACGAGACCGTTCGCCTTGCCGAACTCCGAATGGCCGACCTTCAGGCGCAGCGCGCCGAGGCTGTCGTTGACGACCTTGGCGCGATCGGCCGCGAAGAAAATGATGTCGCCGTCTTCCGCGCCGGTGCGCTCGAGAATCGCCGCGATCGCCGCGTCGTGCAGGTTCTTGACGATCGGGCTTTGCAGACCGTCGCGGCCCTTCGCCTTCTCGTTGACCTTGATCCACGCGAGGCCCTTCGCACCGTAGATGCGCACGAACTCGGTGTAGCTGTCGATGTCGCCGCGCGACAGATCGCCGCCCTTCGGCACACGCAGCGCCGCGACGCGACCGTCCTTCGCATTGGCCGGCGTGCTGAACACCTTGAAATCGACGTCCTTCATCGCATCGGTCAGCTCGGTGAACTCGAGCTTCACGCGCAGGTCCGGCTTGTCCGAACCGAAACGTGCCATCGCTTCCGAGTACGGCATGACCGGGAACTTGGCATCCAGCTCGACATCGATCGTCGACTTGAAGATATGACGGATCATGTCTTCGAACAGATCGCGGATTTCCTGCTCGCCGAGGAACGACGTCTCGCAGTCGATCTGCGTGAATTCCGGCTGACGGTCTGCGCGCAGGTCCTCGTCGCGGAAGCACTTGGTGATCTGGTAGTAGCGGTCGAAGTTCGCGACCATCAGCAGCTGCTTGAACAGCTGCGGCGACTGCGGCAGCGCGAAGAACTGGCCCGCGTTCACGCGCGACGGCACGAGATAGTCGCGCGCGCCTTCCGGCGTGCTCTTCGTCAGCATCGGCGTTTCGATGTCGATGAAGCCCTGCTCGTCGAGGTACTTGCGCGCCTCGATCGCGACGCGGTAACGCAGGCGCAGGTTGTGCTGCATCTGCGGACGGCGCAGGTCGAGCACGCGGTGCGTGAGGCGCGTCGTTTCCGACAGGTTGTCGTCGTCGAGCTGGAACGGCGGCGTGACCGACGCGTTGAGCACGGTCAGCTCGTGGCACAGCACTTCGATCTTGCCGCTCTTCAGGCCGGCGTTGACCGTGCCTTCCGGACGGCTGCGCACGACACCCTTCACCTGGACGCAGAACTCGTTGCGCACGCCTTCGGCGGTCGCGAACATCTCCGCGCGATCCGGATCGCACACCACCTGCACGAGGCCTTCACGATCGCGCAGGTCGATGAAGATCACACCGCCGTGGTCGCGGCGGCGCTGCACCCAGCCGCACAGCGACACGGTTTGGCCCAGCAGGTGTTCGGTCACGAGACCGCAGTATTCAGTTCGCATCGACATGATGTTTGCTTTCGTTCGGTTTGATCAACGGGCGCTGCATCGGGCAGCCCGGGCAAATTACAGCGGCGGCTCGACGGGGCGGCGGGCGGGCGCCGGTACCGGCGCCGGGGGCGCCACCACGCCCATCGAGACGATGTACTTGAGCGCGGCATCGACCGACATGTCGAGTTCGATGACTTCGCTCTTCGGCAGCATCAGGAAGAAGCCGGACGTCGGGTTCGGCGTCGTCGGCACGTACACGCTCACGTACTCTTCCGTCAGATGGTTGACCACGTCGCCGCCGGGCGTGCCCGTCAGGAACGCAATCGTATACGACCCGCGGCGCGGATACTCGATCAGGAGCGCCTGGCGGAACGCATTGCCGCTGCTCGACAGCAGCGTGTCCGACACCTGCTTGACGCTCGTGTAGATCGGTCCGACAACCGGAATGTGCTGCACGACGGCGTTCCACCAGGTCACGAGCTTCTGGCCGACGAAGTTCCGCGTCGCGAGGCCGACGACGAAGATGAACGCAAGCGTCAGCAGCGCGCCGATCCCCGGCAGACGGAAGCCGAGCATCCGCTCGGGCTGCCAGGATTCCGGCAGCAGCAGCAGCGTCTGATCCATCGTCCCGATGATGAGGCCGAGCACCCACAGCGTGATCGCCAGCGGGACAAGAACCAGCAAGCCGGTCAGAAACACCGATTTCAGGGTTGTCTTTTTCATCATCTGCCGTCAAGGAGCCGCGCCGGCGCGCGGCGCGGGATAAACGCGGCCCGGCCGGGCCGCGACAGTCAACTGTCGGATTTGGGTGCAGGCGCCGGTGCCGCGGCCGGCGCGGCGCTGGCCGCGCTGTCGGTGCCGGATGCCGGCGCCGCGGCCGGCGCGGCGCTGGCCGCGCTGTCGGTGCCGGATGCCGGCGCCGTCGATGCTGC
>NZ_JAHACR010000504.1 GCF_018375725.1 Burkholderia sp. | reverse complement strand
ATAAGCAAGGCCAACGAGGAAGAACGATGAAATCCAGAGTCGATACGTGGATGCTGCTGCTTGCAATCACGGCGGCAGGCGCGGCACATGCGCAATCGCGCGTAGCAGGCAACCCGCTCGAATCCCTCCCCCAGATCGACGCCCCGAAGAAAGGCCCGAACGTGACCGTGCAGGTCGCGCCGCAAGCGCCGCAGCTGCAGGAACTGCTCGCGCGCCACCTGACACCGACCACCTTTCAGATCGAGGGCGTCAAGTCGGTGCCGTTCGAGGATATTTCCCGCCGGTTTACGCCGCTCGTCGGCAAGGACATCACGATCGGCGAGCTGATCGGGACGGCCAACGGCGTCACGAAGCTGTACCAGGATCGCGGCTTCGCGCTGTCGTTCGCATTCGTTCCCGCTCAAACCTTCGAAGGCGGGGTCGTGCGCGTCAGCGTCGTCGAGGGTTATGTGGCGGACGTCAAGGTCACCGGCAAGCCCGGCGCGATGGAGGCGAAACTCCGCGCGATCGCCGCGCACATCACCGCCGACCGGCCGCTGCGGCGCGCGACGTTCGAGCGCTACGTGAACATGTTCGGTCTGCTGCCCGGCGTGTCGGTCAAGGCCAACGTGCCGCCGCCGCAGAATACCGACGGCGCCACGACGCTCGAGCTGAACGTCGACCGCAAGCCTTTCAACATCAGCACCGGGATCGACTTCAATCATCCGGGCGTCCAGGGTCTCATCACCGCGACCGAAAACGGCCTGACATCGTTTGGCGAGCAACTGAGCATTTCCGCGCTGGCGCCGCCCGGACGCGACAAGCAGACCTACTTTGCATTCAGCGGCGCCGTACCGGTGGGCAGCAACGGCCTCATCACGCGCCTCGATGCCACCACGTATCGCGGCAAGCCGAGCGAAAACCCCGGTCTGCCCTCGTACGTCCAGCGCACCGTGAAAAACGAGAAACTGGGGCTGTCGGCGTCCTATCCGCTGCTGCTGAACAACCAGCGCAGCCTGCTCGGCACGGTCTCGGGCTACGCGTCGCACAACGACGACCGGTATCAGAACCAGAACACGGGTGTGACGCTCGACACACGTTCGCAGGTGCGCGTCCTGCAGATGCAACTCGATTACACGGGCGTTGCGCCGAAACAGGTGCAGAAGCTGAGCCTCAATGTCGCGAAGGCGTTCAACATTCTCGGCGCGTCGAAATCGCAGGACATCACGTCCGGCACCACGACCACGTCGATCCCGAGCCCGACCTCGCTGACGTTCGTCCGAACCGGCGCAACATTTACGCAGACCAACGAATGGCCGTTCGGGATCGGCACGTCGGTCGGGCTGACCGGCCAATACAGCCCGGATTCGCTGCCGACGTCCGAGCAGATCTCGTTCGGCGCGCAGCGCTACGCACTCGGCTACCAGCCTGGCGAAACGTCCGGCGATTCCGGCTGGGGCATGTCGCTGGAGGTCAATCGCGGCTTCACGCCGGGCTACACGTACCTGAAGGCGATCACGCCGTATATCGCCTACGACATGGCGCGTGTGTACTTGCACAGCGGCACGCCGGCGCCGAGCAAGCTGTCCTCGGTCGGCATCGGCGTGCGCCTGACGGACGGCCGTTACTACAACCTCGACCTGTCCGTTGCAAAGGCGGTCGGCGATGCGCCGATCGAGAGCGCATCGCGCA
>NZ_JAHACR010000078.1 GCF_018375725.1 Burkholderia sp. | reverse complement strand
CCGACGGACGATCGCGCTGTTCAAGGCGTCGAGCGTGATCGTCGGCGTCGATCAGTAAACGCACGCCCGACGCATGCGGCAAGCGGCGGTACGCCGTCGATGCCGCCCATCGCGTCATGGCGGCGGCCGGATCCGGTCGACACCGATCCGCCTGCCGCCGCCCCGTCCGCCCATACCGCGGCCAACCGAGACGGGGCGATCGCAGCGCCGCGCGCCGGTGGTTGTTTGCAGCGGCGCTCACCGCGATACCGCACGCAATCTGCCAAGCCCCGCCGCATGACATGGCATGCCTTCCATCGGCGGCGTGACAGGGACAGCAAGCGGCACGCCGCTTTGCGGCCGATGCAAAGGGAACAGAATGGATAGCTCGAACCCGGCAGCGGCCACGCCGCAACAGACCACCAACGGCGCCATCGCGCTGACGGGCGATTTCCTGCGGCCGATGGTCGTATCGCTCGACGAGCTGCGCCGCCACGCCAGCGTGACAGCCGGCCCGTTCGACTTACACTGCTACACGACGAAGCGTTTCATCCGGACCGTCGATTCATATCGCGGCGTGCGGCTGACGGATCTCATCGAGATGGCCGGTCTGCGCGAGGACAGACCGGGCGATTTCAAACGGACGATCTTCATTGCGCTCGCGCACGACGGTTACGCCGTCACGTTCTCGTGGCACGAACTGTTCAATACAGTTGTCGGCGAGCGCGCCATCGTCGCATGCGAGATGAGCGGCCAGCCGCTCGGCATCGATGCCGGCGCACCGGTTTTGTTCTCGGCCGCCGACATCCTGCCCGCGCCTCGTCATGTCACGCGGTTGGCGAGCATCGTCGCACGGGTCGTTCACCTCTAGCAACGATCAGCCCGCCCCGCGCCGCTCGCCCACGCAGCAGCGCGGCGTCTTGCAGCCGGTCAGAACCGGTGGCGCATACCCACGCGCGCCAGGAACTGGCTGTTCGCGCCGGCATTGCCGATGAAGGTCGCGCTGGAGCCGATCTCCGCCTGCACCGGCACGCTCTTGCCGGCCACCGTGTTGCTCCCCGACGCCCGCTGATAAGCCGCGGTCAGATAGACATCGGTGCGCTTGGACAACGCGTAGTCGGCCACGCCGGTGACCTGGTTCCACCGGCCGTTGAAGGCGCCGTCGAGATCCGAGAACGTGTAGCCGAGCGCCCCGCTGAATGCCGACGTGAATGAATACTTGCCGGCGATTTCATAGTTGTTCAGCGTCGACGTGCCGCCCACCATCTGCTTGAACAGCGTATGCGTCCAGTTCGCCCATACGGCGCTGTGCGCGGTCGTATAGCGTGCGCCGACGCCGAAGGTCTCGCGATCGCGCAGCCCGTTGGTGTTGACGTTCGCGATCGTCGAGCTGAACTGCGGCAGCGAGCCGTTCGGATAGCGAATATTCGTGTAGGCCGCACCGATGCTGAAGGGGCCGTGCGCGTAGTTCGCGCCGAAGCTGTACGTGCTCGCCGAGCCCTGCGTCGTGCCGACGGTCGGCGTTCCGCCGAACTGCGTCGAATTCGAGAACCCGTACATGCCGCCGAATGTCAGGCCGGCGAAGTTCGCGCTGCTGAACTTGACGGCGTTGTTGATACGGCTTTGCGTCAGCTGGTCGAGATCGTTGATGTGATACGCGTAATTGCCGGCCGCCGTCTGGGAGCCCATCGTGTAGTTGCTGCCGATGAAGTCGGTCGTGAACGAATACTGCCGGCCGAGCGTCAGCGAGCCGACGCCGTTCTTCGACAGGCCGACCCACGCCTGGCGCCCGAACATGGCGCCGCCCTGACCCAGCGTGCCGTCGCTGCTGCTGAACCCGTTTTCGAGCGTGAAGATTGCCGTCAGACCACCGCCCAGATCCTCCGAACCGCGCAGGCCCCAGCGGCTGGCCTGTGCGACGCCGTCGCCGAATTTGACGAGGCTGCTCGGGCCCGACGTGGTCGCCGACTTGTTCACGTACGTGACACCTGCGTCAATGAGGCCGTACAGCGTCACACTGCTCTGCGCGTGAGCCGCAGCGCCGAACGTCCCGAGCGCTGCCGCGGCTACGATGGTCCTTTTCATTTGTCTTCCCTTGTTGCTCCTGCGCGCCAGTCCATCGACGATGCGCAGCATGTCATTACGTTGATGCGACCGCTTTATCGACAGCCGCACCCCAACCCATCCTGCGCATGAGCAGGATCGTCCAGGCAATGCCCGGGTGTTTTCGGAATGGCGCCGGGTTCAACTCCCGCTTCTGTTGACGGTCGTGAACGGGCGCACGTCCGTCGACGCGCATCCGGCCACGACGCAGTGCTCCGTGATGCGAACCGGAGCCGTTCGGCTTCGGTCGATCGGAGAACACGCGCATAACGTCGCGCACCGCTTCCGTCGATACGCTCGTTATGCCCGACGGAATATAGCGAGTTCCCGGCGACCGGTAAACGCTTTCGACGCATGTTGTCGCCTGTCGACCACACATCGCACGACGGTGGGCAGCCCGGCCAGCAATCAGGCGCGATGGCCGCGGACCGTCTCGGGAGGCGTCACACCGGAATCGGCAATAAAAAACCCCGGCGGGTTGCCCCACCGGGGTATTGCGCGTCGATCGTCCGCGCGAACGGCGTTTCCGCCGCTCGCGCCGCAACGAATTAACGTGCGCTCAGCGGCTTCGCTTCGCGCGGCGTTTCGCCGATGAACAGCTGACGCGGACGGCCGATCTTCTGCTCCGGATCCGCAATCATTTCGTTCCATTGCGCGATCCAGCCGACGGTACGCGCCATCGCGAAGATGCAGGTGAACATCGACGTCGGGATACCCAGCGCGCGCTGGACGATGCCCGAGTAGAAATCGACGTTCGGGTACAGCTTGCGCGACACGAAGTATTCGTCTTCCAGCGCGATCTTCTCGAGCTGCATCGCGAGCTTGAACAGCGGGTCGTCATGCAGGCCCAGCTCGTTCAGCACTTCGTAGCAGGTTTCGCGCATCAGCTTCGCACGCGGGTCGTAGTTCTTGTAGACGCGGTGACCGAAGCCCATCAGCTTCACGCCCGAGTTCTTGTCCTTCACCTGCTTGATGAACTCGGGGATGTTTTCCGGCGAACCGATCTGCTCGAGCATGTTCAGCGCGGCTTCGTTCGCACCGCCGTGCGCCGGGCCCCACAGACACGCGATACCGGCCGCGATACACGCGAACGGATTCGCACCCGACGAACCGGCCAGACGGACGGTCGACGTCGATGCGTTCTGCTCGTGGTCGGCGTGCAGGATCAGGATGCGGTCGAGCGCGCGGACGAGCACGTCGTTGACCACATACTCCTCGCACGGGTTCGCGAACATCATGCGCATGAAGTTCGCGCTGTACGACAGGTCGTTGCGCGGATAGACGAACGGCTGGCCAATGCTGTACTTGTACGCCATCGCGACGAGCGTCGGCAGCTTCGCGATCATGCGGATCGCCGACACTTCGCGGTGATGCGGATCGTTGATGTCGAGCGAGTCGTGGTAGAACGCCGACATCGCGCCGACCGCGGCGACCAGGATCGCCATCGGGTGCGCATCGCGGCGGAAGCCGCGGAAGAAGAACTGCATCTGCTCGTGCACCATCGTGTGCTTCGTGACGGTGGCGACGAACTCCTTCTTCTGCGCTTCGTTCGGCAGTTCGCCTTTCAGCAGCAGGTAGCAGGTCTCGAGGAAGTCGGCGTTTTGCGCGAGGTTGTCGATCGGGTAGCCGCGATACAGCAGCTCGCCCTTGTCGCCATCGATGTACGTGATTGCCGAGTTGCAGGCCGCCGTCGACATGAAACCCGGGTCATACGTGAATTTTCCGGTCTGGCCGTACAGCTTGCGGATGTCGATCACGTCCGGGCCCATCGTGCCCTGGTAGATCGGCAGTTCAACGCTCGGCGAATTGTCGCTGAACGATAGCGTGGCTTTTACATCAGACGGAGTCATGGCACATCCTCAATCGAAATATAGAAACGGGATTCGATAACGGGCGTAACGCGGTTAGACGTTGCGCAGCATCTCCAGCAGCCGGTTGATTTCCGGGCAGTCAAGGTCGCCTTCTGGTTCCTTGCGGGCAAGCAGCAAGTCCATCAGGTCGTTGTCGCTCAGATCGAGCAGGCGAGTCAGCGCGCCTACGTCTGCATCGGTGAGGTCATGCTCGTAGCGGCTGAAGAAGCGATCGAAAATCAGATCGTTCTCCAGCAGACCGCGGCGGGCGCGCCACCGAAGGCGGGCGCGACGGTGCGGGTCGGATTGGTGAGACGTGTCGCTCATATCGGTTTGCGTCGGGCCGCTCCGCCCGGACTGCCCTTCCTCTTGAGCAGCGAACGAAGCGGCGATGGAGATCGTCATGTCAGACTGCGCGACGAACCATCAGCTCCTTGATCTTGCCGATCGCCTTCGTCGGGTTGAGGCCCTTCGGGCACACGTCGACGCAGTTCATGATCGTATGGCAACGGAACAGACGATACGGATCTTCCAGATTGTCGAGACGTTCGGCGGTGGCGGTGTCGCGGCTGTCCGCGATGAAGCGGTAAGCCTGCAGCAGGCCGGCCGGGCCGACGAACTTGTCCGGGTTCCACCAGAAGCTCGGGCACGACGTCGAGCAGCTTGCGCACAGAATGCACTCGTACACGCCGTCGAGCTCGTCGCGCTCCTGCGGCGACTGCAGACGCTCCTTCTCCGGCGGCGGCGTGTCGTTGATCAGGAACGGCTTGATCGAGTGGTACTGGTTGAAGAAGTGCGTCATGTCGACGATCAGGTCGCGCACGACGGGCAGGCCCGGCAGCGGACGCAGCACGATCTTCTGCGGCAGGTCGTTCAGGTTCGTCAGGCACGCGAGACCGTTCTTGCCGTTGATGTTCATCGCGTCCGAACCGCACACGCCTTCGCGGCACGAACGACGGAACGACAGCGTCTCGTCCAGCGCCTTCAGCTTCACCAGCGCGTCGAGCAGCATGCGTTCGTGCTGGATGTCCAGCTCATACGTCTGCATGCGCGGCGCGGCGTCCTTGTCCGGATCGTAGCGGTAGACTTCAAAAATGCGTTTTGCCATTTCAGATTCCTTAGACTCGGCTTAGAACGTACGCGCCTTCGGCGGCACGGACTCGACCGTGAGCGGCTTCATGTGGACCGGCTTGTAGTCGAGGCGGTCACCTTCGCTGAACCACAGCGTGTGACGCAGCCAGTTCTCGTCGTCGCGGTGTTCGTAGTCGCTGTGTGCGTGTGCGCCGCGGCTTTCCTTGCGGGCTTCGGCCGACACCATCGTCGCGCATGCGACTTCGATCAGGTTCTCCAGCTCGAGCGCTTCGACGCGCGCGGTGTTGAACACCTTCGACTTGTCCTTCAGGTAGATGTTGTCGACACGCGCCTTCAGGCCTTCCATCAGGTTGACGCCTTCCTTCAGCAGCGCCGACGTGCGGAACACGCCTGCATGCTTCTGCATCGTCGAACGGATGTCGTTGGCGACGTCCTGCGTGTATTCGCCCGACGACGATTTGTCGAGCTTGTTCAGGCGCGCGAGCGAGCGCTCGGCGGCATCCGCCGGCAGCGGCTTGTGCTCGCGCTGGTTCTTGACCTTCTCGACGATGTGGTTGCCGGCTGCGCGGCCGAACACCACGAGATCCAGCAGCGAGTTCGTGCCGAGGCGGTTCGCGCCGTGCACGGAGACGCACGAGCATTCGCCTACCGCGTAGAAGCCGTTGATCGGATCTTCGTGGCCGCGCGACGTGCCGACGACCTGACCGTGGATGTTGGTCGGAATGCCGCCCATCTGGTAGTGGATCGTCGGCACGACCGGAATCGGTTCCTTGATGCAGTCGACGTTCGCGAACTTCAGCGCGATTTCGCGGATCGACGGCAGACGCTTCATGATCGTCTCGGCGCCGATGTGCGACAGGTCGAGCAGCACGTGGTCCTTGTTCGGGCCGACGCCGCGGCCTTCCTTGATTTCCTGGTCCATCGAACGCGAGACGAAGTCGCGCGGCGCCAGATCCTTCAGCGTCGGCGCGTAGCGCTCCATGAAGCGCTCGCCGTTCGCGTTGCGCAGAATGCCGCCTTCGCCGCGCACGCCTTCGGTGATCAGCACGCCCGCGCCGGCCACGCCGGTCGGGTGGAATTGCCAGAATTCCATGTCCTGCAGCGCGATGCCTGCGCGCGCCGCCATGCCGAGACCGTCGCCGGTGTTGATGAACGCGTTGGTCGAAGCCGCGAAGATCCGGCCTGCGCCGCCCGTTGCGAACAGCGTGGTCTTGCCTTCGAGGATGTAGACGTCGCCCGTTTCCATTTCGAGGGCGGTCACGCCGAGCACGTCGCCGTCCGCGTCGCGGATCAGGTCGAGCGCCATCCATTCGACGAAGAACTGCGTCTTCGCCGCGACGTTCTGCTGGTACAACGTATGCAGCAGCGCATGGCCGGTACGGTCGGCCGCCGCGCACGCGCGCTGAACCGGCTTCTCGCCGTAGTTCGCGGTATGGCCGCCGAACGGACGCTGGTAGATCGTGCCGTCCGCGTTACGGTCGAACGGCATGCCGAAGTGCTCGAGCTCGTAGACGGCATTCGGCGCTTCGCGGCACATGAATTCGATCGCGTCCTGGTCGCCGAGCCAGTCGGAGCCCTTGATCGTGTCGTAGAAGTGGTAGTGCCAGTTGTCTTCGCTCATGTTGCCGAGCGACGCGCCGATCCCGCCTTGCGCGGCGACCGTGTGCGAACGGGTCGGGAACACCTTCGACAATACGCAGACCGACAGGCCCGCGCGCGACAGTTGCAGCGCTGCGCGCAACCCGGAGCCGCCCGCGCCGACGATCACCACATCGAACTTGCGACGCGGGAGGGAAGTTTTGATTGCAGCCATTCTTTTACACTCTCCAGAGAATCTGCGCGGCATAGCCCGCACTTGCGAGCAGCCAGACGATGGTCAGCGATTGCAGCAGCAGGCGCACACCGACGGGCTTCACGTAGTCCATCCAGATGTCGCGCACGCCGACCCATGCGTGATAGAAGAGCGAGAGCAGCGTCACGAAGGTCGCCAGCTTCATCCATTGCGCGGAGAAGATCGACGCCCAGCCTTCGTACGAGAAATCGTGCGCGCCGAAGAACAGGACGAGCAGCACGATCGTATAGATGGCCATGATCGCGGCGGTGATGCGTTGCGCGAGCCAGTCGCGCAGGCCGTAGTGAGCGCCGACGACGAGGCGCTTCGAGCCGATTCGGTTGTTGGCTGCCATTTTCTTAGAATGCTCCGAACAGTTTGAGGGCCATGGCGATCGTCAGCAGCGACGAAGCGATCAGCACGACGGCCGAAGTCGACTTGCCGCGCTCTTTCGTGACGGCATCGTGATTGATGTCCATCAGCAGATGGCGGATGCCGGCGCAGAAATGGAAGAAGAACGCCCACGACAACACGAGGACGACGAGCTTGACGACGACGTTGGAAAGGAAAGCCTTGAAGACCTCGAAGCTGAGCTCGGAGGTGAGGCTCTGGTCGAAGAGGAACAGCAGAAACGGAAGGAACAGGAACAGCAGCGCACCGCTGACTCGATGAAGAATCGAAACTCTCGCCGCCAGCGGCATGCGATATTTCATCGTGATGTCGCTGATGCCGATGTTCCGGTATTCCGGCCTCGGCTTTCTTACTGCGTCAGTCATGCTAGACCCCTACTTATGTTGTCACACTAACCCGCGATTTTAGCGCCTTTTTATATCGCGCTGCAGCGAAACTCTGCCCTCGAGCATTGCGCGACATGGAATGCAGGCGGCTCGAAACATGCCTTGCTTAACGCGGAATGGCGAAGGCACGCGACACGAGCGATTTGGCCATCAGCTCAGGTCGTTTTGATAGTAGTACCCGGTCGTGACATACCAGCCGCGGCGCACCTCGACCGGCCGGTCACCGTACGTGTACGAGACGCGCTCCACCGACAGCAGCGGAAAGCCCGGCGGCACGCTCAGCAGGTCGGCCACCGCCGGCTCCGCCGCCACCGCGCGGATCTTCTCGCTGGCGCGGATCATCCGCGTGCCGAACTCCGTTTCGAACATCGCGTACAACGGCCCCTTGTACTCGCTCAGCCGCTCGAACGTCAGTCCGCGGAACATCGCGCCCGGCAGCCAGATCTCGTCAAAAACTGTCACCTCGCCCTCGAAATCGAGCAGGCGGCGCACCTGCACCACCGGATCGGCCGGCTTGAGGTCGAGCTGGCGGGCGATCTCGGCCGGCGCACGCAGGCGGCGGCATTCGAGCAGGCGGCTCACGTGCGGGTGCTCGGCACCGTCGTCGGCAAGCAGGCGCAGGAAGCGGAATTGCGCGCGCTCCTCATTGTGCGTCGCAACAAACGTGCCCTTGCCCTGGCGGCGCACCACCAGGTTTTCCGCGGCGAGTTCGTCGATCGCCTTGCGCACCGTACCCTGACTGACCTTGAAGCGGGCCGCGAGCTCCATCTCGCTCGGGATGATCTCGCCCGGCTTCCATTCGCCCGCCACCAGACTTTGCGTGATCAATGCCTTGATCTGCTGGTATAACGGACTGAACGTCGGCGAGGGCGCGGCCTCGGCTGCGCCCGGCTGCCCTGGGCCGCCTGCGCCGGTCGGATGTGCGTTGTTCGCCTGGTTCGATGTCATGGCGCGCATTTCATCACAAACCGCGCTTTTTCGTCCACACAAATTGCGCAATACATCTGTCTTATATAAGACATAAGATACTGTTTGACTTTGCGCCCCGCCGCTCCTACACTCCGGGGCGAGCAAGGGTTCGCGGATGCGGCAGCGCGTCCCCGGCCACGTGCCTCGGCCGGTGTTTTCAGGCGCAGCGCATGCAACCGCGAGTCCTCCGCCCTGCTTCAAAGCAACGCTTCGTGTAACGCGCATAGAATGGCGTTTTTCCAAGCGTCCAACGCTTCACCGTCCTGGAGATTTTCAATGGCTAAGCCCGCTAAGCGCGTTGCCGTCACCGGCGCCGCAGGTCAAATCGCTTACTCGCTGCTGTTCCGCATCGCGAACGGCGACCTGCTCGGCAAGGATCAGCCGGTCATCCTGCAACTGCTCGACCTCCCGCAAGCACAAGGCGCCGTCAAAGGCGTCGTGATGGAACTCGACGACTGCGCGTTCCCGCTGCTCGAAGGCGTCGTGATCACCGACGATCCGAAGGTCGCCTTCAAGGACGCGGACGTCGCACTGCTGGTCGGCGCCCGCCCGCGTTCGAAGGGCATGGAGCGCAAGGATCTGCTGTCGGCCAACGCCGAGATCTTCACGGTTCAGGGCGCCGCGCTGAACGAAGTCGCGAGCCGCGACGTGAAGGTGCTGGTCGTCGGCAACCCGGCGAACACCAACGCGTATATCGCGATGAAGTCGGCGCCGGATCTGCCGAAGAAGAACTTCACCGCGATGCTGCGCCTCGACCACAACCGCGCGCTGTCGCAGCTCGCGGCCAAGTCCGGCAAGCCGGTCGCGTCGATCGAGAAGCTCGCCGTGTGGGGCAACCACTCGCCGACGATGTAACCCAATTTCCGTTTCGCCACCGCCGAAGGCGAATCGCTGCTCAAGCTGATCAACGACGACGTGTGGAACCGCGACACGTTCATCCCGACCGTCGGCAAGCGCGGCGCGGCGATCATCGAAGCACGCGGCCTGTCGTCGGCGGCGTCGGCGGCCAACGCGGCGATCGACCATGTTCGCGACTGGGTGCTCGGCACGAACGGCAAGTGGGTCACGATGGGCATCCCGTCGGACGGTTCGTACGGCATCCCTGAGGACATCATCTACGGCGTGCCGGTGATCTGCGAAAACGGCGAATACAAGCGCGTCGAAGGTCTCGAGATCGACGCGTTCTCGCGCGAGAAGATGGACGGCACGCTGGCCGAGCTGCTCGAAGAGCGCGACGGCGTCGCCCACCTGCTGAAGTAAGACGGTGTCCGGGCGGCCCGGCGGGCGGCCCGGATGTCATGCGCGCCGGCGGTACGCCACCGGCGCGCACCGATCCGATCCGGATACGTTTTGTTTTGCCGTCCGCGCGCCGCGCGCGCCATGCACTTCAGAACGTGTCCGAATCCGATTTTCTCCACGCCGGTCCAAATCCTAGAAAGAAGATGTCCGTGCTCACCCCCGCAGAAGTCCTGTACGACGGCGCGCCGCCGCCCGCGATCCTGCCCTGCTGCGATCACTACGCAGGCAGTGAGAAGCTGATGCGCAAGTCGCTCGCGCTGCAGACCGAAATGGGGCCCGTGTTCGACGTCACGCTCGACTGCGAGGACGGCGCGGCTGTCGGCCGCGAGGCCGAGCACGCGGAACTGATCGCCGAATTGCTGGGCAGCGACGACAACCGCTTCGGCCGGGTCGGCGTGCGCATCCACGATTTTTCCCACCCGCACTGGCGCGACGATGTGCGCATCGTGCTGCGCGCGGCGCGTGCGCCCGCCTACATGACGCTGCCGAAAGTAGCGAACGCAGCCGACGCGGCCGAAATGAGCGCATTCATCGAGGGCACCCGCCGCGAGCTCGGCATCGCGAAGCCGATTCCCGTCGACGTGCTGGTCGAGACCCACGGCGCACTGGCGCAGGCCGGCGCACTCGCCGCGCTGCCGATGGTCGGCACGCTGAGCTTCGGCCTGATGGATTTTGTTTCCGCGCACCACGGCGCGATTCCCGACTCGGCAATGCGCTCGCCCGGACAGTTCGAGCATCCGCTCGTGCGCCGCGCGAAGCTCGAAATCGCCGCGGCGTGCCACGCGCACGGCAAGACGCCATCGCACAACGTGACGACCGAAGTGCGCGACATGAGCGTCGTCGCCAGCGACGCGAAGCGAGCGCGCGACGAATTTGCGTACACGCGGATGTGGAGCATCCATCCGGCCCAGATCCAGCCGATCGTCGACGCCTTCGCGCCGCGCGCGGACGAAGTCGCGCTGGCCACCGAGATCCTGCTGGCCGCGCAGGCCGCCAACTGGGGACCGATGCGCCACGGAGACACGCTGCACGACCGCGCCAGCTACCGCTATTACTGGTCCGTGCTGCGCCGTGCGCAGGCGACCGGCCAGCCGGTGCCGGCCGAAGCCGCGCCGCTGTTCGGCAACGCCGCTGCGGGAGGCGCGCCGTGAGCCCACGCTGCCGCGCCGCTGCCCAGACCGTTTTCATGCATCCGGCGCACGACATGGATCACCGGATTCACGATGCCGACAAAAACGTAACGGGGTTCGAAAACCTGAAATATGCGCCGCCAAATAGGTGAAAATAGCGGCCGCTGCGCGCTTCCGGGGCGCGTGCAGTTCAACCCGGCCGGCGCCCCAGGCCACCGGCACTTAGTTAACTGATTATCGAAAGGTTCTGACTCCATGAAGAAATTGCTGATTGCCACCGCCATCGGCGCTCTGTCCGCCACGATGCTGGTTTCGGCTCCGAGCGCATTCGCACAGGAAGCCGGCTCGACCGCGAAGAAGGCAACGGCCAAGCGTCCGGCACCGAAGCACCGTCTGATTCCGCGCAGCAAGAAGGCCCAGGCCGCCGCCGCCGCGAAGGTCGATACGGCACCGGAAGGCTCGGTCAAGTGGTCGTGCAAGGACGGCCTGTCGTTCGAACTCGCAGGCGACATGAAGCGCGACCAGGTCGTGACCGTTCACTGGGCGCAGAAGAACTACAAGCTGCCGCGCCAGCAAACGACGACCGGCGCAGACGTGTTCTACGATCCGGCGCAGGGCTTCAAGCTGGTCGTGATCCCGACCAAGGCGATGCTGTTCAGCGACCATGACGGCTCGCGCCTCGCAGACGAGTGCGTGACCGCCGCCATGGCGCAAGGCACGGTCGCGCCGACGCAGTCGAACGAACTGAAGTCCAACTAAGCGGCTTCGCCCAGGCGCCTCGATGTCCGCCCCGATCTCCAACGTCCGCCCTGCTCCGGATACGGTACTCGTCGATATCGTCGACTATGTGCTGAATGCCGGAATCGACAGCGTGTCCGCGCTGGAGACGGCGCGTCATTGCCTGATCGACACGCTCGGGTGCGGACTCGAGGCGCTGTCCTACCCCGCCTGCACCAAGCTGCTGGGGCCGGTCGTGCCGGGCACGATCGTGCCCAACGGCGCGAAGGTGCCCGGCACCTCATTCCAGCTCGACCCGGTCCAGGCCGCGTTCGATATCGGCGCGATGATCCGCTGGCTGGATTTCAACGACACCTGGCTCGCCGCCGAATGGGGGCATCCGTCCGACAACCTCGGCGGCATCCTGGCGACGGCCGACTGGCTGTCGCGCACGGCCATCGCCGCCGGCAAGACGCCGCTCGCGATGCGCGACGTTCTGGTCGCAATGATCAAGGCCCACGAAATCCAGGGCTGCATCGCACTCGAGAATTCATTCAACAGGGTCGGGCTCGACCACGTGCTGCTCGTCAAGGTCGCGTCGACCGCCGTCGTGGGCCACCTGCTCGGACTGACGCGCGACGAACTGATCAACGCGGTATCGCTCGCATTCGTCGACGGTCAGGCGCTGCGCACGTACCGCCACGCGCCGAACACCGGCTCGCGCAAATCCTGGGCGGCCGGCGACGCGACGTCGCGCGCGGTGCGCCTGGCGCTGATCGCGAAGACGGGAGAAATGGGCTACCCGTCGGCGCTGACCGCGAAGACCTGGGGCTTCTACGACGTGCTGTTCGACGGCCGGCCGTTCCGCTTCCAGCGCCCGTACGGCACGTACGTGATGGAGAACGTGCTGTTCAAGATCGCGTTTCCGGCGGAATTCCACGCGCAGACGGCAGCCGAGGCGGCCATGCAGCTGCACGCGCAGCTCGCGGCGGCCGGCAGGACGGCCGACGACATCGCGCGGATCACGATCCGCACGCACGAGGCGGCGATCCGCATCATCGACAAGCAGGGCCCCCTCGACAATCCTGCCGACCGCGACCACTGCATCCAGTACATGGTCGCGGTGCCGCTGCTGTTCGGCCGGCTGAGCGCGGCCGACTACGAGGATGCGGTCGCGCAGGATCCGCGCATCGATGCGTTGCGCGCCAAAACGGTCTGCGTCGAAGACCCGCAGTTCACGAAGGATTATCACGATCCGGACAAGCGATCGATCGCGAATGCGCTGACGATCGAGTTCACGGACGGATCGAAGCTTGCCGAAGTGGCGGTCGAGTACCCGATCGGCCACCAGCGGCGCCGCGCCGAAGGCATCCCGCTCCTGATCGAAAAATTCAGGACCCATCTTGCGCGGCGCTTCCCGGCCAAGCAGCAACAAGCGATTCTCGACGTGTCGCTGGATCAGGCAAAGCTCGAAGCGATGCCGGTCAATGAATACGTCGACTTGTACGTGATATAGCCGTCATTTACAGGAACCTTTTCCTCGCCTTAACCCAGGAAATTCACCATGGCCCACAATCTGCATAAGACCCTCAAGGAATTCGACAGCGGTTCCGGCAAAGGCAAGTTCTACTCGCTGCCGCAACTCGGCAAGGAACTGAAGACGAAGATCGAACGCCTGCCGGTGTCGATTCGTATCGTGCTCGAGTCCGTGCTGCGAAACTATGACGGCAAGAAGATCACCGAGGAACACATCGCGCAGCTCGCGAACTGGAAGCCGAATGCCAAGCGCGTCGACGAGATCCCGTTCGTCGTGTCGCGCGTCGTGCTGCAGGACTTCACGGGCGTGCCGCTGCTCGCCGACATCGCGGCCATGCGCGGCGTCGCCAAGCGCGCCGGCAAGAACCCGAAGAAGATCGAGCCGCTGGTTCCGGTCGATCTCGTCGTCGACCACTCGGTGCAGATCGACTACTTCGGCCAGAAGGACGCGCTCGACCTGAACATGAAGCTGGAATTCCAGCGCAACAACGAGCGCTACCAGTTCATGAAGTGGGGCATGCAGGCATTCGACACGTTCAAGGTCGTGCCGCCGGGCATCGGCATCGTGCACCAGGTGAACCTCGAGTACCTGGCGCGCGGCGTCCACAAGAAGCAGGGCGAGGACGGCACCGTCTATTATCCGGACACGCTCGTGGGCACGGACAGCCACACGACGATGATCAACGGCATCGGCGTGGTCGGCTGGGGCGTGGGCGGCATCGAGGCGGAAGCCGGCATGCTGGGCCAGCCGGTGTATTTCCTGACGCCGGACGTCGTCGGCGTCGAACTGAAGGGCAAGCTGCGCGAAGGCGTGACGGCCACCGACCTGGTGCTGACCATCACCGAAATGCTGCGCAAGGAAAAGGTCGTCGGCAAGTTCGTCGAGTTCTTCGGCGAAGGCACGAAGACGCTCGCGCTGCCGGACCGCGCGACGATCGCGAACATGGCGCCGGAATACGGCGCGACGATGGGCTTCTTCCCGGTCGACGAAAAGACGATCGACTACTTCAAGGGCACGGGCCGCACGAAGGCGGAAATCGACGCGTTCGAGAACTACTTCAAGGCGCAGGAGCTGTTCGGCATCCCGATGGCCGGCGACATCGACTACACCAAGACGCTGACGCTCGACCTCGCGACCGTCGCACCGTCGCTGGCCGGCCCGAAGCGTCCGCAGGACCGCATCGAGATCGGCAACGTCAAGTCGACGTTCACCGACCTGTTCTCGAAGCCGGTCGCGGAAAACGGCTTCGCGAAGAAGGCGGACGACCTGAACGCCGAGTACAAGACGAGCAACGGCGTCGACGTGAAGAACGGCGACGTGCTGATCGCCGCGATCACGTCGTGCACGAACACGTCGAACCCGAGCGTGCTGCTCGCCGCCGGCCTGCTGGCGA
>NZ_JAHACR010000077.1 GCF_018375725.1 Burkholderia sp. | reverse complement strand
CAGCCCGCGCGTCAACGCCGCGTTCTCGTACCAGCTCAATTGAGCGCCTCGCGAGCAGCCCGCACATCGGCGCGGGCTGTTTCGATTAGAGTCCCCTCTATCAAATCTGGCTGGCAGGTTTCACGTATTCTGCAAATGGCTCGCGACAGGCGGCCGTCCGATGCAGACGGTCCTGCGAGCAGTCCGAAAACGACAATGCGATACAAGGAGGATGACGATGATTCAACTGACCCGCCCATTGCGTTCGATGGCCCTCGCCGGCGCCCTGCTCGCCTGTGCCGCTCACGCGTTTGCCCAGGCGGATAGCCCGGTCGGCACGTGGCAGACGATCGATGACAACACCGGCAAGCCGAAGGCACTCGTGCAGATCAGCGCGGATACGAATGGCGAACTCTCGGGCAAGGTTCTCAAGGGCCTCGGCGACAACGAGGCACCCGATCGCCGCTGCAGCGCCTGCACCGATGAGCGCAAGGATCAGCTGATCAAGGGCATGACGATCATAAAGGCGATGAAGAAGGAAGGCGACAAGTGGGACGGCGGCAACATCCTCGACCCGGAAAACGGCAAGATCTACAAATGCAAGATGTCGCTGGAGGATGGCGGTCAGAAGCTCGTCGTACGCGGCTACATCGGCGTATCGCTGCTCGGCCGGTCGCAGACCTGGATTCGCCAGCAGTAAATCGCGCGCATGCGCGGTTTCGCGCCCTGCAAAACCAATCGGCCTGACGATGACATCGCAGGCCGATTGCTTTTACGCCGTATGGATACGCGACTTGCAGGCTGTCCGTGTGCCCGCGTATCACGACCGGACGATCATGCCGGCGCACGCTCCCGCACGCCCGCTATATATGGCGTACCCGGCGTCGCATGCGACGCAGACGCGGTCACGCTACGCGCTTCGGCCGCTTTCGACTCGGCGTGATGGCGCATCCGCAGGGTGAACATGTTGAACAGCGCCAGGCCAACCTCGCCATACAGCACATGCAATACCTGCCGCAACGTGCCCGTTTCGTACCAGACCTTGAAGCGGCGATGACACGTCTGATACGACGGATAGCGACGCGGCATGGCCGACCAGGTCTCGCTATTGCAGATCACCCACAGGACACCATTCAGCACAGCTCGGGTATTGGCGAGCGGCCGGCCGCGCAACTCGGTGCGAGGCCGCATTTCCGGCAGCAGCGGCGTGACTTGCAGCCACTCGTGGTCGGTGAGATCGCGATACTGTGTCATGGACATCTCCAGCCTTAGGAAGCATTCCACAACGATATCGGCTCGACACCGCATTGAATATAAGACCAATCTGAAAAGACAGCGACTTAGCCTCAATTCAACTGGAATTAGCCATCAAATGCCGGAAAATGATGCACCACCACGCAGCGCGCTCAGGTCAGCGACGTATCGACGAGACGCCTTGGGGTTTCCAGATATTCCTTCGACTGCATTTCGACGATCCGCGACACCGTGCGCGTGAACTCGTTCGCCATCGGGCCTTCGACATACAGCGACTCCGCGGGCACCGCGGCGGACATCAGCAGCTTCACCTTGTGGTCGTACAGCACGTCGATCAGCCACGTGAAGCGGCGCGCCTCCGACGCCATCCGCGCCGACATCTGCGGAACGTCCGACAGCACGATCGCGTGGAAGCGGCTCGCGAGCTCGAGATAATCGTTCTGCGAACGCGGGCCGCCGCACAGCGTCGCGAAGTCGAACCATACGACGCCGTCGGCCTTGCGCAGCGCCTTCAGCTCGCGCTTCTCGATGTGCAGGATCGGGCTTTCGTCCGGCACCGCCGCGAGCTGCGCGAATGCGTGGCGCAGCGCGCGATCCGCCGCCGCGCCGAGCGGCGTGTGATACATCTGCACCTGCGCCAGCGTACGCTGGCGATAGTCGACGCCCGCGTCGACATTGAGCACGTCGAGCTTGTCCTTGAGCAGCGCGATCGCCGGCAGCATCCGGTCACGATGCAGGCCGTCCGGATACAGATCGTCGGGCGCGTAGTTGGACGTCATCACGAACTGCACGCCGTTCGAAAACAGCCGGTCCAGCAAGCGATACAGGATCATCGCGTCGGCGATGTCCGAAACGTGGAATTCATCGAAGCAGATCAGCCGGTAGCGCTTCGCGATGCGGCGAGCCAGCTCATCGAGCGGATCGGCCTGCCCCTTCAGCTCCTCGAGCTCGCGATGCACCTCGCGCATGAATTCGTGGAAGTGCAGGCGCGTCTTGCGCTGCACCGGCACGACCGCATAGAAGCTGTCCATCAGAAAACTCTTGCCCCGCCCGACTCCGCCCCACATGTAGACGCCGCGCGGCAGCTCCGGCCGGATGATGAGTTTCTTGAACGCATTCGAGCGGCGCGCCTTGTATGCGACCCACTCGTCATAGCAGCGCTGCAGGCGATCGATCGCCGCACGCTGCGCGGCATCGTACTGGTAACCGCGCGTGTTCAATTCCCGCGCGTAGTATTCGGTGACGTTCATCATGCAAACCGGAAAGCACGAAGGCGGACGGGAAAACCCGCCCGCCTTCGTCGTCAGACAGCGGCGCCGGCCGATGATCCGGCCGGCACGACATCGCGCTTAGCTGTTCAGCGAGCGCTTGTCGACAGCAAGCGCCGCCTCGCGCATCACTTCGGACATCGACGGGTGCGGATGGCAAATGCGGGCGATGTCTTCCGACGCCGCCTTGAACTCCATCGCCACCACGGCTTCCGCGATCAGGTCCGACGCGTTTGCCGCAATCACGTGCACGCCGAGCAGTTCGTCGGTCTTCGCGTCCGCGATCATCTTCACGAAACCGTCCGGCGCGTTCATGCCGAGCGCGCGGCCGTTGATCGAGAATGGGAACTTGCCCGTCTTGATCTCGCGGCCTTCCGCCTTCAGCTGCTGTTCCGTCTTGCCGACCCAGGCGATTTCCGGGTACGTGTAGATCACCCACGGAATGCAGTTGTAGTCGATGTGCGGCTTCTGTCCGTCGATCACTTCGGCGACCATCACGCCTTCGTCTTCCGCCTTGTGCGCGAGCATCGGGCCACGCACCACATCGCCGATCGCGTAGACGTTCGGCACCGCCGTGCGGCAGTGGTCGTCGACGTCGATGAAGCCGCGCTCGTTAGCCTTCAGGCCGATCGCTTCGAGGCCGAGATTGTCGGTGTTCGGCACGCGGCCGACCGACACGATCAGGCGATCCGCGTCGAGCGTCTTCGCGTTGCCGTCCTTGTCGGTGTAGGCGATCGACACGCCGTTCGCGCTCGTCTTCACTTCGCCGATCTGCACGCCGAGCTGGATGTCGAGGCCCTGCTTCTTGAACAGCTTCGCGGCTTCCTTGGCCAGCGCTTCGTCGGCTGCGCCGAGGAACGCCGGCAGCGCTTCGAGCACCGTCACTTCAGCGCCGAGACGACGCCACACCGAGCCGAGTTCGAGGCCGATCACGCCCGCGCCGATCACGGCGAGCTTCTTCGGCACCGAGTCGAATGCCAGCGCGCCTTCGTTGTCGGAAATCAGCTTGTTGTCGACCGGGATGCCCGGCAGATGACGCGCCTTCGAACCCGTCGCGATGATCACGTTCTTCGCCGTGACGACTTCGGTCTCGCCTTCGCCGCTCACTTCGATCTGCACACCGGCGTCGGTCTTGCCGGTGAACTTGCCATGGCCCTTCAGCCAGGTGATCTTGTTCTTCTTGAACAGGAACTCGATCCCGCCCGTCATCTTCTCGACGATGGCGTCCTTGCGGCCGAGCATCGTCGAGACGTCCATCGTCACTTCACCGACGCTGATGCCGTGGTCGGCGAGGTGATGCTGCGCGTTTTCGAACTCCTCCGACGACGCGAGCAGCGCCTTCGACGGAATGCAGCCGACGTTCAGGCACGTGCCGCCGAGCTTCAGCGCGCCGGCCGGGTTTTTCCACTTTTCGATACAGGCAACGGTCTTGCCCAGTTGAGCGGCGCGGATCGCGGCGATGTAGCCGCCCGGGCCCGCGCCGATCACGACGACGTCAAATTCCTTGGACATGGCAATCCTTTCTTCTTGTGCGTCCGCACGGGCGCGCGAGGTCGCGCACCCGTGCCGCGCGGTTCAATGCGGGTGACTGGGCTTACAGGTCGAGCAGCAGACGCGCCGGATCTTCGAGCGCATCCTTCATCGCGACGAGCGACAGCACCGCTTCGCGGCCGTCGATGATCCGGTGGTCGTACGACAGCGCCAGGTAGTTGATCGGACGGATCACGATCTGGCCGTTCTCGACGACCGGACGCTCCTTCGTCGCGTGCACACCCAGGATGGCCGATTGCGGCGGGTTGATGATCGGGGTCGACAGCATCGAGCCGAACACGCCGCCGTTCGAGATCGAGAACGTACCGCCCGTCATTTCCTCGATCGACAGCTTGCCGTCCTTCGCCTTCTGGCCGAACTCGGCGATCTTCTTCTCGATGTCGGCGAGGCTCATCTGGTCCGCGTTGCGCAGGATCGGCACGACGAGGCCGCGCGGCGAACCGACCGCGATACCGATGTCGAAGTAGCCGTGGTAGACGATGTCGTTGCCGTCGATCGACGCGTTCACGAGCGGGAACTTCTTCAGCGCATGAACCGCCGCCTTCACGAAGAACGACATGAAGCCGAGCTTCACGCCGTGTTCCTTCTCGAACTTGTCCTTGTACTTGGCGCGCAGATCCATGACCGGCTGCATGTTGACTTCGTTGAACGTCGTCAGGATCGCGTTGGTCTGCTGCGACTCGAGCAGGCGCTCGGCGATACGCGCACGCAGGCGCGACATCGGCACGCGCTGTTCCGGACGGTCGCTCAGCCACGTCGTCGCCGACGCCGGCACCTTCACGTCCGGCAGCGACGGCTTCGCGGCAGCCGGCTTCGCCGGGGCGGCCGGTGCAGCCTTCGGTGCGCCGCCTGCGGACAGCACATCGCCCTTCGTGATGCGTCCGTCGCGGCCCGAACCGGCGACATCGCCTGCTGCGAGGCCCTTCTCGGCCATCAGCTTCGCGGCGGACGGCGCGGCGGCAGCCGTACTCGACGCTGCGGCGGCAGCCGGTTGCGCGACCGGTGCAGCGGCGGCTGCGGCCGGCTGGACGTCGGCTTCGCCCGCTGCAGCGGCAACGGCACCCGCCTTCGCTTCGGTGTCGATCGTCGCGATCAGCTGATCGGCCACCACGGTATCACCGTCGTTCTGCAGCACTTGTGCGAGCACGCCCGCGGCCGGTGCCGGCACTTCGAGCACGACCTTGTCGGTCTCGAGCTCGATCAGGATTTCGTCTTGTGCGACAGCTTCGCCGGGCTTCTTCTTCCACTGCAGCATGGTCGCTTCCGAAACCGACTCCGAAAGCTGGGGGACTTTGACTTCTACGATAGCCATGTGATTTTCCTGAATGCTTAATCTGGGTAATGTCGAGGTTCGTGCATCTCGTTCGGCTCACGCATCCGTTCGGGCGTCGGCCAAACGAGCCGGGAAGGCGCCGCGCGCCTTCCCGTTTCCCTGCCGCGGTTATTTCGCGATCGTGACGCCCTTCAGGCGGCCGAATGCGCCTTCGACGAGCGCCTTCTGCTGCTCGTAGTGCTTCGCGTAGTAACCGACCGCCGGCGAAGCCGAAGCAGGACGGCCGCTGTACGCCAGCTTCTGTCCTTCCTTCATGCCTTCCTTCAGGTGGTGTTCGACGTAGAACCACGGGCCCTGATTCTGCGGCTCGTCCTGCACCCAGACCACTTCAGTCGCGTTCTCGTACTTCTTCATTTCGGCTTCGAACTGCTTGTGCGCGAACGGATACAACTGCTCGATACGCACGATTGCGACGTCGTTCGCCTTCGTTTCGCGGCGGTGCGCGACGAGGTCGAAGTAGACGCGGCCCGAGCAAACCAGCACGCGCTTGACCTTCTTCGCGTCGATGTCGCCGTCGGTTTCGCCGAGCACCGGCTGGAACGAACCCTTCGCCAGTTCCGACAGATCTGACACCGCTTCCTTGTGACGCAGCAGCGACTTCGGCGTCGCGACGATCAGCGGCTTGCGGAACAGGCGGATCATCTGGCGGCGCAGCAGATGGAAGATCTGCGCCGGCGTCGTCGGCTGGACGACCTGCATGTTGTGATCCGCGCACAGTTGCAGGAAACGCTCGATACGCGTCGACGAGTGCTCCGGACCCTGGCCTTCGTAGCCGTGCGGCAGCAGCATCGTCAGGCCCGACACGCGGCCCCACTTCACTTCGCCCGACGAGATGAACTGGTCGATCACGACCTGCGCGCCGTTGACGAAGTCGCCGAATTGCGCTTCCCACAGCACGAGCGTGTTCGGCTCGGCGGTCGAGTAGCCGTATTCGAAGCCCAGCACCGCCTCTTCCGACAGCACCGAGTCGATCACCGTGAACTTCGCCTGGTTGTCGGCGATGTTCTGCAGCGGCACGTACGTGCCGTCGTTCCAGCGTTCGCGGTTCTGGTCGTGCAACACCGCGTGGCGGTGCGTGAACGTGCCGCGGCCCGAGTCCTGGCCGGTCAGTCGCACGGAGTATCCCGATGCGACGAGCGACGCGAATGCGAGGTGCTCGGCCATGCCCCAGTCGAGCGGCTGATCGCCGCGCGCCATGTTGCGGCGGTCGTTGATCACGCGCTCGACGAGCGGGTGAACCTTGAAGTTCTCCGGCACCGTCGTGATGCGTTCGCCGAGACGCTTCAGTTCGGCGAGCGGCACGGCCGTGTCGGCCGCGTCGGTCCACTTGCGGTTCAGGAACGGCACCCAGTCGACTGCGTACTTGCTCTTGTAGTTCGACAGCACCGGATCGACCGTGTGATGACCGTCGTCCATCGCCTTGCGGTACGCCTTGACGAAGCCGTCAGCCTCTTCCGCGGTGATCACGCCCTGCTGCACGAGCTTCTCGGCATACAGCGCGCGGGTGCCCGGGTGCTGTGCGATCTTCTTGTACATCAGCGGCTGCGTGACCGCCGGCGTGTCCTGTTCGTTGTGACCCAGCTTGCGGAAGCAGACGATGTCGATCACGACATCCTTGTGGAACTGCATCCGGTAGTCGATCGCGATCTGGATCGCGAGCACGACCGCTTCGGGGTCGTCGCCGTTCACGTGCAGCACCGGCGCTTCGATCATCTTGACGACGTCGGTGCAGTACAGCGTCGAGCGCGCATCGCGCGGGTCGGACGTCGTGAAGCCGATTTGGTTGTTGATGACGATGTGCAGCGTGCCGTGCGTGCCGTAACCGCGCGTCTGCGCCAGGTTCAGCGTTTCCATCACGACGCCCTGGCCCGCGAAGGCCGCGTCGCCGTGGATCTGCACCGGCAGCACCTGCAGGCCGTCTTCGTCGCCGCGGCGATCCATCCGCGCCTTCGCCGAACCTTCGACCACCGGGTTGACGATTTCGAGGTGCGACGGGTTGAACGCAAGCGACAGGTGAACCGGGCCGCCTTCCGTCGACACGTCCGACGAGAAGCCCTTGTGGTACTTCACGTCGCCGGCCGGCAGGTCGTCGACGTGCTTGCCTTCGAATTCGGCGAACAGGTCCGCCGGCATCTTGCCGAGCGTGTTCACGAGCACATTCAGACGGCCTCGGTGCGCCATGCCGATGACGATTTCCTGCACGCCCTTCTTGCCTGCGTGCTGGACGACTTCGTCCATCGCCGCGATGAAGCTTTCGCCGCCTTCGAGCGAGAAGCGCTTCTGGCCGACGTACTTGGTGTGCAGATAGCGCTCGAGGCCTTCGCCGGCCGTCAGGCGGTTCAGGATGTGCTTCTTCTTGTCGGCCGAGAAGTTCGGCGTCGCGCGGATCGACTCCAGGCGCTCCTGCCACCAGCGCTTCTGTTCCGGATCGCTGATGTACATGAATTCGGCGCCGATCGTGCCGCAGTACGTATCGCGCAGACCCTTGACGATGTCACGCAGCGACGCCTGGTCGAAACCGAGATACAGGTTGCTTGCGCTGAACGTCTGGTCGAGGTCGGCCTCGGAGAAGTCGTAGAAAGCGGGTTCGAGTTCGGGGATGGCGGGACGTTCGCGGCGCTTCAGGGGATCGAGATTGGCCCATTGCGAGCCAAGGAAGCGGTATGCGCTGATGAGGGACTGGACGTGGACCTGCTTGCGCGCGGTGGCCAGGTTGCTGCTGCTTTCGCGCGGGATGAAGGCATTGGCCTTCGCACGCTGGGCAAATGATTCGACGATCGGGAAATGCGCAACGTCGTTGACATTGGAACCGTCGGTTGCAGGCACGTTCTGCAACGCATCGAAATACTCTCGCCAGTTCTCGGGCACTGACGCCGGATTATCGAGATATGCATCGTACAGTTCTTCAACGTACGAAGCATTGCCGCCGAACAAATAGGAGTTCAGCTGAAACTGCTTCATTACATCTGACATTTTACGCTCACCTTTCTTCGAGCTTCTCGAGAAATAGCGGGTTACTCAACCTTCCGCGACACGGCCTGACCGTTTAGCGGATTGCGCGAATCAAGTCTTGCTTGGAAGGACCTAAACTTGCGTGCGCGCAGCATATCACAGAACACCTGGCGAAGTTCACACGAGAAAGTGCAAGAAAGCGTGATGCGGCGGGGCTTTGCGGGATGGCCGATGCGTCTGCGAAACATTGTTTTGCGGGCATCGCGCCCGCGGATCATTCAGATGCAAAAAAGCCGCCCGAAGGCGGCTTTTTTGTCATGCGCGGACTACTCCGGCAGATCAGTCGGCAGCAGCTTCGCGGCTCGCGCGGCGACGCTCATGCTCCTTCAGGTGACGCTTGCGCAGGCGAATCGACTGCGGCGTCACTTCGACCAGTTCGTCGTCGTCGATGAATTCGACCGCGTATTCGAGCGACATCTGGATCGGCGGCACGAGGCGCACCGCTTCGTCGGTGCCCGACGCACGCACGTTCGTCAGCTGCTTGCCCTTGATCGGGTTCACGACGAGATCGTTGTCACGGCTGTGGATACCGATGATCATGCCCTCGTAGAGCGCATCGCCCGGCTTCACGAACATGCGGCCGCGATCCTGCAGCTTCCACAGCGCGTACGCGACTGCCGCGCCGTCGTCCTGCGAAATCAGCACGCCGTTGCGGCGCTCGCCGACCGAACCGTCCTTGACCGGTGCATACGAATCGAAAATGTGGCTCATCAGGCCCGTGCCGCGCGTGAGCGTCAGGAATTCGCTCTGGAAGCCGATCAGCCCGCGCGCCGGAATCCGGTATTCCAGACGCGTACGGCCACGGCCGTCCGACGCCATGTCGAGCATCTCGCCCTTGCGACGTCCCAGTTCCTCCATCACGCCGCCCTGGTGCTCGTCCTCGACATCGACCGTCAGCAGTTCGTACGGCTCGTGCTTCACGCCGTCGATTTCCTGCATCACGACGCGCGGACGCGACACTGCGAGCTCGTAGCCTTCGCGGCGCATGTTCTCGACGAGAATCGTCAGGTGCAGTTCGCCGCGGCCCGACACTTCGAACACCGTCTCGTCGCCCGTATCCCGCACGCGCAGCGCGACGTTGTGGTTCAGTTCCTTCATCAGGCGATCGCGGATCTGGCGGCTCGTGACGAACTTGCCTTCGCGGCCCGCGAGCGGCGACGAGTTGACGAGGAAGTTCATCGTCAGCGTCGGCTCGTCGACGGTGATCATCGGCAGCGCCTCAGGCGTGTCGACCGCGCAGATCGTCGCGCCGATGCCCACGTCCTCGATGCCGTTGATCAGCACGATGTCGCCCGCTTCGGCCGATTCGACCTGCACGCGCTCGAGACCCGTGAACGACAGCACCTGGTTGATCTTGCGGTTCAGCACCTCGCCTTCCGGACCGAAGCGCATCACGACCGGCTGGCCCGGCTTGATGCGGCCGCGCGTGATGCGGCCCACGCCGATCCGGCCGACGTACGTCGAATAGTCGAGCGACGTGATCTGCAGCTGCAGCGGCGCATCCGGATCGGCCGGACGCACCGGCACGTGCTCGAGGATCGCCTCGAACAGCGGACGCATGTCGCCTTCGCGCGCAGCCGGATCGAGCGACGCGTAGCCGTTCAGGCCCGACGCGTAGACGACCGGGAAGTCGAGCTGCTCCTCGGTGGCGCCGAGCTTGTCGAACAGGTCGAAGGTCTGGTTGATCGCCCAGTCGATGCGCGCGCCCGGACGGTCGATCTTGTTGACGACGACGATCGGCTTCAGGCCGAGTGCGAGCGCCTTCTTCGTGACGAAGCGCGTTTGCGGCATCGGGCCTTCGACGGCGTCGACGAGCAGCAGCACCGAGTCGACCATCGACAGCACACGCTCCACTTCACCGCCGAAGTCGGCGTGCCCCGGCGTGTCGACGATATTGATGTGCGTGCCTTCGTATTCGACCGCACAGTTCTTCGCGAGGATCGTGATCCCGCGCTCTTTTTCGATGTCGTTCGAGTCCATCACGCGTTCGGCGACCTGCTGGTTCTCGCGGAAGGTACCGGACTGGCGGAGCAATTGGTCGACGAGCGTCGTCTTGCCGTGGTCGACGTGGGCGATGATGGCGATGTTGCGAAGGGCGCGGGTCATAGAAACCTGAAAATCGATTGAAAGCGCAAGCGCGCACGGACGTTCTTCACGTGCGTGCGCAGTGCAGCCTGGAAAGCTTGACATTATAGCACGCACAGATGTCGAGGGCGGCCGGACGTTGCAGCGCAACATCGGCGGCACCGGACGCGCCGCCATACGACAAAGACAATGAGCCCGCGTCCGGCAAGCCGGCGGCCGCCCGGGCCGGGAAAGACCTGCATTCGTCAGGGTTATTTCGAGGCGCCCTGCACGCTGGAGACGGTTCCATTAACATTTGTCGCGGCAACCAATCGCACCTATACTTCTGCCTAGTCAATCATTGCAGATTCAGGAATTTATGTCGGATCCCGTCCACTCTCAGCCGCAAAACCTGTCGCTATCGTCGTACCAGATCAACGACAGCGTCGGCTACCTGATGTCGCGCGTGAAATCGCTGATGAGCAATCTCGTCACGCAGCGCACGCAAGACGAACTCGGCATTACCGGCACCCAGGCGAGCATGCTGTTCATGGTCGCGGTCGGCAAATGCTCGACGGCCGCGGAACTGGCCCGCGAATTCGCGATCGACGCGAGCGCGGTGACGCGCCTGCTCGATCGCGTCGAAAAACGCGGGCTGCTGTCGCGCGTGCGGAGCATGGAGGATCGACGCGTTGTACGGCTCGAGCTGACGGACGAGGGCCGCGCGATCGCCGAAAAATTGCCGGCGATCTTCCGCAGCGTACTCGACCAGTTGCTGGGCGGTTTTACGCCGGAGGAAGTCGGCTTCCTGAAAAGCATGCTCCGCCGCATCCTCAGCAGTTATTGCGATGGCGCCGGCGGCACCCACGCGTAGTGCCTGCCATAACAACTATTTTCGACAGATTAATGTAAGGAAATCCTTGCAGTGTCCATCATTCATTCCGAGTCAGAGGCCCGCGTGGTGAAATCGTCCCCGCTATCCGTGCATGCCGGGTCATGCCGCACTGCCGTCGCCGCCGCGGTCGCCGCGCTGGCGCTGGCGGGCTGCGCCAACTACTTCGGCATCAAGAGCGATCAGCACATCGCGTCCGCGTCGCAATTCGAAACCACACAGAGCCTGCCCGCCGAAGGCGGCATGTGGCCGTCGCTCGACTGGTCCGCCCAGTTCGGCGATCCGCAGCTGCCAAAGCTGATCGACGAGGCGCTCGAAGGCAGCCCGACGATCGCCCAGGCACAGGCGCGGATCGCAAAGGCTTCGTCGTATATCGAGGCATCGCGGGCGATGCTGTTCCCGACGCTCGACGGCACCTATTCATGGACGCGCGGGATGTATTCCGGCAATGCCCTCTTCCCGCCGCCGTTCGGCGGCACGTGGTACAGCGAGAACACGCTGACGGCCCATGCGTCGTGGGATCTCGACCTGTGGGGCAAGAACCGCGAGCGGCTGCGCACCGCGTTGTCGCAGGAGAAGGTCGCCGAGGCCGACATGCAGCAGACCCGCATCACGCTCGCCGCGTCGATCGCCCGCACCTACAACCAGCTCGCGCAGCTGTATGCGCTGCGCGATATTGCGCAGCGCGAGATCGCCAACCGGCAGACCGTCGGCACGATCACCGACGGCCGCGTGTCGGCCGGCCTCGATACCAACGTCGAGCGGCAGACCGCGCGCGGCAACATCGCGACCACGCAAGCAACGCTGTCCGACCTCGACGGCCAGATCACGACGACGCGCTACCAGCTCGCCGCACTGCTCGGCAAGAGCCCGGATCGCGGCCTGAAGATCGCCACGCCGGTGCTGAATCCGGGCGGCGACATCGCGCTGCCCGACAACCTGCCCGCCGACCTTGTATCGCGCCGTCCGGACATCGTCGCCGCGCGCTGGCAGGTCGAAGCCGCGATGCACGACGTGAAGGAAGCGAAAGCCGAGTTCTTCCCGGACATCAACCTCGCCGCGACCTTCGGTCTCGACTCGTTCGGCTGGGGCCGGTTCTTCACCTTCGGCAGCCGCACGGCCCAGTTCGGGCCGGCGATCCACCTGCCGATCTTCGATGCCGGCGCACTGCGCGGGCAACTCAAGGGGCGCTACGCGGAATTCGATTATGACGTCGCGTATTACAACCAGACGCTGATCGGCGCGCTGAACGATGTCGCGACCCAGGTGGCGTCGATCCATGCGATCGACCGGCAAATGGGCGACGCACAGCGCGCGCTCGATGCGTCGACACGCGCATACGACCTGGCCGTGATCCGTTACAAGGCCGGCCTGTCGCCCCAGTTGCTGGTGCTGAACGCGGACAGCAACCGCCTCGCGTCGGAGCAGACCGTGACCAACCTGAAGATGCGTCGCCGCGATTTGCAGATCGCGCTGATCAAGGCGCTCGGCGGCGGCTTCGACGCCACCGGCACGCGTCTTGCCGCCCCCGACGCCAAGCGCGCCGCACAAGCCGAAACAAGCCAGCGGGCAACGAACTGACCGGGCACACCCGGCACCTCACGCAGATACTCGAAACAACGGACGGAGAACCTCGCCATGAGCGACCCACAACACACCGCCGCCAGCGCCCAGTCGCAAAACAACGGCAAGCGCAAACGGATGATGACGCTGCTCGTCGCGATCATCGTGATCGCGGCCATTGCATACGGCCTGTATTACTTCCTGGTCGCGCGCTTCCATGAAGAGACCGACGACGCCTACGTCAACGGCAACGTCGTGCAGATCACGCCGCAAGTCGTCGGCACGGTCGTCGCGGTGAAGGCGGACGACACGCAGACAGTCAAGGCCGGCGACCCGCTCGTGCTGCTCGATCCGGCAGATTCGCAGGTTGCGCTGCAGCAGGCCGAAGCCAATCTCGCGCAGACGGTGCGCCAGGTGCGCGGCCTGTTCGTCAACGACGATCAGTACCGCGCGCAAGTCGCGCTGCGCCAGTCCGACCTGGCGAAGGCCGAGGAAGACTTGCGCCGCCGTGCGGCGGTCGCGCAGACGGGTGCCGTCTCGCAGGAAGAAATCTCGCACGCGCGCGACGCGGTGAAGGCCGCACAGGCCTCGCTCGACGCCGCGCAGCAGCAGCTCGCGTCGAACCGCGCGCTGACCGCGAACACGACGATCGCATCGCATCCGAACGTGCTCGCCGCGGCAGCGAAGGTCCGCGACGCCTACCTCGCGAACTCACGCAACACGCTGCCCGCGCCGGTCACCGGCTATGTCGCGAAGCGCTCGGTGCAGGTCGGCCAGCGCGTGTCGCCCGGCGCGCCGCTGATGTCGGTCGTGCCGCTGAACGCGGTCTGGATCGACGCCAACTTCAAGGAAGTGCAGCTCAAGCACATGCGCATCGGCCAGCCGGTCGAACTGACGGCCGACATCTACGGTTCGTCGGTCGTCTATCACGGCAAGGTGGTCGGCTTCTCGGCCGGCACGGGCTCGGCGTTCTCGCTGCTGCCGGCGCAGAATGCGACGGGCAACTGGATCAAGGTCGTCCAGCGCCTGCCGGTGCGAATCGAGCTCGACCCGAAGGATCTCGAGAAGCATCCGTTGCGCATCGGCCTGTCGATGCAGGTCGACGTCGACATCAAGGACGAAAGCGGCAGCCAGCTCGGCAACGTGCAGAACACGGTCTACCAGACCGATGTGTTCGCAAAGTACGGCGACGAGGCCGATGCCGAGATCGCGCGCATCATCGCCCAGAATGCCGGCGGCAACGCCGCGCCGGCGCCGGCGGCGACGAAGCAGAGCCCCATCTCGAAGATGATGTAACCGGGCTGCAATCGGAAAATCGACATGGCACAGACTCCAGCCCCACTCCCGCCCTTGCAGGGCGGCCACCTCGTGCTCGGTACGGTCGCGGTGTCGCTCGCCGTGTTCATGAACGTGCTCGACACGTCGATCGCGAACGTCGCGATCCCGACGATCTCGGGCGACCTCGGCGTATCGTCGGATCAGGGCACCTGGGTCATCACGTCGTTCGCCGTCGCGAACGCGATCTCCGTGCCGCTGACCGGCTGGCTCACCGATCGCATCGGGCAGGTGCGCCTGTTCCTCGCGTCGATCATCCTGTTCGTGATCTCGTCGCTGATGTGCGGGCTTTCGCCGACACTGCCGTTCCTGCTCGCCTCGCGCGTGCTGCAAGGCGCCGTTGCCGGCCCGATGATTCCGCTGTCGCAATCGCTGCTGCTCGCGAGCTACCCGCGCGCGAAAGCGCCGATGGCGCTATCGCTCTGGGCCATGACGACGCTGATCGCGCCGGTCGCCGGCCCGATCCTCGGCGGCTGGATCTCGGACAAT
>NZ_JAHACR010000076.1 GCF_018375725.1 Burkholderia sp. | reverse complement strand
GGGTCAGGCAGGCGCAGTGCGCCACGGCATCACCCGCGCACTGATCGACTACGACGCGACGCTGAAGTCGACGCTGTCGAACGCAGGCTTCGTCACACGCGACGCCCGCGAAGTCGAGCGTAAGAAGGTCGGTCTGCGTAAAGCACGCCGCGCCAAGCAGTTCTCGAAGCGTTAATCGCTTTACGGTTGTGCGCCGCCTCCGGGCGGTGCCTGCCGGAAAAAACCGCCAGCTTTCATGCTGGCGGTTTTTTTATGGTCGCGCCGGTCGTCCACGCCGGCAGCCCGGTTTGACGAAATCGGCGGGATCGGCTTGATTTCCTGGACTTCAGCACGATCTTGAGAACGGCCCTACAATAGCGGCTAAAGCTTTTTGGAGAGTTCGAATGAACGCTGTTACCGAATCCGCAGCAACGACCGACATGCCGGCACCGTTCGTCTTTACCGACGCGGCCGCCGAGAAGGTCAAGCAACTGATCGACGAAGAAGGCAACCCCGACCTCAAGCTGCGCGTGTTCGTGCAGGGTGGCGGCTGCTCGGGTTTCCAGTATGGCTTCACGTTCGACGAGGAAGTCAACGAGGACGACACCGTGATGAACAAGAACGGCGTTATGCTCCTGATCGACTCGATGAGCTACCAGTATCTGGTCGGCGCTGAGATCGACTACAAGGATGACCTGAATGGCGCACAGTTCGTCATCAAGAATCCGAACGCCACGACCACCTGCGGTTGCGGTTCGTCGTTCTCCGTCTGAGCGCGCCAGCGTTCGACACGAAACGGGGCTGATGCCCCGTTTTTTTATGGCCGCCGGCCGCGCGGTTGCGGCGCACGTTCAAGCCGCGAGCGGCCCGCGCGCCTCTGACGTATCCGGCGTAACGTCGGCGAGCCGAGACGGGCCGCCTGCCGCGGCGAGCCAAGCGGTCGGCGTTTGTCCCGCGCTTTGCGCGAAGGCGCGCGCCAGCGCGCTCGCGCTGCCGTAGCCGATTGCCGGCGCCACTTCCTTGACAGCGTAGCCGCGCCTCAACAGCGTCTTCGCGAGCCCGATCCGCCATTGCAGCAGGTATTCGCCCGGCGGAATCCCGACCATGCCGGCGAAATGCGCGGCGAACCGCGAGCGCGACATCCCGGCGATCGCGGCCATGCGCTCCAGTGTCCAATGGCCGGCCGGATCGGCATGCATCGCAATCAGCGCCTTCGCAAGACGCGGATCGGACAGCCCGGCCAGCGAACCGCTCGCGACCAGCCGGTTTTTCATCATGAATCGCAGCAGCTGCACGACGAGCACCTCGGTCAGCCGGTTGACCACCGTGTCGTGTCCGCATGCGCGCTCGCCGGCCTCGGCGGCAAGCGCCTGCTGCACGGCATCGAGCGATGGCATAGACACGAGCGGAATGGCGAGCCGGTCCGGCAAACCTCTGAGCAGCGGATTCTCGTCGCCGAGCCCGAATTCGATCGACGCCGACACGATCTCGGCGTCAGCATCGCCGCGCGGGTCGATCCGGTATGCGCCAGGCCGTGCAATGAAGAGCGCGCTGGGTTCCGCCACAGCCAGCTGTCCGATTGCCGCACCGGTGACGCAAACGGTGCCCGAGCGCACCAGATGCAGATGAAAACCGGCATCGCAGACGTCGAACGTCGCAGCGCGGGAAAGCGCCCCGGTATAGAACACGCGGGCATGCAGTTCGAATCGGCTGAGCAGGCCTGATAGTCTATCGGTCATGAGACGATGGGTATGCTAATTGGGATTTATCGAATCATATTGTCCCGGTGTCCGCGCTATATTGGCAACTCCTGTCAATGCACCGTAAGGCCACGAGGGGCCATCCATGATCCGATTCTTCTATCATCCGTCGCCGAACCCGGCCAAGATCGCGCTGTTCCTCGAGGAGGCCGGGCTGCCGTACGAACTGGTGCCTGTCGACACGCGCAAGGGCGAGCAGCATGCCGATGCGTACAAGGCGATCAATCCGAATGCGAAGACCCCCGCGATCGTCGACGGCGATGCGACCGTCTTCGACAGCAACGCAATCCTGCTGTACCTCGCCGAGAAGACCGGCCAGTTCCTGCCCGACGACACGCCCGCCGCGCGCGCCGACATGCTGTCATGGCTGATGTTCGTCGCGACGGGCATCGGGCCGTACTGCGGCCAGGCCGTCCACTTCAAGCATTTCGCGCCGGAGCCGAAGGACTACGCGGTGAACCGGTACGATTTCGAGGCGTGGCGTCACTGGAAGATCATCGACGAGCGTCTGGCCAGCCGGCGCTACATGCTGGGCGAGCGCTACACGCTGGTCGACATGGCGGTCTGGGGCTGGGCGCGTGTCATACCGTTCGTGCTGGGCGAGGCCGCGTGGGAAAAGCTGCCGAACGTCAAGCGTCTGGTCGACGAGATCAGTGCGCGCCCGGCCGCGCAGCGCGCGGAGGCCGTGAAGGCCCGTCACGCGTTCAAGACCGAATTCGACGACGACGCGCGCCGCGCGCTGTTCCCGCAGAATGCGCGAATCGAAACGCCCGCCGGCGCAGGAGCCTGACTCGATGCTCGATCTCTACTACTGGACGACGCCGAACGGTCACAAGATCACGATGTTCCTGGAGGAGGCCGGGCTGCCGTACCGGATCGTCCCGGTGAACATCGGCCGCGGGGAACAATTCGATCCGGCGTTTCTGCGGATTGCGCCGAACAACCGGATCCCGGCGATCGTCGATCATGCGCCCGTCGATGGCGGCGAGCCGCTGTCGGTCTTCGAATCCGGTGCGATCCTGCTGTATCTTGCGGACAAGACGGGCCGTTTCATTCCGGCCGGTCTGCGCGGGCGCAACGAGGCGCTGGAATGGCTGTTCTGGCAAATGGGCGGGCTTGGCCCGATGGCGGGACAGAACCACCATTTCGTGCAATACGCGCCCGAGCCGATTCCGTACGCGATCGACCGGTACGTGCGGGAGACGTCGCGCCTTTACGGCGTGCTCAACAAGCACCTGTCGGACGGGCGCGACTACATCGCCGGCGAATACTCGATCGCCGACATGGCGTGCTATCCGTGGATCGTTCCGCATGAGCGCCAGCTGCTGCCGCTGGCGGATTTCCCGTTCCTTTCAGCATGGTTCGCGCGGGTCGCGGCACGGCCCGCCACCGTGCGAGCCTACGCGCTCGCGAAAGAAATCAACGTCGCGCCGACCGTCGATGCCGCGTCGCGGGGCGTGCTGTTCGGACAGGACGCGAAAACGGTTCGCTGACGCGCCGCCATGCGTCCCCCGGAGCCGCGTGCCGTATCGGCCAAAAGCCCGCTCAGCGCGGATAGAGCGCGCCCAGCACGCGTTCGCCCGCGGCCCCCGTGACCATGGCCAGATTGCCGGACGCGCGCGCGTTGAACCGATAGGCGAGCCATGCGAATGCCAGCGCTTCGACCTGCTGCGGCGGCACACCGAGTGCGGCCGTGGTCGCGACCGTTCCCGGTACGTCGTGGTCGCGCAGCGCATTCGCGAGCGCGTCGAGCAGCGCCGGGTTCCGCGCGCCGCCGCCGCACACGTACACGGCGCGGCAGTCCGGCGCATGCCGCGCGATCTCGCGGGCGACCGACACCGCGGTCAGCGCGGTCAGCGTTGCCTGGACGTCTTCCGGCGCGACCTGCGCGAACGCGGCGAGCTTCGCCTCGAGCCATGCCGGATTGAACAGGTCGCGCCCCGTGCTCTTGGGCGGCGGCGCGGAAAAATAGGGCTCGTCGAGCAGCGCGTCGAGGAGCGGCGCATGGACGGTGCCGCGCGCGGCGAACTTGCCGCCGTCGTCGTAAGGCTTGCCGAGGTGGCGGGCCGCCCACGTATCGAGCAGCGCATTCGCCGGGCCGCAGTCGAAGCCGCGCACGTTGCCCCCTTCGGCCGGCAGGATCGTGATGTTGCTGATCCCGCCGAGATTGCAGACGACGCGCGCCTCGCCCGGCATCCCGAACAGGGTCGCGTGAAACGCCGGTACGAGCGGTGCGCCCTGACCGCCCGCCGCGACGTCGCGGCTGCGGAAATCGGCGATGACGTCGATGTGGGTCAACTCGGCGAGCAGCGCCGGATTGTTGATCTGGCGCGTATAACCGCGCTCGGGGCGGTGGCGGACGGTCTGTCCATGCACGCCGATCGCGCGGACCAGGTCGGGCGGGAGGCCCGCCGCGCGCTGCAACTCGTGGCAGCACACCGCATACCGCGTCGCCAGCGCGTTGGCCGCCAGCGCCTCGCGCTCGATTTCGTTGTCGCCCGGGTGTTGCAGGCCGAACAGCACGTCGCGCAGCGTCTGCGCGAAGCCGACGAATGCCTCCGCGAGCACGACCGGCGCCTTGCCGGTCTCGAAGCGCACGGCGACTCCGTCGACGCCATCCATGCTCGTTCCGGACATCAATCCGAAATAGATGCCATCGGCCGGATGGCCAGGTTGCGAGCGTTGTTGCGGCACGTATGACTCCCTGAATCGTACGGCGCGGGCCGGTGCCGCGCGCCTTGCGCCCGATTATCCGCGCAAGCGGCGTCGCCGTTAAGCGGTGGGCGCGCAAGTTATGGGAAAATCCCTGTTTTTGCGACATTCCTCCTGGCACCGATGAGCACCGAATCCTCCAAGCCCACTTTCCCGATCACCGACGAAGTCCGGCATGCGCTCGCCGTTACGAAGCGCGGCGTCGACGAGCTGCTGATCGAGGAAGAGTTCGCGCAGAAGCTCGCACGCAGCGCGGCCACGGACAAGCCGCTTCGCATCAAGCTCGGCCTCGACCCGACCGCGCCGGATATCCACATCGGCCACACGGTCGTGTTGAACAAGATGCGCCAGCTGCAGGATCTCGGGCATACGGTGATCTTCCTGATCGGCGATTTCACGTCGCTGATCGGCGATCCGTCCGGCCGCAATGCGACGCGCCCGCCGCTCACGCGCGAGCAGATCGAGGCGAACGCGAAAACGTATTTCGAGCAGGCCGCGCTCGTGCTCGATCGCGAGAAGACCGAGATCCGCTACAACAGCGAATGGTCGATGCCGCTTGGGGCGGACGGGATGATCAAGCTCGCGTCGCGCTACACGGTCGCGCGGATCCTCGAGCGCGAGGACTTCACGAAGCGTTTCCAGAGCGGCGTGCCGATCTCGATCCACGAGTTCCTCTACCCGCTGATGCAGGGCTACGATTCGGTCGCGCTCAACGCCGATCTCGAACTCGGCGGCACGGACCAGAAATTCAACCTGCTGGTCGGCCGTGAACTGCAGAAGCAATACGGCCAGGAACAGCAATGCATTCTGACGATGCCGCTGCTCGAAGGCCTCGACGGCGTCGAGAAGATGTCGAAGTCGAAGGGCAATTATGTCGGCATCAGCGAAAAGCCGAACGACATGTTCGGCAAGCTGATGAGCATCTCGGACACGCTGATGTGGCGTTACTTCGAACTGCTGTCGTTCCGCAGCATGGACGAAATCGTCGGCTTCCGGCGCGAGACCGAGGCTGGCCGCAACCCGCGCGACTTCAAGGTGCTGCTCGCGCAGGAGATCGTCGCGCGCTTCCACTCGCCAGCCGATGCCGAGCGCGCGCTCGAGGATTTCAATCACCGCGCGAAGGGCGGCGTGCCGGACGACATTCCGGCGGTGACGCTCGCGGGCGCGCCGCTCGCGATCGGCCAGCTGCTGAAGCAGGCGGGCCTGGTGCCGTCGACAAGCGAGGCGCTTCGCAACATCGAGCAGGGCGGCGTGAAGATCGACGGCGCGACGGTGTCGGACAAGGGCCTCAAGGTCGAGGCCGGCGAATTCGTCGTGCAGGTCGGCAAGCGCCGCTTCGCACGCGTCACGCTGACCGCATGATCGCGCTGATCCAGCGTGTGCGGCGCGCCGACGTGCGCGTCGGCGACCGCGTGACGGGCGAGATCGGCGCGGGCCTGCTCGCGCTCGTCTGCGCGGAGCGCGGCGACACCGCCGCCGCCGCGGACAAGCTGCTCGCGAAGGTGCTCGGCTACCGCGTGTTCAGCGATGCGGCCGGCAAGATGAATCTGCCGGTGTCGAACATCGACGGTGAGGGGCGCGCCGGCGGTCTCCTGCTCGTGTCGCAGTTCACGCTGGCCGCCGACACCAACAGCGGCCTGCGTCCGAGTTTCACGCCCGCCGCGCCGCCCGACGAGGGCGCCCGCCTGTTCGACTATTTCGTCGATGCGGCGCGTGCGCGTCATCCGATCGTCGCGACCGGTGAATTCGGCGCCGACATGCAGGTATCGCTCGTCAACGACGGGCCGGTGACGTTCTGGCTGCAAGTGCGGCCCTGATTTTCCGGAGGCGCCGTCGCGATGGCCACCACGCAGATTCTCTTCATCCGTCACGGGGAAACCGCCTGGAACCGTATCAAGCGGATCCAGGGCCACATCGATATTCCACTCGCCGATACGGGCGTCGCACAGGCGCGGCGGCTTGCCGCGCGCCTCGCGCGCGAGACACGCGACGGTGTGCGGATCGATGCGATCTACTCGAGCGACCTGATGCGCGCGCAGCAGACGGCGCAGCCGGCGGCCGATGCGCTCGGTTTGCCGCTCGTGTTGAGGGAAGGTTTGCGCGAGCGCGCATATGGCGTATTCCAGGGGCATGACAGCACGGAGATCGAAGCGCGTTTCCCGGATGCGTACGCCGTATGGCAGACGCGCGACCCGGGCTTCGAGCCCGACGGCGGCGAGTCGCAGCGCGCGTTCTATCACCGGGTGCTGCATGCGCTCGAGCCGATTGTCGCCGCGCATCCGGGCGGCCGGATCGCCTGCGTCGCGCACGGCGGCGTGCTCGACTGCGTCTACCGGTTCGCAAACGGGATCGATCTCGATGCGCCGCGCAGCTATCAATTGCTCAATACGAGCATCAACGTCGTCGATTATGCGGACGGTCGCGCACATGTCGTGCAATGGGCCGATGTTTCGCATCTGAGCGAAGCGAGCGACGACGACGGTTATAGCCGGGTACTGTAAGCGGCGTCGCGGCGCGGCACGCGGAGGGCGACCCGGCGTGCGCACGGGTGTCGACGGCGCCCATGCCAGGGCGGTAGTCGGTGTTCGTCATGTGGCGAAACACGCGCATCGCGCGGCATGGCGCAATTTCCGTCAGCGGTCTTTCTTGCCCGCCTGCACCACGCGAGGCGCCGCCGCCCGGCGGCGCGCACGTTTCGATACGCCGTTGACGAGCGCCCAGCGCAGCACCGGCGCGACCGCGCGCACCCCGGGCCTGACGACCGCGCGCCGCAACGGCGCAAACGTCGACAGCCCGAGCATGTCCTGCGCCCACGGCGGCAGCAGGTCGATGCCCGCATGCATCACGAGCGTCGCGGCAGGCCGCATCGCCGGCCCGGCGACCGGGGCATTCATCAGGATGCGAACCACTTCGAACGTGCGCGGCCCGGCTTCCAGCTGGGGCTGCATGCGCGCCAGATAAGCGGCGATCTCCACGCGTGAGCGGGGCACGTTCTCTGCGCCGAGCATTTCAGCGATGCGCGCCGTTTCCGCGTAGTAACGATCCTGCAGATCACCGGACAGTGCCGGATTCACATAACGCAGATGCGCGGCCAGAAAGCTCGATACCTCGGCGACGTGAACCCATGTCAGCAATGCCGGATCGTCGGCGCGGTACGGCCGTCCATCGGGCGCTGTGCCGGACACGCGTGCGTGGATCGCCTTCACACGTTCGATCAGCGCAAGTGCGTCCGTGCGGTTGCCGAACGTCGTGCCGGAAATGAAGGTGGCGGTGCGCCGGAGCCGCCCGAGGATGTCGGTGCGAAATGTCGAGTGATCCCACACGCCGGCTAGCGCGAGCGGATGCAATGCCTGCAGCAGCAGCGCCGAGATGCCGCCCGTCATCATCGACGTGAAGTCCGCATGAACGCGCCAGCAAACGGCGTCCGGGCCGAACAGGCCCGGGTCGCCGGGCGGCGACGAGTAATCGAGCGACGGCCCGCCGCCGCCCGTCGTCAGGTGCGTGACGGCCGCCGCGAGCCGCTTGCGGATGTGCTCGACCCAGCGAGGTTTCGACGCGGGTGCGGCAGGATGTGGGCTGGGCGGCGTCGTCATCGCGGTTGACGTGCGTGCGGCGGCTATTGCCCGTCGGACGCTTCCGATGCGCCGCTTGCCGGGGTGGCCGCATCGGGCGCGGCAAGCCCGAAATGGCGGTAGGTCATCAGCGTGGCGATACGCCCGCGCGGCGTGCGTTGCAGAAAGCCTTGCTGGATCAGGTAGGGCTCGAGGACGTCTTCGATCGTGTCGCGCTCTTCGCCGATCGCCGCGGCGAGGTTGTCGATGCCGACCGGGCCGCCGTCGAATTTGTGCAGGATCGCTTCGAGCAGCTTGCGGTCCATCAGGTCGAAGCCGACCGGATCGACGTCGAGCAGTGCGAGCGCCGCATCGGCGACGGCCGCCGTGATATTGCCGTCCGCCTTGACCTCGGCGAAATCGCGCACGCGGCGCAGGAGCCGGTTCGCGATTCGGGGCGTGCCGCGCGATCGTTTCGCAATCTCGAGTGCGCCGCTCGGATCGATCTGCGCGTTGAGCAGCGACGCCGAGCGGCGCACGATGCGCGACAGTTGCTCCGCATCGTAGAACTCGAGCCGAGCGACGATCCCGAAGCGGTCGCGCAGCGGGTTGGTCAGCATCCCGGCGCGCGTGGTCGCACCGACGAGCGTGAACGGCTGCAGGTCGAGCTTCACGCTGCGCGCGGCCGGACCTTCGCCGATCATGATGTCGATTTGGTAGTCCTCGAGTGCCGGATACAGGATTTCCTCGACGACCGGCGACAACCGGTGAATTTCGTCGATGAACAGCACGTCGTTCGCTTCGAGGTTCGTCAGCAGCGCGGCAAGATCGCCCGCGCGTTCGAGCACCGGGCCCGATGTCTGCCGCAGGTTGACACCCATCTCGCGCGCGATGATGTGAGCAAGCGTGGTCTTGCCGAGACCGGGCGGCCCGAACAGCAGCACGTGATCGAGCGGTTCGGCGCGACGCTTCGCGGCTTCGATGAAGATCTCGAGCTGGCCGCGCACTTTTTCCTGGCCGACGTATTCGTCGAGCTGGCGCGGCCGCAGCGCGCGTTCGAACACCTCCTCGTGCGAAGAGGCGGGCGTGGCGGCAATGATCCGCTCCGTGGCGAGTTTGTCGGTTTCAATCATGCGGCCATTGTACCGCGCGCCGCCGCTCGACCCACCTGGCCGAACGGCCGACTGGCGCGCCGCGAGCGGCGGCGCGACACTGCAGGAACCGGGGCGCCGTTATGCCTTCGACAGCGCCTTGAGCGCGAGCTTGATCCCTTCTGACACGCCCGTGCCGGCCGGCACGTTCTTGATCGCGGCGAGCGCTTCCTTTTCCGAATAGCCGAGCGCCAGCAGTGCATTGAGGATGTCGGTCGCGTGGTCGGACGGCGATGCGGCGCCGGCGAGCGTGCCGAGGTCGGCGCCGAGCTTGCCCTTGAGTTCGAGCAGCAGGCGTTCGGCCGTTTTCTTGCCGATGCCGGGCAGCCGGGTCAGGCGGGCGGCATCCTGCATCGTGACGGCCTGTGCGAGCTCCTGCACGCTCAGGCCCGACAGTACGGCGAGCGCCATGCGCGCGCCGATGCCGCTGATCTTCAGCAGCTCGCGGAACGTCGTGCGTTCCTGCTGGCTCAGGAAGCCGTACAGCAGATGCGCATCCTCGCGGACGATCTGTTGCGTGAGCAGGACGACCCGTTCGCCGGTCTGCGGCAGGTTGTAGAACGTGCTCATCGGCACGTCGATTTCGTAGCCGACGCCGTTGCAGTCGACGAGGAGGTGAGGCGGGTTCTTTTCGAGCAGGATGCCGGCGATGCGACCGATCATGGGGAGAGCGAGGCGATGAGAAAAGGGCGAGTGTAGCGCACGCACATGCCGCACGGCATCCCGCACGCCGCACGAGGATGCGTGCGTGCGCGTCAGCCGACGAGCCGGCCGCGCCGCATGCGCAGGCCTTTCTGCGCGAGCGCGGGAGCAAGGCCGCCAAGCGTGTTGAGCGTATTGCCGCCGTGCGCGTGGCAGATCGCCATGCCGAGCGCGTCGGCCGCGTCGCTGCCCGGCTGGCCTGACAGCGTGAGCAGCCGCGTGACCATGTCCTGCATCTGCGCCTTGGTCGCGCGGCCGTAGCCGACGACCGCCTGCTTGAGTTGCAGCGCCGTGTATTCGGCGACCGGCAGGCCGCCCGACACGAGGCCGCAAATTGCGGCGCCGCGCGCCTGGCCGAGTAGCAGCGTCGATTGCGGGTTGACGTTGACGAACACCTTTTCGATGGCGGCCTGGTCGGGCGCATGCTCACGAATCAGCGTCAGGACGCCATCGTAGATGACGCCGAGGCGGGTCGGCAGATCTGCGGCCGGCGTGCGGATCACGCCGCTCGCGACATACGCGAGCTGGTGTCCGCTGACGTCGATGATGCCAAAGCCGGTAACACGCAGGCCGGGGTCGATGCCGAGAATTCGCATGTAAGGAGGGAAGTGCGTGATGCAGCGATACTACAACGGATGGCGCGGTGCGCCTCCGGGAAAGCGCGAACGCGGCGCGTGCCGCGCTGCCACCGCGCCGCGCAATAAAAAACCCGGCGGTTGCGACGCCGCCGGGCCGTGGTGCAGCGGCCGCCCGGGCCGCGCGCGATCAGTGACGGAAGTGGCGCACGCCCGTCAGGATCATCGCGATGTTGTGCTCGTCGGCCGCCGCGATGACTTCATCGTCACGCACCGAGCCGCCCGGCTGGATCACGCAGGTCGCGCCGGCTGCCACGACGACGTCGAGACCGTCGCGGAACGGGAAGAACGCGTCCGACGCAACCGCCGAACCGTTGAGCGACAGGCCGGCGTTCTGCGCCTTGATGCTTGCGATCCGCGCCGAATCGACCCGGCTCATCTGGCCTGCGCCGACGCCGAGCGTCATGCCGTTGCCGCAGAACACGATCGCATTCGACTTCACGTACTTCGCGACGCGCCATGCGAACAGCAGGTCGTCCATTTCCTTCGGGGTCGGGTGGCGCTTCGTGACGACGCGCAGTTCGTGCGGCTGCACGTTCTTTGCATCGAGCGATTGCACGAGCAGGCCGCCGCCGACGCGCTTCAGGTCGAATGCGTTATGGCCTTCGCCCAATGCGATCTCGAGCAGGCGCACGTTCTGCTTCGCAGCGAACACCTGCTTCGCGCCTTCGGTGAACGACGGTGCGATCAGCACTTCGACGAATTGCTTGGCGACGGCCTGCGCGGCCGCTTCGTCGACTTCACGGTTGAACGCGATGATGCCGCCGAACGCCGAGGTCGGATCGGTCTGAAACGCCTTCGAGTACGCTTCGGCCGAATCCTTGCCGACTGCGACGCCGCACGGGTTCGCGTGCTTGATGATCACGCAGGCCGGCGCATCGAACGTCTTCACGCACTCCCACGCCGCGTCGGAATCGGCGATGTTGTTGTACGACAGTTCCTTGCCCTGCAACTGACGGTAGTTCGCGAGCGCGCCGGCCGGCGTCACGATGTCGCGATAGAACGCCGCGCTCTGGTGCGGGTTCTCGCCGTAGCGCAGGTCCTGCACCTTTTCGAACGCCATGTTCAGCGTTTCCGGATACGCGTTGCGCGACGCATGCTTCAGTTCGTCGGTCAGGCTCGTCAGGTAGTTCGTGATCGCGCCGTCGTACTGCGCGGTGTGTGCGAATACCTTCGTCGCGAGGCGGAAGTTGGTCGGGTAGCCGACCGTATTGCCGTTCGCCTTCATTTCGTCGAGCACGACCGCGTAGTCGGCCGGATCGACGATCACCGTCACGTCGCGGTGATTCTTTGCGGCCGAGCGCAGCATCGTCGGGCCGCCGATGTCGATGTTCTCGATCGCATCCGCGAGCGTGCAGTCGTCCTTCGCGATCGTCGCGACGAACGGGTACAGGTTCACGACGAGCAGGTCGATCGTCGGAATGTCGTGCGCCTCGAGCGCCTGCATGTGCTCCGGCAGGTCGCGGCGCGCCAGGATGCCGCCATGCACCTTCGGGTGCAGCGTCTTCACGCGCCCATCGAGCATTTCCGGGAAGCCGGTGTAGTCGGCAACCTCGGTGACGGGCAGGCCCGCGTCGGCGAGCAGTTTCGCGGTGCCGCCGGTCGACAGCAGCTTGACGCCGAGGTCGGACAGCGACTTCGCAAAGTCGACGATGCCGGTCTTGTCGGAAACGGAAATGAGCGCTTGCTTGATCATGATGGAACCACCATTAGCCAGGAAAACGGGGACGGGACGGCCGGCTACAGCAGGCCGTGCTGCTGCAGCTTCTTGCGCAGCGTGTTGCGGTTGATGCCGAGGTACTCCGCGGCGAGCGACTGGTTGCCGCCCGCCTGTACGAGCACGACCTCGAGCATCGGCTTTTCGACGCAGGACATCACCATTTCATAGACGTCGTGCGGATTGGAGCCGTCTAGATCCCGGAAATACACGTCCAGGCTCTCGCGGACACATTGTTCGATGTTGTGCTTGCTCATGCTGCTAACTGGTTATGGTCGTCCGATTCGCCCAGGCCTTGGTCGTCCGTGTCCTCGTCGACATAGACGAGATGGTCGGACAGCGCTTTTTGCGCCTCGAAGAATGCGTTGACGGCGGCGAGCTGTTCGCGGGTGGAATCGAGCGTGTTCATCCGATGCCGGAACCCGTTGGCGCCGGAAAGGCCGCGAGTGTACCAGCCGATGTGCTTGCGCGCAGTGCGGACCCCGGTGAATTCCCCGTAGAACGCGTAATGATCTTCCAGGTGTTCGTTCATCACCTGCTGGATCTCGTCGATCAGCGGCGGCGGCATCAGCTCGCCAGTTTGCAGGAAATGATCGATTTCGCGGAACAGCCACGGGCGACCTTGCGCGGCGCGGCCGATCATCAGCGCGTCGGCGCCCGTGGCGTCGAGCACGGCCTTTGCCTTCGCCGGCGACGTAATGTCGCCGTTCGCGACGACCGGGATGCGCACCGCCGCCTTCACGGCCGCGATGGTCTCGTATTCGGCCTCGCCGCGGTACAGGTCGGCGCGCGTGCGGCCGTGCACGGTGAGCATCGAGATGCCGGCCGCTTCGGCGAGGCGCGCAACGGCGATCGCGTTCTTGTGCTCGCGGTCCCAGCCGGTGCGGATTTTCAGCGTGACGGGCACGGCATCCGGGCCGCTGCCGACTGCGCCGACGACCGCCTCGACGATCTGTCTGACGAGCGGTTCGTTCTGCAGCAGTGCGGACCCTGCCGCGACATTGCAGACCTTCTTCGCCGGGCAGCCCATGTTGATGTCGATGATCTGCGCGCCGTTGTCGACGTTGTAGCGGGCGGCTTCGGCCATCATCGCCGGGTCGGCGCCGGCGATCTGCACCGCGATCGGCTCGACTTCGCCTTCGTGGTTTGCGCGCCGCATCGTCTTCGCGCTTTTCCACAGCTGCGCGTTGGATGCGACCATTTCGGACACGGCGTAGCCGGCCCCCAGCCGTTTGCAGAGCTGGCGGAACGGGCGATCCGTCACACCCGCCATCGGGGCGACGAACAGGTTGTTACGCAATACGTGAGAGCCGATAACGGGCATCGCAATGGCACCGCCCGCGACCAGCGCGGGCACGAATAGGGCGGAGGGAAAACGCGCATTTTACCGTATTCCCCCGCCATGCCGTTTTGACCCGGTTTGCGCGGCCCCGCCGCATGCCGCACATCGGACACTGTGACGCAGGGGCGTCAGCGGCGCAGGCCGAACATCATCTGGCGGGCCAGCGCGGTCTTGAGCGGCGGCACGAGCTCGAGTGCCGTGAGTGCCGCGCTGCGCAGCAGCGCGAACGGGCCCGCATCGATCGTGAAGAGCCGAGCGAGCGTGTCGGTCGCGCCGATCGTCATGCGGCGGTCGAGTGCGCGACGCGTGCCGAATGCCGCGAGCGCGGCTGGCTCGGCGCCGTGCTGGGACAACGCGTCGACAAGGGTATGCGCATCGCGCAGGCCGAGGTTGAGACCCTGGCCCGCGACCGGATGCAGCGTCTGCGCGGCGTTGCCGACGATCACGGTGCGGCCGTCGACCAGCGTCTGCGCGGCGTTGAGTCCGAGCGGGAACGATGCGCGTCCGGCAATCGCGACGAAGCGGCCCATGCGCGCGCCGAATGTCGCGTCGAGTTCGCGCAGGAACGCGTCGTCCGGCAGCGCGGCGCGGCGCGCGGCTTCGTCCGGCGTGCAGCACCATACGAGCGCGTAGTCCGCCTGGCGCGGGCCGCCGAGCGGCAGCAGCGCAAGCGGCCCCTCGTGCGTGAAGCGTTCCCATGCGACATTCGGGCGCGGTGCGGAAACCGTGACCGTGCCGACGAGCGCGGTCTGGCCGTAATCGCGGCGATGCTTGCCGTTGTCCGATTGCTGGTCGTGGAACAGTCCACCCTCGGCGTTGACGACGATTCGCGCGCGCAGCGTGCGCACGCCCTGGGGACTGTCGAGAACCAGCGTCACGCCGTCGGCATCCTGCTGCGGCGAATGCGCGGTCGTCGATGTGAACCACTGCACGTCCGTGCCCTGCACCGCGCGGGCGAGCGCCTGTACGAGCGAGCCGTAGCGCACAACGTAGCCGAGCGCGGCGAGGTCGTGCTCGTCGCGGTCGATCAGCGTGCGGCCGAAGTGGCCGCGCTGCGACACGTGGATGTGTTGGATCGGCGTCGCATCGGCGGGCCATGCGAGTGCGTCGAGCAGCACATGGCTGCCGTACGACACGGCGATCGCGCGCGGATCGTTCGCGCTCGCCGCGGGCTCGCGCTCATCGATCAGTGCGATCGA
>NZ_JAHACR010000503.1 GCF_018375725.1 Burkholderia sp. | reverse complement strand
CGTCGATTCGAACGCGAGCACGCCGGCGGCGCCGCAGATCGCGCTGCCGGCCGCGGTCAGCAGTGCGGTGTCGCGGTCGAGCTTCATCAGCTTCACGCCGGCCCAGGTGCAGACGACGAGTGTGCTGACCACCACCAGCACGGATACGGTGAGGCCCGGCAGGCCGACTTTCGCGATTGCCTGCAGGCTCACGCGCAGCCCGAAGAACGCGACCGCGATGCGCAGCAGCTTGCGCGCGGAGAAATTGACGCCGGCCGCCCAGCTGGCCGGCATGCCGTCGCGCAGCGCGTTGCCGTACAGCGTGCCCGCGACGATCCCGATGATGAGCGGGCTCAGGCCGAGTCCGGCGATCGCAGGCAATTGCGAGAGGTTCGTCACCGCCGCGGCGAACAGCGCGACGAACAGGATGCCGTTCAACTGACCGCGCATCGACGAGGTGGGGCGGCTCAGGGAGGGCGTCGGAGCGGTGGGCATGATCGGATGGGCCAAGGCGTGTTTGCAGTGTGCCAATCCTAGTTTTGTTATATCGATATGAAAAATTGTCATTTGTGACGTAAGCTATCCGGAAATCCGATATTTCATCGCCATGACCCCGGATCAACTGATAACTTTTGCCGCCGTTGCCGAGCATCGCAACATCAGCCATGCCGCACGGGCACTGCACCTGTCGCAGCCGGCGGTGTCCGGCCAGCTTCGGCTGTTGCAGGACGAATTCGGCGAGCCGCTGTACCAGCGCGACGGTCGCGGCGTCCGCCTGACGCCGGCGGGCGAACAACTCGCGCACTACGCGACGGCGCTGCGCGACACCTTCGCGCAGGCGCGCGCATACCGTGACGCGGTGCGCGGCCTCGAAACCGGCACGCTGCGCATTGGCGCGAGTACGACGCCGGCCAGCTACCTGCTGCCGTACCTGATCGCGGCGTTCCAGGCGCGCATGCCGCGCGTCGCGATCCACGCCATGAGCGGCAATACCGCCGAAGTCGTGGCTGCGTTGCCGTCGCTCGACATCGCGATGATCGAAGGTCCGCCTGGCGAAGCGCTGCCGCCCGGCACCGCCGTGCACGCATGGCACGAGGACGAGATCGTCGCGATCGTGCCGGCCGGGCATCCGTTGGCTGCCGAACACGACGCCGCGGCGGGCGTGACCCTCGGCGCGCTGGCCGCGTATCCGCTCGTATTGCGGGAAGCGGGGTCGGGCGTGCGCCAGCTCGTCGAGCAGGCGTTCGCGCAGACGGGCGCACCGATGCGCGTCGCACTCGAGATCGCCGGCGTCGAGGCGGTGAAGGAGGCGGTGCGCGCGGGGATGGGCGTCGGCTTCGTATCCGCGATGTCGCTGCGGCATGACGATGCCGCGCTCGTGATGCGCTCGTTCGCCCCTGCGCCGCTGATCCGTCATTTCTCGATCGTCGTCCCGCACGGCGCTGCACCGTCGCGCGTGGCAGCGCAGTTTCTGGAAATGAGTCTGACACAGACGATGACGTCATCCGTCTGACGGCGAGCGGGCGTCGGGATGGCGGCCGCTGCCCGCGCGGTCATCGCGTGCATGCGTCGGCAATCACCCGGCGCCGGCGCAAGCGTCCTAGGGATTGTCTCTATGGTGCGGTCCCGGCGTGAGGCGCACCATCCGTCTCACATAAATTGAACCGGTTCCAACCGGAGTATAGGGACACAATGGCAGACATCGTGATCGTCG
>NZ_JAHACR010000502.1 GCF_018375725.1 Burkholderia sp. | reverse complement strand
GCTTTACCGTCTTCTCCGGCGAAACCGGCGCCGGCAAATCGATCCTGATCGACGCGCTCGCGCTCGCGCTCGGCGAGCGCGCCGACGCGAGCGTCGTGCGCACCGGCTGCGGCCGCGCCGACATCACCGCCGAATTCACGCAGCACGATCGCGTCGCACGCTGGCTCGACGAACACGCGTTCGATACCGACGACACCGTGATGCTGCGTCGCGTAATCGATGCGAACGGCCGCTCGCGCGCGTTCATCAACGGGACGAGCGCGACACTCGCGCAACTGCGCGAGGTCGGCGAAATGCTCGTCGACATTCACGGCCAGCACGCGCACCAGCTGCTGATGCGGCCGGACGCGCAGCGCGAGCTGTTCGACACGCACGCCGGGCTCACCGCCGATGCCGCGAACGTCGCGCGCGCGTGGCGCGTGTGGCGCGACGCGACCCAGGCCATCGAGGCCGCGCAGGCGCATGAACGCGAGTTGCAGCTCGAACGCGAAAAACTCGCGTGGCAGCTCGCCGAACTCGACAAGCTCGCGCCGCAAGCGGGCGAATGGGAAGACATCAACAGCGAACACAAGCGGCTGTCGCATTCGGCGAACCTGATCGACGGTGTACAGGGCGCGCTCAACGCGCTGTCCGAAGCCGACGACGCGATGCTCGCGCAGCTCGGCGCGATCGTCTCGAAGCTGCGCAGCCTCGCCGATTACGATCCGGCCCTCAACGACGCGCTCGCCTCGCTCGAGCCGGCCGAGATCCAGCTGCAGGAAGCGATCTATTCGCTGTCGCACTACGCCCAGCGGCTCGACCTCGATCCTGACCGGCTCGCGCAGGTGGAAACGCGCCTCGACGCGCTGCATTCGACCGCGCGCAAATTCCGCCTGTCGCCTGAAACGCTGCACGACGAACATGCCGTGCGGCGCGCGCAACTGGCCGCGCTCGACGCCGCCGCCGATCTCGGCGCGCTGGAAGCCGTCCAGGCGAAAGCGTGGGAGGCCTACGTCGACAATGCGAAACGCCTGTCGAAAGCGCGTGCACATGCGGCCAAGGTGCTCGGCACGGCCGTCACGGCCGGCATGCAGGAACTGTCGATGGCGGGCGGCAGCTTCGAGGTCGCGCTCGTGCCGCTCGCCGACGGCGGCCCGCACGGACTCGAGCAGATCGAATTCCGCGTCGCCGGGCACGCGGGCGTGCCGCTGCGGCCGCTCGCGAAGGTCGCGTCGGGCGGGGAGCTGGCGCGAATCAGCCTCGCGCTGGCGGTGATCGCGAGCGCCGCCAGCCTGACGCCGACGCTGATCTTCGACGAAGTCGATACCGGCATCGGCGGTGGCGTCGCGGAAGTAGTCGGCCGACTGCTGCACCAGCTGGGACGCGACCGTCAGGTGCTGTGCGTGACCCATCTGCCGCAGGTCGCGGCGCGTGGCGATCAGCACTTCCAGGTCGCAAAGGGCGCGGATGCGGACGGCGGCACGGTGTCGACGGTCGTTCCGCTCGACAGGACGAGCCGCATCGAAGAAGTCGCACGGATGCTGGGCGGCCTGGAAATCACCGCGACGACGCGCAAGCACGCGAAGGAAATGCTGGCGGCCTGACAGAACCGCCCGGGCCGAAGCCGGTCGCAATCGGCTTCGGGCTTCGGGCTTCGGGCTTCGGGCTTCGGGCTTCGGGCTTCGGGCTTCGGGCTTCGGGCTTCGGGCTTCGGG
>NZ_JAHACR010000501.1 GCF_018375725.1 Burkholderia sp. | reverse complement strand
CCGTGTGCCGTGTGCCGTGTGCCGTGTGCCGTGTGCCGTGTGCCGTGTGCCGTGTGCCGTACAACAGATCGTTACACGGCCGATCGAGCAACCGTCGTCGCGCGTAGCGCGCAACATTTCATCCGACTGCTTCGCCCGGCTCCTTGATGAACAGCGAGATCCCGATGCGCGCGAACCGTTTGATGGCGGTGACACAAATTGACCGTTAGTTGCACATAACAGGTCGATCTGCGCCCAAGCGAGCGAGCTAGGACGATTACGCATCGACAACGGCATTGGCTTTGTGCGTCGGACTATAATGACCCGAGCCGAACTCGTCGATCGACCGGCCTGCTTTCTCCCCACGCACAACCACGCGCGTCGTCGAGAGCCTGCGCTGGCACGTCGCCCGGACGTGCCAGCGATGATCGCGTAACGGCGTAATCGGCACATCGGCGCAGCCGCGCCGATGTGCGGCAGCGCGGGATCAGTTCAACCCGCCGCTCACAACAAGGTGTTCGCCGGTGATCCAGCGTGCATCGTCCGATGCGAGGAACACGGCGACCGACGCAATGTCGCCCGGCTCGCCGAGGCGGCCGAGCGGCGTCTCGCTGCGCACCTGCTTGTCGAGATCGGAACCGATGATGCCCGCGCTATGCGTGCCCTCGGTCACGATCATGCCCGGGTTGATCGCGTTCACGCGAATCTTGCGCGGACCGAGTTCGAGCGCGAGCACGCCGGTGATCGCGTCGACCGCGCCCTTGGTGCCGCTGTACACCGCGCTGGCGGGCGGCGTGATGCTCGTCACCACCGAGCTGATATTGATGATGCTCGCACCTTCGCCGAGATGCTTGACGGCCGCCTGCGTCGTGAGCAGCACGCCGAGCACGTTCGTGTCGAACTGCCGGCGGTAGTGTTCCTCGGTGATCGCTTCGATCGGCGCGAATTCGTACACGCCGGAATTGTTGACGAGCACATCGAGACGGCCGTATGTGTCGATCGCCGTATCGACGATGCGCTGCGCGTCGGCTGCCTTCGACACGTCGCCGCCGACCGCCACCGCGCGGCCGCCGGCTTCGACGATCGCGCTCACGACCGCGTCGGCGCCCGCCTTGCTGCTCGCGTAATTGACGACGACCGACGCGCCTTCCGCGGCCAGCGCCTTCGCGATCGCGGCACCGATGCCCTTCGATCCACCCGTGACGATCGCTACCTTGCCTGCCAGCTTGCTCATGATTTCATTCCTCAGTCAGAATACTATCGATGGGGCGCCGGTCGCCACGTCGATGCGGCGATCCGGCATGGCTGACAATGTAGGACGCCACGCGGCGGCGATAAAGCGGCTCGGCACGAATTGTCTGGCGGGGTCATCCGAACAATCGGCTCGGCGCCGTCAGCCGGCGCTGAGCCACGCATTGGCGACCTCGCCGCCGAGGCCGTCGAGCGCGCCGTCGTAGACGATCCGTCCGCGCCCCATTACCGCGACGCGCTGCGCGAGCCGCGGCGCAAGTTGCAGCCGCTGCTCGATCAGCAGGATCGCGACACCGTCGGCCTGCAGCGCGGCGAGGCATGCGCCGACCTCGTCCGCCGCGAGCGGCGCCAGCCCCTCCGCCGGTTCGTCGACGATCAGCACGCGCGGGCGGCCGGCGAGCGCACGCACCAGCGCGAGCACCTGCTGCTCGCCGCCCGACAAGCGCCCGGCCTTCACTTCCGCACGCGCGGCCAGC
>NZ_JAHACR010000500.1 GCF_018375725.1 Burkholderia sp. | reverse complement strand
CTTGGGCTTGGGCTTGGGCTTGGGCTTGGGCTTGGGCTTGGGCTTGGGCTTGGGCTTGGGCTTGGGCTTGGGCCGCCGGCGCCGGTCGCGCTCCGACGGGCGCGCGCGCCGCGTCGATCGGCGCCGCGAGTGCCGCCGGCTGTGCGACAGCGGCATTGCCCGCGGCACGCGGCCCGGACACGGCGCGCGGTATCGATGGCTGGCCGGCCGACGGCGCGCTGCCAGCGCTCGCTGCCGGCTCGAACGCGAGCATCCGCAACAGCGTCATCGTGAAGCCCGCATATTCGTCCGGCGCGAGGCCGAGCTCCGCGCGGCCGACCGTTGCGATCTGATAGAACAACTGCACCTGTTCCGGAGTCAGCGTGTCCGCGAAGCGACGCAGATCGGCCGCCTCGGGCCACTCGTCGAGCACCGAGCCGGGCGCGAACTGCGCCCACGCGATCCGGTGCAGCAGGCTCGCGAGATCCTGCAGCGCAGTCGAGAACGACAGGCTGCGCAGCGACATCTCGTCGGCGATGGCGAGAATCCCCGGACCGTCTCCAGCCGCGAGCGCATCGAGCAAGCGCACCATGTATGTCTGGTCGAGCGCGCCGAGCATGCCCGACACCGCCGTTTCCGTCACCTCGTTCGCCGAATAGGCGATCGCCTGATCGGTCAGCGACAACGCGTCGCGCATGCTGCCTTGCGCCGCGCGCGCGAGCAGGCGCAGCGCCTGCGGCTCGAACGCGATGCGCTCCTCGCCGAGAATCCGCTCGAGATGCGACACGATGTGGCCGGCCGGCATCTGCTTGAGGTTGAACTGCAGGCAGCGCGACAGCACCGTCACGGGAATTTTCTGCGGGTCGGTCGTCGCGAGGATGAACTTGACGTGCGGCGGCGGCTCTTCGAGCGTCTTCAGCATCGCGTTGAACGCGTGGTTCGTCAGCATGTGCACTTCGTCGATCATGTAGACCTTGAAGCGCGCATCGACCGGCGCGTACACGGCGCGCTCGAGCAGCGCGGCCATTTCGTCGACGCCGCGATTGCTCGCCGCATCCATTTCGACGTAGTCGACGAAGCGGCCTTCGTCGATCTCGCGGCACGCGCGACACACCCCGCACGGCTGCGACGTTACGCCGGTTTCACAGTTGAGCGTCTTGGCGAAGATGCGCGACAGCGTCGTCTTGCCGACGCCGCGCGTACCGGTAAACAGATAGGCGTGATGCAAACGCCCGCCGTCGAGCGCGTGCGTAAGCGCCCTGACGACGTGCTCCTGGCCGACGAGCGAAGCGAAATCCTTCGGACGCCACTTGCGTGCGAGAACTTGATAGGTCATCGGGAAATTGTATCAGCAACGCTGCGCTGCGCCGACAGCGCGGAACAGTCGCGAACATGACTGCGGGAAACGTGCGAGGGAGAATGAAAGTGCCCGGCGAATGGGCAAGAGGAAGGTGACGAGCCCGACCCTCGGCACTGGCGGAAAACGGTTGTGGCTGCTTCGTTCCCGACCTGACCAGGTTCACCGGCCCACCATGCGAGGAGGCCCGTCACGGCGCATTCTATCACCGCTCTCGCACGAATGCGACCGTTATTCGCATCATTGCATCGGCGCGCCCTGCACCTTGCAATTTACCGGCCGGCCGCCACTTATATTGTGCATGCGCGATCCGATGGCCGCCGGCAACGCGTACCCCTACTCGCAAAGCGGCTACTATCGCGCACCGCAGCGGATAG
>NZ_JAHACR010000499.1 GCF_018375725.1 Burkholderia sp. | reverse complement strand
TAGCCGGTCTCGGCATGCCCGGGCAGGATGCCCAGCGTCGCGATCTTGCCTTGCGCCGCGCAGCGCACGCCCGCGGCAATGGCGGCGTGAAAGCGCGCCTGATCGGCGACCGCGTGGTCGGCTGGCATCACGGTCATGATCGCGTCGCTGCCGCCGGCGACGATCCGCAGCGCGGCGAGCGTCAGCGCCGGGGCGGTGTCGCGTCCGAGCGGCTCGAGCACGATTGATGCGCGCTTGCCGGCGAGGTGCAGCTGTTCGGCCGTCGTGAAGCGATGGCCCTCGCCGCAGACGATCAGCACGTCATCGCTGAGCGGATGGCCGGTCGTCAGGCCGTCGAGCCGGCATGCAGTCGCCTGCAGCAGTGAATGCTCGCCGAGCAGTCCGATCAGTTGCTTCGGATAGTGCTCGCGCGACATCGGCCACAGTCGCGTGCCGGAACCGCCGGCGAGTATCACCGGCTGCACCGCGATGCGCGTGCCGGCAGGCTCGTCGGCGGATAGGAATGGGAGCGTGTCGGCTGCCACGGCCGGAGCATTCATGATGGCACTCCTCGGTTGCTGTCAATGCCTGTCGTTTTAGCATGAAGTAAATCGACAATAAAACCGGAAGTCGGCTGCGCCATTCATCATGTTTTGCGTGGTGAGTTTTATTTATGCGGATTCGTGTATCAATAAAAATAAAAAAATAAAGCGATGTGTCGCGCGGAATCGTACGCCAGTCAAGCCTGATTGCCGTGATGGTCTTGCATGAACTGCATGCCGGTTGCAAAAATCAGGAAAATTGTGCCGATATAAATCGATCGGATAAAGGAAATAATTTCCGATTAATTTTAGAAATACTTGTGTGCTTGCGGCGGGAATTTTCTTAACGGTTCAATAGCGTCATGCAACGTTGGAATCGGTTGCGGGGCGTCGGACGCGCAGGATCCGTTCGGCAAACGTCTATTCAACGAGGAAGCGAACATGTTGAGCGTGCTGGCGAGAATCATCGATATCGCGATGGTCATGGCGGGGGCCCTGATCGCCGCCGCGCTGCACGACGGCCGCGGCATGTGGCTCGACGATCTGCAGCGCACGATGATGCTGTTCGACTGCGTGCTCGTCGTCGTGTTCTTTCCCGCGTTCGGGATTTATCAGTCGTGGCGCGGCAAGCGCCTTGTCGGGTTGATGGGGCGCGTGGCGTTCGCGTGGCTCGTGGTCGAACTGCTCGGCATCCTGATGAGCTTCGGTTTCCACCATTCGGGCGAGCTGTCGCGGCTGTGGCTCGGTGGCTGGGCGGTCGTGACGATCGCGCTGCTCGCGGCGTCGAAGGCGTGCGTGCATGCGGTTCTGCGGCATCTGCGGCGCGAGGGCTACAACCACAAGCCGGTCGCGATCGTCGGCGGCACGCCCGCGACACGGCGCCTGATCGCGCAGATGCGTGCCCGTCCCGATGCCGGCTTCAACCCGGTCTGCGTCTACGACGAGCATGCCGCGGTGAACGACGTAGCGCTCGACGATGTCTATATCGAGCGGCATTTCGATGCGCTCGAGCGGCTCGTGCGCAGCCGCGCGATCCGCGAACTGTGGCTCGCGCTGCCGATTTCGGAGGAGCGGCAGATTCATCGGATCGTGACGGTGTTCCGGCATGACTTCGTGAACATCCGTTTCATCCCGGATGTGCGCAGCCTGTCGTTCTTCAACCAGGAGGTCGTCGAGCTGCTCGGCGTGCCGGC
>NZ_JAHACR010000498.1 GCF_018375725.1 Burkholderia sp. | reverse complement strand
CGCGCGGCGGCCTGCGCGAACAGCGATGCCTCGTCGGCGTCGCGCGTCGCACGCACGGTCGACACGATGCCGCCGCCCTGCCGGGCGATTTCCTCGTAGCTGACGCCGGCAAGGCGCTGCGCGAACTCGTCGGCGCGCGTGCCGCCGTAGACGAGATGCGTATGGCAATCGACGAGGCCCGGCGTGACCCACGCGCCGCGCAGATCCTCTCGCACCCAGTGCGCGTAGTCGGCCGGCAACGCGCCGAACGTGCCGAGCCAGACGATTGCGCCGGTTTCGTCGACGGCCATCGCCGCGTCGTCGATCGTTTCGTCGGGATGGCCGTGCGGGCACAGCCTCAGGTGATGCCAGACAGTCGGTTTCATGCGTTCAGTTCGTATCGGCAGCATCGAGCAGCACGGCGAGCAGCGCGCCATCGCCGCTCACCACGGCGTCAAACGCACGCTGTGGCCCGTCGAGCCGCAGCGTGTCCATTTCTTCGAGTGCAACGGTCTCGCCATCGAGCATGACCTGAATCGCGCCCGTCGCGCAAAACAGCAGCACCGTATCGGCGCGTGCGGCGCGATGCCTGCCCGCCCGCCACACCGACAACGCGCCGCGGACTGCCGAACGGCGCGTCATCAGGTTGAAGTCGCGCGTCGCACCGTCGTGCAGCGTCGCGTCCACCGCCGTTTCGCCCGCGAAATCCGCGCGCGCAAGCGGCGTGTCGAGCACGTGCCGTGCGCCGCCCGCCTCGGCCAGCGTCATGCCGGCGCCGGACAGCAGCACCAGCGTGCGGTCGATGCCGGGAAAGCAGGAGAATGGCCCGGCCGCGCCGACGTCCGCGACGCTCACGCGCCACACGAACGCGTCGAGTGCCGCGCCAAGGGACGTCCCCTCGGGGTAATACGCCGCGATCTCGCGCGTCACGCCGCCGCCGTTCTTCCACGGCGACGCAACGAGCGATGCGGCGCGAATCAGCGTCATCCCCGTCGCGCCGGCCGGCGCAGCATGCAGCGCGGCCATCGCTCAGCGGCCCAGCATCGGCAGCTTGAGGCCGGCTTCGCGGGCCGTCTGCCGCGCGAGTTCGTAGCCGGCATCGGCATGGCGCATCACGCCCGTCGCCGGATCGTTCAGCAGCACGCGGCCGAGGCGCTCGTGGGCGGCATCCGTGCCGTCGGCGACGATCACGACGCCCGAGTGCTGCGAGAAGCCCATGCCGACACCGCCGCCATGGTGCAGCGACACCCACGACGCCCCGCCCGCCGTGTTCAGCAGCGCGTTGAGCAGCGGCCAGTCGCTGACGGCGTCCGACCCGTCCTTCATCGATTCCGTCTCGCGGTTCGGGCTGGCGACCGAGCCGGTGTCGAGGTGATCGCGGCCGATCACGATCGGCGCCTTCAGTTCGCCCTTCCGGACCATTTCGTTGAACGCCTGCCCGAGGCGGTAGCGATCCTTCACGCCGACCCAGCAGATGCGCGCCGGCAGCCCCTGGAACGCGATGCGCTCGCGCGCCATGTCGAGCCAGTGGTGCAGGTGCGGATCGTCGGGAATCAGTTCCTTGACCTTCTGGTCGGTCTTGTAGATGTCCTCCGGATCGCCGGACAGCGCAACCCAGCGGAACGGCCCCTTGCCTTCGCAGAACAGCGGACGGATGTACGCCGGCACGAAGCCGGGGAAGTCGAACGCGTTCTCCACGCCCATTTCCAGCGCCATCTGGCGGATGTTGTTGCCGTAGTC
>NZ_JAHACR010000497.1 GCF_018375725.1 Burkholderia sp. | reverse complement strand
GACTCGACATCACGCGCCCGTAGCTACCGAGCAGCTCGCAAAACGTTGCGATGTCCGGCGCATCGTCATCCGCTTCCGCCGCCATAGCGGGCGAGCGGGCGTCGGCTCCTGCCTCATCGATGAGTTGCATCGCCTTCTCGCGGTTCGCTTCGAACTCTTCCTTCGTCGAGTTGCTGTATTCGCCGTCGTAGGCTGCTTCTCCTGCGAAGAAGTCGAGCAGCCTGATCATTTCGATGGACGGGTTGCCGCGCTTCAGGATGGCGATGGCGTCGAGGATCGGTGCTGCGCCGCCTGCTTCGTCCGGGTCAAGGCCGAGTGCTTCATGGATCAGGCCGAGGTCGCGGCATGCCTCGCCGAGCATGCGCTTGTGCGCTTCCAGTTCGGAAGCCGCCGCATCAACCGGCTCGCTGGCATATTTCCCATTTCGAATGTCATCCAGAACGACGCGTGCGCGTTCGATGCGGGCCGCTTCTTTCTCGGGCGTTACCTCGTACTCGTACAGGCGTTGTGCCGCACCGATCACGGTCGACCATTTCACGCCGACACCGAATCGACCCCCGCCTACCTTGGCCGGCTTGTCCAGCTTCAAACCCGTTTCGTCGGCCTGCGCCTCGATCGCCGCCAGCTTCCGCCCCATCCTCCAGAACGGTGCGAGCCAGTGATCTTCGCTCGGTGGCGGGTTCGTGTTCTGGTAGCCGAAGGCGATGGCGCCGTCGATGGCTTCGCAGGTCAGCTTGCGTTCGAACAGGATTTGCGCGTCGGTTCCGCGCTTGGCTTCCGCCCCCGTCTCATTGGCAGATGCGGCGCGGGCACCTTGAAGTTCTTCGATTGCCTCAATGATCTCTCCGTAGTCGCAGTCTTCCTCAAGGTCGAGCGCATTGCGTATCGCATCGATTTCTTCGCAGCCTTTCAGGAAACTCACGCGCAGCGACCACAGATCGATCCGCAGCGCTTCTAATGCATTTTCAGCCGCCTCGATAGCGCTCCGATTTTCGACATCCTCGTTGAGGTAGACGCCGCTGACATTGAATCCGTCCGCGATGTCGATAATTTTTTGGATCGCCGTCACATGCTCCGCCGCCCGCTCGTCCGCTGGCGAGGGTGCGGGTGCGGTCTGAGAATCCTTGTGGTCGAGGAAGTGCCGGTACGCGCCTTCGACGAATCCGAGGTGGATCATCGCGGCGATACGTTTTGCGCGCTCCACTTCGTCAGCGACGGCCGCAATGCGCTCAGACATGTCGGTCAGACGCGTTTCCACCGCCCACAGATCGGCCATGGTTTCGAGCGCGGCGAGGCCCTTGTTCAGTGCGCGCCGTTGGTTCGGCGTCATCTGTTCGAGGTCGTCGGTCGGGATCGGCGCTGCTGCGGGCTTCTCGACAGGGGCTGCGGCGAGGATGGCGCGGCCGAAGGCGATCACGTCGGCACGGTCGCGGAACGCCCACCATTCATCGACACCGGGATGCGATGCGTGATGCTTCTCTGCGATGTTGATAATCTGCTCGTCCGTCAGCGCATCGCGGCTATTTTCGGTGGTGGTCATATCGGTTCCTTATCAGCGCTGCCGGATCGTCGTTTGAGCACAAAGCGTCGCTGCGCTATGCCCGGTCAAGTCGGACGCCATCTGAATCGCGCCGCGGTCAGTGATGGCCTGCACAACCGCGACAAGCTTGTCAGCGGCGTACACGTACCAGCGTTTCAGTTGGGATCGGGGGTACATGGGGT
>NZ_JAHACR010000496.1 GCF_018375725.1 Burkholderia sp. | reverse complement strand
CACGAGGCACCAGCGCGTATCGACATCGAAGTGGTCGAGCAGCCATTGCACGGGCCGCGCGCCGTAGGTACGCACGCAGTCGTCGACCTCGGCCGTCTGCTCGGCGATATGGATGTGCACCGGCGCGTCGGCTGGCAGGGAATCGAGCAGCGTGCGCAGGCCGGATTCGGACACCGCGCGCAGCGAATGCGGCGCGACGCCATAGCGCAAGCCGCCATGCTCGGGCGCCGCGCGCCGCATTGCGTCGATCAGTTCGAGCAGGCCGTCGGGCGTGTTGATGAAGCGGCGCTGGTCGTCGCGCGGCGGCTGGCCGCCGAAGCCGCTGAACTGGTACGAGACCGGCAGCATCGTGATGCCGATGCCGGCGGATTGCGCCGCGCCGATCACGCGCGTACCGAGCTCGGCGAGTTGCGGATAGCGCGAGCCATCCTGCGCGTGATGCACGTAGTGGAATTCGCACACCGACGTATAGCCGCACTTCAGCATCTCGACGTACAGCCAGCGCGCAATGGCCGCGAGCGCGTCGGGCGTGATCTTCAGCGCGAAGCGGTACATCAGGTCGCGCCAGCTCCAGAAGCTGTCCGCCGGGTTGGCGCGGTATTCGGTGAGCCCCGCCATCGCGCGCTGGAATGCGTGCGAATGCAGGTTCGGCATACCGGGCAGCACCGGGCCGGCCGCATGCGCGACGCCGTCCGGCGCATCGGTCTCGGGCGTCACTTCGGTCAGCGTGCCGGCCGCGTCCCAGCGCAGCAGCACATTGCGGCGCCAGCCTTCCGGCAGATACGCGTGCGCCGCGAACAATGTCGAATCGGTCATGGAGAATCCTGTCATGCGTGGGCGCGGCGAAACACGGTCGTCCCGCCGCGCACGACCTGCTCGCACAGCGGGCGGCCGATCCAGTAAGCCAGCTCCGCGAGCGACCCGACCGGCCACACCGCGAAATCGGCCTGGCGCCCGACGTCGAGCGCGCCGTGACTGTCCGCGCGGCCGATCGCCGCCGCCGCATGGCGCGTGACGCCCTGCAGGACTTCCGGCACCGTCATGCGGAACAGCGTGCAGCCGAGGTTCATCGTCAGCAGCAGCGACTCGAGCGGCGACGTGCCCGGGTTGTGATCGGTCGCCAGCGCAATCGGCACGTGATGCTTGCGCAGCAGGTCGAGCGGCGGCAATTGCGTTTCCCGGATGAAGTAGTACGCGCCGGGCAGCAGCACGGCAACCATGCCGGCCGCCTTCATCGCCTCGACGCCGGCTTCGTCGAGAAATTCGAGGTGATCCGCGGACAGCGCGCGATAACGCGCGGCGAGTGCCGTGCCGCCCGCGTTCGACAGCTGTTCCGCATGGAGCTTGACGGGCAGGCCCCGGCGCGTTGCGGCATCGAATACGCGTTCGGTCTGCGCGAGCGAAAAGCCGATCCGCTCGCAGAACACGTCGACCGCGTCGATCAGCCCTTCGTCGGCCAGCGCCGGCAGCATCCGCTCGCACACTGCGTCGATGTACGCATCCGCGCGGCCCGCGTACTCCGGCGGCAGCGCATGCGCGCCGAGGAACGTCGTGTAAACCGTCACCGGAAACCGCTCGCCGAGCTGCCGCGCGACACGCAGCATCTTGCGCTCGGTCGCGAGGTCGAGTCCGTAACCCGACTTGATCTCGATCGCGGCGACGCCTTCGGCCAGGAGCGGTTGCAGGCGCGCGGCGGCCTGCGCGAACAGCGATGCCTCGTCGG
>NZ_JAHACR010000495.1 GCF_018375725.1 Burkholderia sp. | reverse complement strand
TCGGGCTCGCGCCCGGCTCGCGGCTGTCGATGCTGACGAGCTCGATGGGGCGCGCGTATCTCGCGGTACAGCCCGACGACGTACGGCATGCGCTGTATGCCGAGCTGCGCCATGCGGCCGGCGCCGGCGCGGATGCCGACGCGCTCGTCGACGCCGCGCAGCGCGCGGTCGCGGAGTTCGCGTCGGGCGGCTGCTGTTATTCGTTCCGGGACTGGCACGGCGACGTGAACGCGGCCGCCGTGCCGTTTCGCGAGCCGCGCGACGGGCGCTGGCTGATCCTCAGCTGCAGCGGCCCGGCATCGTCGATGGGGGAGGATGTGTTCCGCACGCGGATCGGCCCGCGCCTGAAGGCGCTCGCGCAGCGCCTCGGAGACATCGCGTAACCGCGCGGCGCGCCTATGCCGACGCCGTCTTCGCGAACACCGGCCCCTGCATGAACCGCACGTCGTGCTGGCGCAGCAGGTCGCACTGCGTCTCGTCGACGACGCCGTCGAAGATCAGCGGAATCCGCACGCGCTGCGCATAGCCGACCAGCGCCTTGACCATTCCGTCGCGCAATGCGGCGCCCGCATCCATCTTGATGTAGTCCGGCCGCGCCATGTCCGATTCGACCGCGAGAATGCGGCCCGGATCGGGCAGCTTGTCGGCGACCTTGAAGCCGTGACGCTGATAGCTGCGCGTCAGGTATCCGAGGAACGTCTTGTGCGCGACCGCGGCCGCCGGCAGCTCGATCACGACCCGTTCCGTCGGCAGGCTGAAGCGTTGCAGCACCGACGAGAAATGCTTGCCGTGGTCGTATTTCACGCTTTTCAACAGCCGCTCGTGCACCCGCAGGAACAGCAGCCCATGACGCTGCGCGCCGAAGAAATTGATCGCGTGCAGCGCACGCGCGAGGCGGTCGAGCGCCACGAGCGTCTGGTCGTCGTCGGCGCAGTCGAACGGATCGCATGCCGTGCCCGTCATCAGCGTCACCGCTTGAACTCCCAGTTCGTCGCCGTAGCGTTCGATCGCGTCGGCGAATGACGTCGATTGCGGCGTGCCCGGCATCGTCACGTCGTAGATCGGCTCGTAGGCACTGCCGAGCGTGAGCTCGGGAAGGTGCGCGCAAGCTGTGCCGTTCTCGGCGAGCGCGATGTGATCCCGCAGATAAGGCAGTTGCCCGGCACGGGCCACCAGCTCGGGAATGGTAGGCGGAATCATGGATGCAAGATGGAAAAACGGCGGCCGAACCGGCCGCCTCACGCCTCGATAGTAGCAGTGCGCGCGGCGCTCGGCTCGGCGATTCGTTCATATCGTTATCCCGTCCCCGTGGATCGTTCAGGGTTTACGTTGATTTCACTATTCGTAATTGGTTTTACTATTCGTAAATCCTTGGTTTGTCGTCGATCAGGAAGAATGAAAATCGGGCGTCGCCGTGTGGCGCTGTCCCCGATTCAACAGGAAGCAAGGAGCGAGACGTGGCGGTTGAGACGAAATGGGCATCGCAAGTGGATCTGGCGGACACGATGGCCGCGGCCGGACGGCCGCCCCGGCGTGCGTGCGCGATCCGGCGCATGCGCGTAGCCTGAAAAACGGGGGCGGCCATGAGCATCGATTACCAGACCCTGAAGTTTGCGTACCGGCCGCGCGCGGAGCGCGGCGCCGACTGCGATGCGGCGATCCATCCGGTGGCCGTCGTCGGTGCGGGCCCGGTCGGCCTGTCCGTGGCGATCGATCTCGCGCAGCG
>NZ_JAHACR010000494.1 GCF_018375725.1 Burkholderia sp. | reverse complement strand
CTCGTTTCGGATCGCACCGACGCGATACATGAATTGCGCAAGCCCGAACGTGTTCTGCGGCGCAGTCTTGAACTGCACCTGCGGGTTGCGCAGGATCTTCAGCAGCAGCGCGCGGTCGATCTTCGAGCCGTTGACGCGAATATAGGTGTCGGCTGCGCGCTCGGGATCGGCCGCGATGACGCGCGCGGCTTCCGCGAGCGCGGTCACGAACGCGCGATAGGTCCTGGGATTCTCGTTGCGGAATTTCTCGGTCGCATACAGCACCGTCGCCGAACTCGGGCCGCCGAGCACGTCATACGAATTCAGCACGATATGCGCGTTCGGATTGCCGGCCAACTCCTGATCCTGGAACGGCGGATTGCCGAAGTGCGCAGTGATCACGCTGCTGTTCGCGAGAATCGCTGCCGTCGCGTCGGGATGCGGAATCGCCTGCGTGAGCCCGTCGAGCTTTGCGTACTGCTTGTCGCCCCACTGCTTCGCCGCCGCATATTGCAGCACGCGCGACTGGACGGACACGCCAACCGCCGGCACTGCGATGCGATCCTTCGCGGAGAAATCGGCAATCGTCTTCACGTTTGGATTGTCGCTCACGAGGTAGTACGGCAGGTTGCCGAGCGACGCCACGCCCTTCACGTTCTGCCGGCCGTGCGTTCGATCCCACACGGTCAGCAGCGGCCCGACACCCGCCCCTGCGATATCGACCGCACCGGACAGCAGTGCGTCGTTCACGGCCGCGCCGCCCGACAGGCGCACCCAGTCCACCTTGATATCGAGCCCCGCGTTGCGCCCCGCCTTCTCGATCAGTTGCTGGTCACGCGCGACGTTCAGCATCAGGTAGACGACGCCGAACTGCTCGGCGATGCGGATCTGCCCTTCGGCGCGCGCCGGCTGTGCGGCACCGACGCCTGCAACGGCAAGCGCCGTGGCCAGTGTGATGACGACCGCACGGCGTGCGGACTGCGTCGTACGGCCCAGCGCCGTGCGAATCGGTAGCAGCATCGGAACTCCTGTCGAAAAATTGGGGGCAAGCGGTGAGGCGCCGGTCAAAACGGCGCGTCGCCTTCGATCGTCGTGCGATACAGCTTGCGATGCAGATGGTCGGGCGTGCCGGCCGCGAGATGCATCAGCGAGCGGTTGTCCCAGAACACGAGATCGTGGTCGCGCCACTGATGCCGGTACAGGTGTTCGGCGCGCACGCTGTGGGCGAACAGTTCGTCGAGCAGTGCACGGCTTTCGTTCTCCGGGATATCGACGATGCGCGTCGTGAAATGCTCGCTGACGAACAGCGCCTTGCGGCCCGTTTCCGGGTGCGTGCGCACGACCGGATGCACGACCGGCTTCACCTGCGCGATCTGCTCGGCCGACAGGTTCGGCCGCCACGGGTTGCGCGACTGCAGTTCCGCGTAGCGCGCGAGATAGGTGTGCTCCGCGCGCAAGCCTTCGACCGCACGGCGCAGATGCGCGGGCAGCGTATCCCACGCGAGATGCATGTTCGCGAACAGCGTGTCGCCGCCTTCGGACGGCAACACCTGCGCGTGCAGCAGCGAGCCGAGACTCGGCTTCTCCTTGTACGACAGGTCGGAATGCCAGAAATGGCCGGCATCGCCGAGGCCGATCGGCTTGCCGCTCTCGACGATATTCGACACGATCAGCACTTCGGGATGCGCAGGCAGGGCGAACTGATGCAGCACATGGATCTGCAGCGGACCGAAGCGGCGGCTGAACGCGATCTGCTGTGAGGGCGT
>NZ_JAHACR010000493.1 GCF_018375725.1 Burkholderia sp. | reverse complement strand
CGTGATGTTGCGTCGGCCGCCGCTGCCCGGCGTCGATCGCGCATTCGACTCGGTGGCCGCGCTGCTTGCTGCACTCGATGAGCCGCCGACGCTGCGGCGCATATGAATTGGATGGAGTTTTCTCGATGACGGTGTATTTCATCGGCGCGGGTCCGGGCGACCCGGAGCTGATCACGGTGAAGGGCCAGCGCCTGGTGCGCACCTGCCCGGTGATTCTGTACGCGGGTTCGCTCGTGCCCGAGGCGGTGCTCGACGGGCATCGCGCGGAACGGGTGGTCAATACCGCCGAGCTCGACCTCGATGCAATCGTTGCGCTGCTCGCCGACGCTCACGCGAAAGGCCAGGACGTCGCGCGCGTGCACTCCGGCGACCCGTCGCTCTACGGCGCGATCGGCGAGCAGATCCGCCGGCTCACCGCGCTCGGCATTCCCTACGAGATCGTGCCGGGCGTGACGGCCACGGCCGCGTGTGCGGCGACGCTCGGCTGCGAGCTGACACTGCCCGGCATCGCGCAGACGGTGATCCTCACTCGCTATGCGGGCAAGACGACCATGCCGGAAGGCGAGGCGCTCGGCTCGCTCGCCGCGCACCGGGCGACGCTCGCGATCCATCTGGGCGTGCGGCATCTCGCGCGGATCGTCGACGAGGTGATGCCGCATTACGGCCCGGATTGCCCGGTCGCGGTGATCTATCGCGCGAGCTGGCCGGACGAGGCGCGCGTCACCGGCACCCTTGCCGACATCGTCGGCAAGATCGAGGGCACGCGCATCGAGCGGACGGCGCTGATCCTGATCGGCCGCGTGCTGGACGCACAGGGCTTCACCGATTCGACGCTCTACGCGAGCGCGGACTGATCGGGCGCGCCGCGCGGCGGTGTCAGTCGCGTGCCGGAATGTAGAGCCCGCGCGCGACGGCCGGGCGTGCCACGAACGCATCGAGCGCGCGCGCGACGTGACGATACGCATCGAAGCCGACCAGGTCGCCCGCTTCGTAGAACCCGATGAGGTTGCGCACCCACGGGAAGATCGCGATATCGGCGATCGTATAGGCGTCGCCCATGATCCACTTGCGCTCGGCGAGCCGCGCGTCGAGCACGCCGAGCAGGCGCTTCGATTCGGCAACGTAGCGGTCGCGCGGACGCTTGTCCTCGTAGTCCCGGCCGGCGAACTTGTAGAAGAAGCCAAGCTGGCCGAACATCGGCCCGATCCCGCCCATCTGGAACATCACCCACTGGATCGTCTCGTAGCGACTCGCGAGATCCTGCGGGATCAGCTGGCCGCTCTTGTCGGCCAGATAGATCAGGATCGCGCCGGATTCGAACAGCGCGATCGGCTTGCCGTCCGGGCCGTTCGGATCGATGATCGCCGGAATCTTGTTGTTCGGATTCAGCGAAAGGAATTCGGGCGACAACTGGTCGTTCGTGTCGAAGCGCACGAGATGCGGCTCGTAGGGGAGGCCGGTTTCCTCGAGCATGATCGACACCTTGACGCCGTTCGGCGTCGGCAGCGAGTAAAGCTGGATACGGTCGGGGTGCCGTGCAGGCCATTTATGCGTGATCGGGAAAACGGACAGGTCGCTCATGGGTGGATACGCTCGTCGTAGTGGGCGTGATGGGAATGGCAGGCGGCCGCGCCGCCAGGGTCAACGCGGGCTGACGGCCGGCCCGGCACGCGGCTGCGTCCTGCACCAAGGCGTCCACTGTAGCCGAACCGCCGCAATGGCGCAGGACGCAGCCGCGTGCCCGGGCATGACTCGGCAG
>NZ_JAHACR010000492.1 GCF_018375725.1 Burkholderia sp. | reverse complement strand
CATCTTGGCCCAGTTGATGACGCCGGCCTTCCTGAAGTCGTGGAACTCGAACGCGACGCCGTGCTCGTCGAGCCACATGCGGGCCTTCTTCACGGTGTCGCAGTTCGGGATGCCGTACACGACGATGCGTCGGGTCTGGCCCATCAGTCGCCTCGCAGCAACTCGTTCAGGCCGACCTTCGCGCGGGTCTTCGCGTCGACCTTCTTGACGATCACGGCGCAGTACAGGCTGTGCGAGCCGTCCTTCGACGGCAGGTTGCCCGCGACGACGACCGAGCCGGCCGGGATGCGGCCATAGCTGATTTCGCCGGTTTCGCGGTCGTAGATCTTCGTGCTCTGGCCGAGGTACACGCCCATCGAGATCACCGAGTTTTCCTCGACGATCACGCCTTCGACGACTTCCGAGCGCGCGCCGATGAAGCAGTTGTCCTCGATGATGACCGGGTTGGCCTGCAGCGGCTCGAGCACGCCGCCGATGCCGACGCCGCCCGACAGGTGCACGTTCTTGCCGATCTGCGCGCACGAGCCGACCGTTGCCCAGGTGTCGACCATCGTGCCTTCATCGACATAGGCGCCGATGTTCGTGTACGACGGCATCAGCACGACGTTCTTCGCAATGAACGAGCCGCGGCGGGCGATGGCCGGCGGCACGACGCGGAAGCCGCCCGCGGCGAAGTCTTCGGCGGTGTAGTTCGCGAACTTCGACGGCACTTTGTCGTAGAACTGCGAGTAGCCGCCGGCGGGCATCGGCACGTTGTCCTCCAGGCGGAACGACAGCAGCACGGCTTTCTTCAGCCACTGATGCACGATCCATTCGCCGTCCTTCTTCTCGGCGACGCGCAGTGCGCCGCGGTCGAGCTGCTCGATCGCGTGCGCGACGGCATCGCGGACCTCGGCGGGGGCGGCCTTCGGCGACAGCCCGGCGCGGTTTTCCCAGGCGGTATCGATGATTTGCTGAAGTTGTTGCGACATATGCGTTTTCGCTGGAAGTGAATGGAATGGAGTAGGCGGTTACCGGGCGAGGCCGCGGCAGAATTCGACGATGCGCTGCGCGCCCTCGACGCATTCGGCGGTGCCGGCGACAAGCGCGATCCGGATGAAATCGCGGCCCGGATTCGTGCCGTGCGCGTCGCGCGCGAGGTACGAGCCGGGCAGAACCGTCACATTATAGTCGGCGTACAGGCGGCGGGCGAACTCGGTGTCGGACAGGCCGGTGCGCGCCACGTTGGCCCACAGGTAGAACGCGGCGTCCGGCAGTTTGACGTCGATCACGTCCGCGAGCATCGGCGTCACGGTGGTGAACTTCTGCGCGTACAGCGCGCGGTTCTCGCGCACATGCGTCTCGTCGCTCCACGCGGCGATGCTGGCCTGCTGCCAGACGGGCGACAGCGCCGCGCCCTGGTACGTCCGGTACAGCAGGAATTTCTTCAGCAGTGCGGGGTCGCCGGCGACGAAGCCCGAGCGCATGCCCGGCACGTTCGAGCGCTTCGACAGGCTCGACAGCATCACGAGCCGCTCGAAGCCGCGGCCGAGCCGGTGCGCGGCCTCGAGGCCGCCGAGCGGCGGGTTCGATTCGTCGAAATAGATTTCCGAATAACACTCGTCGGAGGCGATCACGAAACCGTATTGGTCGGACAGCGCAAACAGCTCGCGCCAGTCGTCGAGCGTCAGCACTGCGCCGGTCGGGTTGCCCGGCGAACACACGTAGAGCAGCTGGGTGCGCGCCCAGACGTCGGCCGGCACGGCCGCGTAGTCGCACGCGTAGTTGCGGGCCGGG
>NZ_JAHACR010000491.1 GCF_018375725.1 Burkholderia sp. | reverse complement strand
GCCGCCGCGCGCATGGACTTCGGCCATGTTGGATTTCAGCTTCTGGAACAGGCGATCGTCCGGCGCGATCGTGACTACCGGCATCGCACTCGTGACGAGCGCAAGCGGGCCATACCGCCGCGGGGGCGACCAAGCAGGCGGCGTACGGTGTCGAGCGTCGTCCGCCAAGCGCCATCGCAGGCGCGCCGCGCTGCCAGAGCGCGCTGAACGACGTGCGCGACAACAGTATCAACGTGAGCGAATGCACGCCGGCCACGATGCTCGCGACGACCCAGAACCACAGCAGCGGATGCGTGCCGCACCAGGCGCCGAGCACCGCGAATACTTTTACGTCGGCTGCACCCATGACGCGCAAGACAAAAAAGGGAAAAAGGCCGGCAAGTCCGACGAGTAAGCCGAGCAATGCCTGTTGAGGCAAAACATGGAATGGGTTGGCACCGGCAAATAAACTCATTAACGCAGCAACCAGTCCTGCGACAACGAGCGCATTCGGCACGCGGCGAAAGCGAATGTCAGAAACCGCCACGAGTGTGACCCACGTAAAAAAAATACTGATTCCGAGAAGCTTTGCCATGTCATAACCGGACGTAGACACAGAAACGAGCGGACTACAATCGCAATCCGCTCGCCATGGCTATGGAACGTGGGAATCAGCTGCCTGCGGTTGTGGTTCCCTTAGGAAGCGCGCTGGTAATGGAATCGAACAAGGCGGTGAGACCGCCGTTCAATTTCGTGAGCGAACCGATGATGGCAACCGCAATCAGACCCGCGATCAGCCCATACTCAATCGCGGTCACCCCGGTTTCTTCCTTGAGGAAGCGAATCATCATTGCTTTCATTATTTTTTCCTCGTGCCAGTACGTCTCTCTTTGGCCTCTTATACGTCCCCGCATATTTGGCCCCTACCCCGTATCGCTCGCTGCGCCTGCTGCAACGGCAATCGGAGACCACTTCTTTATAGCGTGTCTCGACGGACACGTATCATCATTTGATGCAAGTTAACATTCGCGCCATCGACCTCCTTTTCAGGTCTGAACCGAACCGTACATTACTCACACCGCTACGAATCTTATCCCCGATCCTCTGACAATTCCAACCGCTTTTAACAATATCTATCGTAAAACCGAGCCGTAGCCCAGCGTATTTGTACGGCGTTTCGGTAGGTCTTACACATAGGACTTACGATAGGTTAGATGTGCACATCTAATCCATCTATGAAACCCAAGACACGTTCCACGACCGTTGCCCGCGTGCGTTACGCCACGCTCGTAACGCCAACGATGTGACGTTACGTTACGACCCGGCGGAAATTGCGCTGACATCGGGGCGCCAAATCAATTTCAATATTCTTTCAATTCGCTCAAGTCCTTTTCCGACAAGGACATTGTTCAGCTTATAGGCAATCCCCGAACGATCGGTCATTGAAATGGCACGACAGTTGCAGAGTAGTCCGCGCAGCATTCAACACAACACGAATCAAATGCGAGGACGAAATGGATATTCAGGTAATCCCTCATGGCGCACTCCGGGCGACTCTGATCGCGGCCACCGTAGCCACCATGCTTTCCCTCTCCGCTTGCGGCGGTTCCGGCAGCATCAGCAAGGGTGTCGGCGGATCCAATGCCAGCGGCAGCAATTCGATTTCCACGTCCGGCGGTGGCTCATCGGGCACGAGCGGCACGTCTGGTGACGGCACGGGCAGCACCAGCGGAAGCACGAGCGGAAGCACCAGCGGGAGCACGAGCGGGAGCACGAGCGGGAGCACGAGCGGGAGCACGAGCGGGA
>NZ_JAHACR010000490.1 GCF_018375725.1 Burkholderia sp. | reverse complement strand
TGCTCAATTGTGTAAGTTTACTTTCATCACATGCAGCCGAATCCTTCGCATGCAGACGCGCCCGCCGCCCGCCATACCCGATGCCGAATCCGAGATCGCCACGCGCATCGCGTCGGCGATGCCGTCGCTGACGCCGATCCACCGGCGCATGGGCGAGTACGTGCTCGCCAATCCGTTCCGCGCCGCGACCATGCGGATCGACGAGCTGGCGCAGGCGGTCAACGCGTCGATCGCCACCGCGAACCGTTTCGCGAAGGCGCTCGGTTTCGACGGTTATCCGGCGATGCGCGCCGCGCTGGTGCGCGGTTTCGAAGCGACCTTCGGGCCGGTCGAGCGGCTGCGTTCCGCGCAGGAGCAGGCGTCCGGCGGCCGCGGCGGCGTGTGGATCGACGCGGTGTTCGACCAGGCGATCGCGAATATCGAGGGCACGCGGGCGCTGCTCGACCGGGCGAACGTCGAAGCGGCCGTCGAGGCGATTGTCGCAGCGCGCCGCGTGCTGATCCTCGGCGCGGGATCGAGCGCGTTTCTCGCCGGGCTGATGGAGCACGGCTTGTCGACGTGTCACGACAACGTGCAGTCGCTCGCCTTGCTCGGCGGTCCGTCGCATGCGGCGCGTCGTCTGTTTACCGTGGATGCGCGCGATCTTGTCATTGCGATCGCGTTTCCGCGCTATGTCGAGGACACCCTGGAACTGGCCCGCCGTGCGGCCGCGCGCGGTGCGCAGGTGCTCGGCGTGACGGACGGCCCCGATTCTCCGCTCGCGCCGATCGCGTCGCTGACGGTGTTCGTGAAGGCCGAGCGCCGCTTCGCCGCGACATCGGAAGCGGCGGTGCTCGCGACGATCGAGGCGCTGATCGACGCGGTCGCGTTGCGCACGCACCGCTCCGCGAAAGCGGCCGTCGAACTGACCGAATTCCTGCTGCCGTGGCTGACCCAGCCGCAGGCCGCACTGTCGGCGGCAGACCCGCCTGTCACCCGGACAAGGAAATCATGACTTCACCCGCAATCGTGGCGATTCACGGCGGCGCAGGCACGATCCTGCGCGAAGCGATGGATACCGGAACGGAAGCGCAGTACCGCGCCGAACTGACGGCGATCCTGCGTGCCGCGCAGGCGGTGCTCGCCGACGGCGGCAGCGCGATCGACGCGGTGAGCGTCGCGGTGCGCATGCTCGAGGATTGCCCGTTGTTCAACGCGGGCCGTGGCGCGGTCTACACGGCCGAAGGCAGGCATGAGCTCGACGCGGCGATCATGGACGGCGCGACGCTGGCCGCCGGCGCCGTGTGCTGCGTGACGCGCGTGCGCAATCCGGTGCTCGCCGCGCGACGCGTCATGGAGGCGAGCGAACACGTGATGTTTGCCGGCGTGGGCGCCGAGGCATTTGCCGCCGCGCACGGACTGGAACTCGTCGAGCCGGACTATTTCGGGACGGACGCGCGCCATGCGCAATGGCTCAAGGCGCGCGGCGCGGCCGGCGCGATGCTCGATCACGATGCCGCGACATTCGTGTTCGGCGACGGTTCGCCCCGGCCGCCCGAGCCGCCCGAGCCGCCGCCTCCAGACGCATGCGATAGCACACGGCGCAGCGCGCGCCGCCCTCTGGAAGCGATTCCATGCCGTGTACCGCTGAAAAAAAACTTTCCGGATCGTAACCGCACGGTACGACCGAAACAGGAAACCGGTGCGGCTGTTCTTTTACCAGACGCAAAAGCTCTGCATAACGCTTCTCATACTCGGTCTGCGGGGAGATATTGGGATTGTAAAACAACAGCGTAATAGAAAAATACTGA
>NZ_JAHACR010000075.1 GCF_018375725.1 Burkholderia sp. | reverse complement strand
ATCAGGCCGAGCAAGGGCCCGGGCAGCAGGCGCAGCCGGTCTTCATCAATGTCATCGGCGCAGGCGCGACCGGTGTGGAATTGGCCGCCGCGCTCAGGCATGCGATCAATAAACTCACGGCGTATCGTTTCAAGTCCCTGGTGCCGGACCGGGACGTCTGCATTCGCCTGATCGAAGGCGGACCGCGCGTCCTCCCGGTGCTCGACGAGCGTCTCTCCAGCCGGACTCACGCGCAACTGCGCCAATTGCATGTCGACGTGCTGACCGGAACGCGGGTCGCGGAGGTTACGCAAGACGCGATCGTGACCGCGACGGGCGAACGCCTCGCCAGCGACATCACGATCTGGGCCGCCGGCGTCGCCGGCCCCGCGATCCTGCGGCAGATCGGCGATATTGCGCTCAATACATCGAACCAGGTGATCGTGACGGACACGTTGCAGACCCCGGACGATCCGCACGTCTTCGCATTCGGCGATTGCGCCGCCTGCCCGTCCGACGGGGCGCGCGGCTTCCTGCCGCCGCGTGCGCAGGTTGCGCACCAGCAGGCCGTGTACCTCGGCCGTGCTTTCGCACGGCGTCTGGCGGGCCGGCCGGTCACCGGATTCACGTTCCGCGACGCCGGCACGGTGGTCTCGCTGGGCAAGGCGGGCGCCGTCTTCCAGACGGAACTGGGCGCGCGCTCGCGTTCGCTGATCGTCGAGGGACTGGCGGCGATCGGGTTGTACAAGTTCCTCTATCGCAAGCATCTGTTCAGTGTGTACGGTGCGAAGCGCGCGCTGCTCCAGTCGTTGAGCCACTGGCTGCAGAGCCGCAACCAGCCGTCGATCAAGCTGCATTGACGGAGGGCGGCCAACGAAGGGCGTATCGGCGGGACAGCCGATATGTCCTTCGTGCTCCGTCGCATCCGAGGTATTCGCCGATCGTGCGTTCGGTCGCGCTGACGAACCCGCGCCGACGCGACACCAGCGACGAATCGGCTCGCGGCGCGACGATCCGAAGACCGTCAGGCCTGCGATCGATGCCGGAGCGTGGCGTGGCCGGAAGCCGCGAGGAGAATCTGCCGGAGCTGCACGACACTGGGCGTCAGCACGGGGATAAAGGACGCCTCCCGGCGTCGGCGGGCGACCTCGCTGCTGCCATGCATGAATCCCCGGCTGCCGGCTGCCTGAACTTCAAGGGCGACGGCCGCTTCGACGAGCGTTGCAAACTGGAGGCGCAGGTTGAAGAGCGCCGCCGGTATGTCGTGCAATGCGCTGCTTGCCAGTCCGTCGAAAAGCTCGACAACCCGATCCTCGAGAGCCGACACCCAAGCCTGTCCATCGGCGCCGAGCGTGGCGCGGACGGATTCGCTGGCGTGATGCAGCGATCTCAGGCTCCGTCGGGCCAGCCCGATCGACAGACCGCATTGCAAGCCCAGGAAATTCGGGCGAACGGACGCGATGAACGATACCGCGTTCGACGCGATCATATGGCGCTCATCCACCGGCATGCGATTCAGTGTCAGCGCTGCCGTATTGCTGGCGCGCAAGGCGATCAGATCGAGGTCCGCGCTGCGCTGGACACCTCGAGCGTCGTGCGCGACGGCGTAGATGGACGGCGGTGTGCCATCGGAATGCGCCGCCGCGATCGCCGTCACGTAACCGTCGGCATGCAGATTGGTCACGAACGGGAGTGTTCCGGACAGGCGTCGCACCGGCGACCCGCCATCTTGCCGGGCGTCCGTCGCGGTGACATGGAGCGATTCCATCTTCGCCAGATATTTCATGGCGTTCGAGAGACCGACGGCGCCTGCCATTTTTCCGTTCAGCAAGGCGGGGAGCCAGCCGTCGCGAAGGGCATGATTGTCGCTATGCAGCAGGCATTCGATCAAGGCCCGCTGGGACCAGAAGACGAGTGCGGCCGTCATCGACGATTCCGCCACGCCTGCGATTGCCTCGATGGCGTGGGCGATGTCGCCGCCCGCGCCACCGAGCGCTTCAGGTACGCCGATATGCAGCAGCCCCGCATTGCCCAGCATGGGAAGCACCGCCTGCGCGAGATCCCGACCGGAATCGAGACGCTCGGCGTGCGCTTCAAGCCATGCCGTCAGCTGGCGATCTCGAGGCGTTGCGAATGATTGTGTGTTCGCGGAACGGGGCAGGTCGCTGCCGCTGACGGAATGTTGCGGGGGTTTCATCGATGCTCCTGCGGACTGGCGGCGGTGAAGCGGTACGTCACGACCGCCGGCGCATGATAGACGGGTCTGACAGGCGTGTGCAGTATCAGATCCGGGCGGAATGACCATAGCAGATGCGGCCCGGGCCTGTGTGATGTCCGACCACGTGATCAATCGTGCAGCGTGCGCGTATCATGAGGAACCGGATTTCCACCGCATGTGACGTCCCGCCGTTGTGCCGGACGCACGGTCTTTCCTGAAGCGAGCCATCATGAATCGAAGCTCACTCCCGGCGCCGCCCATTCACGACGACAGCGCAACGCAACGATCCGACTGTGTTCGCGTACGCGGCGCACGCGAACACAACCTGAAGAATGTCGACGTGGATATTCCGCGCGATGCGCTCGTGGTGTTCACGGGCATATCGGGATCCGGAAAATCGTCGCTGGCATTCGGGACGCTCTATGCCGAAGCGCAGCGCCGGTATTTCGAATCGGTGGCGCCGTATGCACGCCGACTGATCGATCAGGTCGGCGTGCCTGACGTCGATTCGATCGACGGACTGCCGCCGGCGGTCGCCTTGCAGCAGCAACGAAGCGCACCGAACGCGCGCTCGTCGGTCGGCAGCGTGACGACGCTGTCGAGCCTCGTGCGCATGCTCTATTCGCGCGTCGGCCACTATCCGCCGAAGCAGCCGATGCTCTATGCGGAGGACTTTTCGCCGAATACCGTGGAGGGCGCCTGCCCCACGTGTCACGGGCTCGGCCGCATCTACGACGTGACCGAGAAGACGCTCGTGCCCGACGATTCGCTCACCATTCGCGAGCGCGCGATCGCCGCGTGGCCGCCGGCGTGGCACGGACAGAATCTGCGCGACATCCTGGTGTCGCTGGGCTATGACGTCGACACGCCGTGGCGCGATCTGCCGAAGCAGGACCGCGACTGGATTCTGTTCACCGAAGAAACGCCGACCGTGCCCGTCTACGCCGGCCTGACGCCGCGGGAAACGCAAATGGCGATCAAGCGCGGGCTCGAGCCGAGCTATCAGGGCACGTTCACGGGCGCGCGGCGTTACGTGCTGCACACCTTCGCCAATACCAAAAGCGCGCTGATGAAAAAGCGCGTGTCGCAGTACATGATCGGCCGCGAATGCCCGAGTTGTCATGGCAAGCGATTGAAGCGCGAGGCGCTGTCGGTGACGTTCGAAGGGCTCGATATCGCCGAGTTCGGGAATCTGCCGCTGGCGAAACTGGCGGATCTGCTGTCGGCCGTCGCGCGCGGCGAGTGGGCCCGGCCCGACGCTCAAGCGCCGGGCGGCGTGCTCGACGAAAAGTCGCGCCGCGCGGCGACGGCGCGGCGCGTGGCGGCCGGCGGATCGGCGCACAAGAGCGCGCCGGACGTGCGCCGCACCCCGAATCTCTCCGACGAAAAACGTGTCGCCGCGCAGCGGCTCGCGTCGGAGTTGCTCGAGCGCCTCGCGCCGCTTATCGACCTCGGGCTCGGCTATCTGTCGCTGGACCGCAGCACGCCGACATTGTCGTCGGGCGAACTGCAGCGCTTGCGGCTCGCCACCCAGTTGTCGTCGCAACTGTTCGGCGTGGTCTACGTGCTGGACGAGCCTTCGGCGGGCCTGCATCCGGCGGACGGCGACGCATTGCTCGCCATCCTGCATCGCCTCAAGGCGGCGGGCAACTCGCTGTTCGTGGTCGAGCACGATCTCGAGGTCATCCGTCATGCGGACTGGCTCGTCGATGTCGGGCCGGAAGCGGGGGAACGGGGCGGCCGCGTGCTCTACAGCGGGCCGCCTGCGGGCCTGGCCGATGTCGCCCCGTCGTTTACGCGCCGCTATCTGTTCGGCGGTGCCGAGGCGATCGCGCGGACGCCGCGGCAGCCGCAGGGCTGGCTCCGGCTCGAGGGCGTGACGCGCAACAACCTGCATGATCTCGACATCGCATTTCCGGTCGGATGCTTCACGGCGGTCACGGGCGTGTCGGGCTCGGGTAAATCGAGCCTCGTGAGTCAGGCGCTTCCCGAACTCGTGGCGGCGCGCCTCGGCCGCCCGCTCGGCACGCAGGACGAGGACGAGGCCGATCCGCTGCTCGCGGTAGCGTCCGCCGCCGCGGAAGGGCGCATCGTCGGCGGCATGGAGCGCATCCGCCGTGTCGTCCGCGTGGACCAGAAGCCGATCGGCCGCACGCCGCGCTCGAACCTGGCGACCTACAGCGGCTTGTTCGACCATGTGCGTCAGCTCTTCGCCGATACGCCCGCCGCGCGCAAGCGCCGCTATGGCGTCGGGAGATTCTCGTTCAACGTTGCGCAGGGGCGCTGTCCGACCTGCGAGGGCGAAGGCTTCGTGATGGTCGAGCTGTTGTTTCTGCCGAGTGTCTATGCGCCGTGCTCGACGTGTAACGGCAGCCGCTATAACGCGCAGACGCTCGAAATCGAATGGCAGGGACGCAACATTGCGCAGGTGCTGGCGATGAGCGTTGACGAAGCGTGCGAGTGCTTTGCCGGCGAACCGCAGGTGCTGCGGCCGCTCGAGGTGCTGCGCGAGATCGGGCTCGGCTATCTGCGGCTCGGGCAGCCGGCAACGGAACTGTCGGGCGGCGAGGCGCAGCGTATCAAGCTGGCGACCGAACTGCAGCGCGCGCAGCGCGGCAATACGCTGTATATCCTCGACGAACCGACCGCCGGCCTGCATCCGGCCGATACCGACCGGTTGATGCGGCATCTGCAGGGGCTCGCGGATGCCGGCAATACGGTCGTCGTCGTCGAGCACGACATGCGGGTCGTCGCGCAGGCCGACTGGGTGATCGATCTCGGGCCGGGGGCGGGGGACGACGTCGGACAGGTCATTGCGAGCGGCATGCCCGGCGAGGTCGCCGGCGCGGGGCATGGCAGCACCGCGGCCTACCTCAAGACGGCCATCGAGCGGTGCGGCAACGCAGGCGGCTCATGATCCCGCGGAGCACGATCCGTCGCCCGGCATTCGTGCTCCGCGATCGGTGCGATCCATGTGCTGTCGGCGTGTGCGCGTGGCTCGGCATGCCGGATTTCGCGCACGCTCCGAGGCGCCGCCGCCGGAGCGCCGACATGCGCTGCGATTTGAACCGAAGGTCGTATCGGCGGCGGCTGCGAAGGGCGGCGCGTGCCGGGGTGGCGTAGAATTGGCGAAATGCTGCTCACTGTCGACGTCATTATCTATAACGGATTCAAAGCACTTGAGGCCATTGGTGCCTTGAGCGTTTTTACCTACGCAAATTCCCATCTGAAAAACCGCGGACTCGGCGGCGGATACGATGTCAAGCTCGCATCGCCGCATCGCGGCCCGATCCGCTCCGACACCGGCGTGCCCCTGCATGCCGATAAGCGTCTCAATACGTTGACGGTGCCGCACACGGCCATCATTGTCGGCGCGTGGCAGATCGAAGAGGCGCTCGATGGCGCGATGGACATCGTGCGGTGGATCGAATCCGCCGCAGCGCGCGTCACGCGTACCGCCGCCCTGTGCTCCGGCGCATTTTTCCTGGCCGAGGCGGGCGTGCTGGACGGGAAGCGCGCAACGACACACTGGGCTGTCGCCGATGCGTTGAAGATCCGGTATCCGGCGGTGCGCGTCGATGCGGATTGCATCTTCATTCAGGACGGCGCGATCTGGACGTCGGCGGGCGTCACCGCGGGAATCGATCTTGCGCTGGCGCTCGTCGAAGAGGATTTCGGCCTCGATATCGCGCTCGATGTGGCGCGAGATCTCGTCGTTTATCTGAAGCGACCGGGCGGTCAGTCGCAATTCAGTTCGCAGCTGATCAGCCAGTCGACGCAGCATCCCGGTATCAGGGAAATCCAGGGCTGGATTCTGGAGAACTGCGAGCAGGACATCAGTCCGACCGACATGGCGGACCGCCTTTCAATCAGCGTGCGCAGCTTCAACCGTTGCTTCAAGAAGGAAACGGGCATGACGCCGTCCGGGTTTCTGACGCGCGCCCGAATCGACGCGGCCCGTCGCATGCTCGAGGAAGGGAACCTGCCGGCCAAGACGATCGCGGCAAAGGCGGGCTTCAAAACCTACGAGGCGATGCGGAAAGCGTTTCAGGGCGCCCTCAGCGTGACCCCGCTCGAATATCGCGAGCGCTTCGGCACCGTTCACACCGAGGGTGAAGCGGCGAGGCGCCAGGCATGAAAAGAGGGGGGCCGAAAGGCTCCCCCTCTTTTCATGCCGATGCGGTGCGGACGTGTCAGGCGCGCGCACCGCGCCGGCGCGTTACGCCGGCTTGAAGCAGTAGGCGGCGAGCTTGTTGCCGTCCAGATCGCGGGCATAGGCCGCGTAGGCGTTGGGCGCCCAGTTGCGCGGACCGGCCGCGCCCTCGTCCTTGCCGCCTGCTGCCAAGGCCGCCGCATGGAAGGCGTCGACCGACGCGCGATCCGGCGCCTCGAACGAAATGGTGACGCCGTTGCCGACGGTGGCGGGCTGGCCGTTCGCGGGTTTCAGGGCGAAAAACGCCGGCGTGTCCTTGCCCCAGATCGAGCCGTTTTCGCCGAGATCCGCCAGCCGCTTCAGGCCGATCTTGCCGAGGACGGTATCGTAGAAGGAGCGGGCGGCGTCGAGGTTGTTGGTGCCGACAGTAGCGTGAGTAAAGATCGCCATGATTTCCTTTTGCGTTGCTTTGGGGGGTGACGTGAGGCCCGGAGATTGCGCGGAACAGGCGCCCGGCAAGATATGAGCCTCGCTTGGCTACGATTCCCGGCGCCTAATTCCGGATCTGACGGAGAACCTCCGCGTGATGCCTGATGTGGTCGCCGATGAAGCTTTGTATGAAGTAATACCCGTGGTCGTACTTCGGATGCCAGCGCAGCGTCAGCGGCTGTCCCGCCGCGATGCAGGCCGCCTCGAACACTTCCGGATACAGCTGGCTTTCGAGGAACTGGTCCGCCAGCCCCTGATCGATCAGGATGCCCGCGGCGAACTTCGGCGCATCCGCGCGCGCCACGAGTTCGCTCGCGTCATAGGGTTTCCACGCGTCGCGATCGGCGCCAAGGTAACCGGTCAACGCCTTTTCGCCCCACGGGCAGCGCATCGGTGCGGCGATCGGCGCGAATGCCGACACCGAACGGTAGATCTCCGGATTGCGCAGCGCGAGCACCAATGCGCCGTGACCGCCCATCGAGTGACCGAAGATGCCGAGCCGCGCGCCGTCGATCGGCAACTCGCCGATGACCGTCTCGCGCAGCTCGTCGACGATGTACGAGTACATCCGGTAATGCGTCGACCACGGCGCTTCGGTCGCGTCGACGTAGAAGCCCGCGCCGACACCGAAGTCCCATGCGTCGGTCTCGCCCGGCACGCCCGCGCCGCGCGGGCTCGTGTCGGGGGCGACGAGCGCCAGGCCGTGCTGCGCCGCGAATTGCTGCGCGCCGGCCTTGATCGGGAACGTTTCCTCGGTGCAGGTCAGGCCCGCGAGGTAAAACAGCGCAGGCACGCGGCCGTGCGCGGCCTGCGGCGGCAGGTACACCGAGAACTTCATCGGCAGGCCGATCGTCTGCGATTCATGCCGGTAGAAGCGTTGCTCACCGCCATGGCACGCGTGTGACGAAATGCATTCCAGCATTGTTTCCTCCTGTTGATCCCAGTTGGCGCTTGCGCGAGGCCGATGCAGCGCAGTCGATCCCCGGCGCTCGGGCGTCCGGCTCGATGCGGCACCGTCAGCACTTTAGCGCGTATATCGACCGGAGTGGGCGCTTCAGCATGCGCTCCGGTCTCATGCCAGGCCCGCGTTCAGTACAGGATGACCGAGCGGATCGACTCGCCGCGCTTCATCATCTCGAAGCCCTCGTTGATCTTCTCGAGCGGCATCGTATGCGTGATCAGGTCGTCGATGTTGATCTTGCCGTCCATGTACCAGTCGACGATCGTCGGCACGTCGGTGCGGCCGCGTGCGCCGCCGAACGCCGAACCCTTCCACTCGCGGCCCGTGACCAGCTGGAACGGCCGCGTGCTGATTTCCTCGCCCGCCGCCGCGACGCCGATGATGAACGACTGGCCCCAGCCCTTGTGCGTGCATTCGAGCGCCTGGCGCATCACCTTCACGTTGCCGATGCACTCGAACGAATAGTCCGCGCCGCCGTCGGTCAGCTGCACGATGTGGTCGACGACGTTCTCGACTTCGTTCGGATTGACGAAGTGCGTCATGCCGAACTTCTTCGCCAGTTCGACGCGGTTCGGGTTGAGGTCGACGCCGATGATCTTGTTCGCGCCGACCATCTTCGCGCCCTGGATCACGTTCAGGCCGATGCCGCCGAGACCGAACACGACCACGTTCGCGCCCGGTTCGACCTTCGCCGAGAACACGACCGCGCCGACGCCGGTCGTCACGCCGCAGCCGACGTAGCAGACCTTGTCGAACGGCGCGTCTTCACGCACCTTCGCGACCGCGATCTCCGGCACCACGATGTAGTTCGAGAACGTCGACGTGCCCATATAGTGATGGATCGGCCTGCCGTCGAGCGAGAAGCGGGACGTGCCGTCCGGCATCAGGCCCTTGCCTTGCGTCGCGCGGATTTTCTGGCACAGGTTGGTCTTGCGCGACAGACAGAACTTGCACTGGCGGCATTCCGGCGTGTAGAGCGGAATCACGTGGTCGCCCTTTCTGACCGTGCCGACGCCCGGACCGACATCGACAACGACGCCCGCGCCCTCATGACCGAGGATCGCCGGGAAGAGCCCTTCCGGATCGGCGCCCGACAGCGTGTAGTAATCGGTGTGGCAGATGCCTGTCGCCTTCAACTCGATCAGCACTTCGCCCGCGCGCGGCCCTTCGAGATCGACTTCCTCGATCGTCAGCGGTGCACCGGCCTTCCACGCGACAGCAGCTTTCGTCTTCATGTTCTCTCGTCACTAAGTGAATGATGGATGGCCGCCATGATCGGTCAGCGCGCGGGCGAAGGGGACGCGTGCGGCGGGTTTTGGCGAAAATGCGGTGCAAGTTGGCCAATCCGAAGTGGGCTGTTCCGGCGCGCCGTCGGACATCGCGCGACGCGCGTGCAGGTTGCGGCGGGATGCCGGGCCGGACCGGCAGCGGTGCGGTGCACCGTGCGACAGCGCTGAGCGCTGTTTTCAAAAGAGTAAAAACAACTGCTTGTGGCCGATTAATATACAGACAAACATTCGGCGGGCCGGTGAATCCCGGCGTTCGATCACATCAACGTGCGAACTCGTCCATTTGCGGAGGCGCAGCCATGAGAGTCGTCGTGCTGGGGAGCGGTGTCGTGGGGGTGACGTCTGCCTATTATCTTGCCCTCGCAGGGCATGACGTGACCGTCATCGATCGCGAGGCGGGGCCCGCGCTCGAAACGAGCTTCGCGAATGCCGGCCAGATTTCGCCGGGCTATGCGGCGCCATGGGCGGCACCCGGTGTGCCGCTGAAGGCGGTCAAATGGATGTTCCAGAAGCACGCGCCGCTTGCGATCCGGCCCGACGACGCCGACAAGCAATTTCAGTTGCAATGGATGTGGCAGATGCTGCAGAACTGCACGGCCGAACGCTACGCGATCAACAAGGCCCGCATGGTGCGTCTTGCCGAGTACAGCCGCGATTGCCTGCAGGCGCTGCGCGCGGCCACCGGGATTCAGTACGAAGGCCGCACGGGCGGCACACTGCAGGTGTTCCGCACGCAGCAGCAACTCGATGGCGCCGCCAAGGACATCGCCGTGCTGAAGGAGGCGAACGTTCCGTACGAGCTGCTGATACCGGGCGAACTCAAATACGACGAGCCTGCGCTTGCCGCGACGGCTTACAAGCTGACAGGCGGCCTGCGCCTGCCGGGCGACGAGACCGGCGACTGCCAGCTCTTCACGACGCGCCTGGCCGAACTCGCGGCCCGGCTTGGCGTCGCCTTCCGCTACAACACGGTGATCGACGATCTCGTCGTCGAAGGCGGCCGCGTCGTGGGCGCACGGCACGGCGGCAAGCTTGTGCACGGCGATGCGTTCGTCGTGGCGTTCGGCTCCTACTCGACCAGGTTTCTGTCGGGCATCGTGAAGATTCCGGTCTATCCGCTCAAGGGATATTCGATCACCGCGCCGGTCGCCGACGAGGCCGCCGCTCCCGTGTCGACCGTGCTCGACGAAACGTACAAGATCGCGATCACGCGCTTCGACCGGCGCATTCGCGTCGGCGGGATGGCGGAGATCGTCGGGTTCGACAAGGCGCTGCGCGAAGCGCGCCGCGACACGCTCGAGATGTGCGTGAACGATCTGTTTCCGGGCGGGTGCGATACGTCTAAGGCGACGTTCTGGACCGGCCTGCGCCCGATGACTCCGGACGGCACGCCGATCGTCGGCCGCACCGCGCTGCCGAACCTGTTCCTGAACACCGGACACGGCACGCTCGGCTGGACGATGTCGTGCGGCTCGGGGCAATTGCTCGCCGATCTGATCTCCGGCAAGCCGCCCGCGATACGCTGCGACGATCTCAACGTGTTCCGGTATGCGGGCGAGCCCGTCGCGCCTGCGGACTTCACGCTCAACTGATCGCGATCGGCGCGGCGGCCGGAGTCGGCCGCATGCGCCGCGCCGGGTTCGACAGTGGGCCGTGCTATGCCTTGATCGCGGGCGATCTCGGCGGCGCGTGCCCGGCCCTCGCGATCATTCTGGCGCGGACTCGAGGTGCGCGGCCGCCGACGCTGTCCGATTCGCCGCGCTGCGAAGTGCGTCGACGAAGGCCCGCATCGGCTCCGACGGCTGCTCGTTCTTGCGCGTGACGATACCGTAGTGGCTCATCGAGCGGCGGATCGGCACGGGAATCCGTGCGAGCAGGCCTTCATGGACGTATCGCTCCACGGCGGCGCAGGGCTGCAGCGACAGCGTCTCGGTCGACTGAAGCAACTGCAGCGCCGAGAAGACCGACGACGTTTCGATCATCCCGGCCAGCGACTGGATACCCGCGGCCGAGAACGTCTCCTCGAACAGCCGCCGGATCGCGGTGGCCGGCGGATACAGAATCCACGTCCACGCGGCCAGATCCGCAAGCTCGAGCCGCTTGCGCGCGAGCAACGGATGATGCCGCCCGCAGACCACCCACACCGGCTCCGACGCCAGTTCCTCGAAGTTAAAGATCGCCTGATGGCGCGGCTCGGTCAGGCGGCCGATCATCACGTCGACTTTCTTCTCTTCGAGCCAGACGGCCAGCTGGTCGCTGCTCTGCTCGATCAGCTTGATCACGAGGCGCGGGCGCGCCCGCAGGATGTCGCGGATGCCGGCGGTCACGATCTGCGCCGCGGACGCGGAAATCGCGCCGACCGTCAGGTGGCCGTGGCCGCCCGCGCGCAGCGTGTCGAGCTCGCTGACAAACTTGCCGAGATCGGCGACGGTGTTGCTCGCGTAGCGAATCACGAACAGGCCCAGCTCGGTCGGCCGCATCTCGCGCGGCAGGCGGGTGAAGAGCGGCGCCTCCAGCATGTCCTCGACGTCGCCGAGGATTTTGGTGGCGGCCGGCTGCGTGATGTGCATCTGCTCCGCGGCGATGCGCAGATTGCGCGTGCGCCCGAGCACGTCGAGCAACTGGAGGTGACGGAAGCGCAGGCGTGTCAGTACGCCTGTGGCAGGCGCGGCGGTCGAGGGGCGCATCAGGTAAACCCGGTCGTAGCGATAAACGATTGGAATGGATTCTGCCGAATAAGCAATTGGATTGTTATTGAAAACAACCCTAGAGTGGCGGCTATCCCGTGCCGGTTCGACTGGCGCGCAACGACAACGACCCTGGAGACGACCATGACTACGCCGCTTGCCCTGAACGCCCGGCACACGCTTCCCGAGGACGGCGCCGCCGGCACGCTCGTGGGGCGCGCGTGGCTGCCGGCCACCGCGTCCGCACCCGCCGGCCCGGCGGTCGTGACGGTGCGTCCGGACGGCGTGTTCGACATTTCCGACGCCGCGCCGACGATGAGCGGCCTGCTCGAACTGGACGATCCGGTCGCCGTCGTGCGGCGTACGCCCGGGCGCTGGATCGGCAGCCTGGACGACCTGCTGGCCCAGGCGCCGGCCTCCGCCGGCCACGCCGACGCCGCGCACCTGCTCGCGCCGTGCGATCTGCAAGTGATCAAGGCGGCGGGCGTCACGTTCGCCGGCAGCCTGATCGAGCGGGTCATCGAAGAGCGGACCAAGGGCGATCCGCAAGGCGCCGCGCAATTGCGCGAACAGGTCGTGGCGCTGGTCGGCGAGCGCCTCGCGACGCTGCGGCCGGGTTCGGCCGAAGCGCAGGAACTCAAGCGCCTGCTGATCGAGCGCGGCATGTGGTCCCAATATCTCGAAGTCGGCATCGGCCCGGACGCCGAGATCTTCACGAAGGCGCCGCTGCTGTCGTCGCTGGGGACGGGCACGGAGATCGGCGTGCATCCCGGCTCGGCGTGGAACAACCCCGAACCCGAAATCGTGCTGGCGATCGACAGCCGCGGCCGTGCGCGCGGCGCGACGCTCGGCAACGACGTCAACCTGCGCGACTTCGAAGGCCGTAGCGCGCTGCTGCTCGGCAAGGCCAAGGACAACAACGGCTCGTGCGCGATCGGTCCGTTCGTGCGGCTGTTCGACGCGCATTTCTCGATCGACGACGTGCGGCGCGCGACGGTGGAATTGCGCGTCGAAGGGCGGGACGGCTTCATCCTGAACGGCACCAGCTCGATGGATCAGATCACCCGCGATCCGCTGGATCTCGTCGCGCAGGCATTCGGCGAGACGCACCAGTATCCGGACGGCGCGATGCTGTTCCTCGGCACGCTGTTCGCGCCGGTCGAGGATCGCGATACGGCGGGCGGCGGGTTTACCCACAAGGCCGGCGATATCGTGACGATCTCGAGCCGCATGCTCGGCGCGCTGGTCAATCGAGTCGGAACGAGCGACCGCATTGCGCCGTGGACGTTCGGTGTCCGCGCGCTGATGGCCAACCTGGCCGCGCGCGGATTGCTCGGCGCGGCGCGCTGAGCGGTTTTACCTGTTGCGACCCGGCACGCCGACGAGAAGGCCGGGCGCTTTGGACACAAGATGCGAGCCGCGCATGCGCCGGCCCGACACCGGAGACATTCATGCAGACCCAAGCTGTTCAACCCGATCCGCTGGCCCGCGCCGTGCACAAGGCCCGCTTGCGCCTGGTGCCGTTTCTTGCGCTGATGTTCGCGCTGTCGATGCTCGACCGCTCGAACGTCGGCTTCGTCAAGCAGGCGCTGATGGTCGATTCGAATATCGGCAACGCCGCCTATGCACTGGGCGCGGGCATCTTCTTCATCGGCTATGCCGTGTTCGAGATCCCGAGCAACATGATCCTGCACCGGGTCGGCGCGAAGGTCTGGCTGAGCCGCATCATGGTGACGTGGGGGCTCGCATCGGCCGCGATGATGTTCGCGCACGACGAGACGTCGTTCTATGTGCTGCGCTTCATCCTCGGCGTCGCCGAGGCGGGTTTCTCGCCCGGCGTGATTCTCTATTCGACTTACTGGTTCCCCGCGAACCAGCGCGGCAAGGCACTCGGCGTGTACTACTTCGGGCTGCCGGTCGCGCTCGTGCTGGGCAGCCCGCTGTCCGGCCTGCTGCTCGACGTGATGGGCGGCCAGCTCGGGCTGCGCAACTGGCAATGGATGTTCATCCTCGAAGGCCTCGCGGCGTCGGTCGTCGGCGTCATCGCGTTCTTCTATCTGGTGAGCAAGCCGCGCGACGCGAAGTGGCTCGATGCCGACGAGAAAGACGCGCTCGAGGCTGCGATCGCCGCCGAGGATCATCACAAGGTGACGCACGGCCCGCGCACGGCGCTCGGTGCGCTCGGCAACTGGCAGGTGCTGCGCTTCGTCGCGATCTACTTCGCGATCCAGGTCAGCGTGTACGGCGTGATCTTCTATCTGCCGACGCGGATCTCGGAGCTGATCGGCTCGGCGGTCGGCACGAAGGTCGGCCTGCTGACGGCGATTCCGTGGCTGTGCGCGCTGCTCGCACTGCGGCCGATCACCGGCATGGCCGATGCACAGGGGCGCCATCGCCAGTTCGCGATCGCCATGCTGGCGATGGCGGCCGCGGGAATCGCGCTGTCGACGCTGGGTCATGCGCTCGCCCCGGTACTGCTCGCGTTCTGCTGCGCGACGATCGGATTCGTCGTGGTCCAGCCGCTGTTCTGGACGCTGCCGACGGCTTACCTGAGCGGCACCGCGGCCGCCAGCGGCATCGCGCTGATCGGGGCGCTCGGCAACCTCGGCGGCTTCATTGCGCCGACCCTCAAGACCGCGGTCGAAACCGGCTTTCACAGCCGGCCGGCCGGCATGCTCGCGCTGGCGATCGCAGGCGTTGTCGGCGTGCTGCTCCTGATGAGCGTCGGCCTGCAGGCGCGCCGCGCACGGGTGACGACGCTCGGCTCGTCCGAGGCGGCGTGACGCGTTACCTGACATTCCTTTACTTCGGATCATTCTCATGAGCGTTCTTGGGCTTCACTACATCGACGGACAACGCCGCGGCGCCGGCGAGCCGTTATTCAGCGTCGACGCGATCACGGGCGAGCGTCACGCGGTGCGCTATCACGACGCGACGCCCGAAGAGGTGTCGGACGCCGCACGGGCGGCGGCGCGCGCATTCCCGGTATTGCGCGCCGCGTCGCCCGCTGCGCGCGCCGCGCTGCTGGAGGCGATCGCCGACGAGATCGACGCGCTGGGCGATGCATTCATCGCCGAGGCGAGCCGCGAGACGGCATTGCCGGCGGCGCGCCTCGAAGGCGAGCGCAAGCGCACCAGCAACCAGATGCGCCTGTTCGCGGCCACCGTGCGACGCGGCGGTTTTCTCGATGTGCGCATCGACCATGCCCAGCCGAATCGCAAGCCGCTGCCGCGCGTCGACCTGCGCCAGTGCCGCGTGGGCGTCGGCCCGGTCGCCGTGTTCGGCGCGAGCAATTTCCCGATTGCGTTTTCGGTTGCGGGCGGCGACACCGCGTCGGCGCTGGCGGCCGGCTGCCCGGTCGTCGTCAAGGCGCATCCCGGCCACATGGTGACGTCGGAGTGCGTTGCCGATGCGGTCATGCGCGCGGTCGCACGGGTCGGCCTGCCGGCAGGCGTGTTCAACATGGTGTACGGCACGGCGGCGGCCGGCGCGGCACTCGTGCAGGCAGCGCCGATCCAGGCGGTCGGCTTCACCGGCTCGCTCGCGGCGGGACGTGCGCTGTTCGATCTTGCGCAGGCGCGGCCCGAGCCGATTCCGGTGTTCGCCGAAATGTCCAGCGTGAATCCCGTCCTCGTGCTGTCGTCGGCGCTGGGCGAACGCAGCGCGGCGCTCGCGCGCGATCTGGCAGGATCTGTGACGACGGGCTGCGGCCAGCTGTGCACGAACCCGGGCCTCGTGCTCGGCGTGCGCTCGCCGGCTTTCAGCGCGTTCGTCGAACAGTTGCGAGATGCGCTCAGAC
>NZ_JAHACR010000074.1 GCF_018375725.1 Burkholderia sp. | reverse complement strand
CGACTCTGTTGAATGGGGGGTTGATCCGCGGCGGCGAGAATATCTATCCGCGCGAGATCGAGGAATTCCTGTTTCGGCATCCGAAGATTCAGAGCGCGCAGGTATTCGGCGTGCCTGACGCCAAGTATGGCGAGGAGGTGTGCGCGTGGGTCGTGCTGCGGCCGGGCGAGCAGATGACCGAGGATGAATTGCGTGCGTTCTGCCAAGGGCAGATCGCGCACTACAAGGTCCCGCGTTATATCCGCTTCGTCGACGAGCTGCCGATGACGGTGACGGGGAAGGTGCAGAAATTCATCATGCGTCAGCGCATGATCGAAGAGATGAAGCTCGACGAGCCGAAGACCGCGTGACAGATGACGGCCTGCGGGCCGTCACGTTTTCGATGGACGAAAAAAAGCGGGCTGATTAGCCCGCTAAAAACCACACGCTACGGGGTTAGCGCGAGGAGACCAAAGATGGAACGTATTCGGCGAACCGAAAATGACTCCAACAAGGATGCCCCAGGGAAGGGCTTCGGTACATGACCGACGGGTTCGCAGTGCTTCGTGTCCGCTCACACTTGGCACACGAAACCACATCCGTGTTGGAACCGTTGAAAAACATTGTGGGCGAATTGGCGCACCCTGGAGGTAACAAAGTGTTTCAGGTTGTAACGCCCGCCGGATAAGGCTTTCCGGGATTTATTGCTGTTTTATTGGTGTGCGGAAAGGTCATTTTTACTCACATTTACGGAAGTGATTTAACGGTGTGCGCAGTATGCGTTTTTGACGCGCGCCGGGTTCGACGAAGTCCACTTCTGCACGCGAAAAAATTCATCGCACAGAGGATTCGATGCAAGACGACGCAATCATCAGAAAGATTTTGAAACGTGATCGTGTGATCGCGGTCGTCGGGCTTTCCGATAAACCGCATCGAGCGAGTCACGGCGTCGCCGAATACATGCAGCGCGCCGGTTACCGGATCGTCCCCGTTAACCCGATGCTCGACGGCCAGCGCGTGCTCGGCGAACGCTGCTACGCGTCGCTGACCGATGCGGCTGCCGCGCTCGCACGCGACGGTGCCGCGATCGGCATGGTCGATGTGTTTCGCAAATCGTCGGAAGTGTCCGCTGTCGCGGACGACGCCATCGCGATCGGCGCGCGGGCGCTGTGGCTGCAACTCGGCGTGATCGACGAAGCCGCGGCCGCGCGGGCGCGCGCGGCGGGGCTGGACGTCGTGATGGATCGCTGCGTGCTGGTCGAGCATCGGAGGCTCGGCATCGACTGACCGGCGCTCCGTGCGCGCCGCGCGTTGCCGGCACGCCGCGGCGTGCGCATGCTGTTTCACTTCAGCCATTTGTCCGAGATCGACTGGAACTCGCCGTTCGACAGCGACAGGTGCAGCCATTGATCGGCGTATTGCTGGAACACGACGTCGCCGCGCGGCACCATGTAGGCTTTTTCGCCGAACTGGAATGGCTTGTCCGGATGAATCGAGCAGAGACCCGGATTCAGCTTCTGCTGCAGCAGCGTCTCGGACGCGTCGGTCACCATGACGTCGGCGCGGCCGTCGAGGATCTGCTTGAAGATCGTCACGTTGTCCGGATACACGGTGACGTTCGCATGCGTGAAGTGCTGCTTCGCGAAGCGTTCGTTCGTGCCGCCGGGGTTCACGATCACGCGCGTCTCGGGCCGGTCGATCTGGGCGACCGTCTGATATTTGCCGGCATCCGCGCAACGCGCGATCGGCGTCTTGCCGTCGGTCATGTACGGCTGCGTGAAGAACGCGCGCTTCTGGCGTTCGAGTGTCGTCGAGACGCCGCCGACGGCGATGTCGCATTTCGCGACGAAATCGGCGGTCAGGCTCGGCCAGCTCGTCTTGACGTAGTCGGCCTTCACACCGAGCGACCGGGCGAGCGAATCGGCCATGTCGATATCGATGCCCTCGAATTTGCCGTCGGCGCGGTAGTACGAATATGGCTTGTAGTCGCCCGTCGTGCAGACGCGCAGCACACCGCGCGCGAGCACATCGTCGAGCCGCGAGCCGGCGGCGGCCGCGCCGCTGCCCGTGCCCGTTTCCGCGTGCACGGCGGCCGCGCACAGCCACGCCGCGGCGGCGATCGTTCCCAGCTTCCTCATCGCATCTCCTCCTTCGTTTCATTTGGTATGAGCGTTCGATCATAGCGGAGCGATCGCGCGCGTCATATGGCCGCCGCGGATGATGCTCGCGCGGCGGATGGCCCCTGTCCGGTAAAATGCCGGTTTGCTCACGCATCGTCGCATCCTAACGTGGCCCATACCCTGCTCAACGACACCTTCCTGCGCGCGCTGCTGCGCGAGCCGACCGACTACACGCCGATCTGGCTGATGCGCCAGGCGGGTCGCTATCTACCCGAGTACAACGCGACGCGCGCCCGTGCGGGCAGCTTCCTCGGTCTGGCGAAGAATCCGGACTACGCGACGGAAGTGACGCTGCAGCCGCTCGATCGCTTTCCGCTCGACGCGGCGATCCTGTTCTCGGACATCCTGACGATTCCCGACGCAATGGGCCTCGGCCTCGACTTCCAGGCCGGCGAGGGGCCGAAGTTCGCGCATCCGGTGCGCACCGAGGCGGACGTCGCGAAGCTCGCGGTGCCGGATATCGGCGCGACGCTCGGTTACGTCACCGACGCGGTGCGCGAGATCCGTCGCGCGCTCACCGACGGGCAGGGACGTCAGCGTGTCCCGCTGATCGGCTTCTCGGGCAGCCCGTGGACGCTCGCGTGCTACATGGTCGAAGGCGGCGGCTCGGACGACTTCCGCACGGTCAAGTCGATGGCGTATTCGCGGCCGGACCTGATGCACCGGATCCTCGACATCAATGCGCAGGCGGTCGCCGCGTACCTGAACGCGCAGATCGAAGCGGGCGCACAGGCGGTGATGATTTTCGATACGTGGGGCGGTGCGCTGGCCGACGGCGCCTACCAGCGCTTCTCGCTCGACTACATCCGGCGCGTGGTGGCGCAACTGAAGCGCGAGCACGACGGAGAACGCGTGCCGGTGATCACGTTCACGAAGGGCGGCGGTCTGTGGCTCGAGGAAATCGCGGCGACGGGCGTCGACGCGGTCGGCCTCGACTGGACGGTCAACCTCGATGCGGCGCGTGCGCGCGTGGATGGCCGCGTCGCGCTGCAGGGCAACCTCGATCCGACGATCCTGTTTGCGCCGCCGGCCGCGATCCGCGAGCAGGCGCGCGCGGTGCTCGACAGCTACGGCAATCATCCGGGCCACGTGTTCAACCTCGGCCACGGCATTTCGCAGTTCACGCCGCCGGAGCATGTCGCCGAGCTGGTCGACGAAGTGCATCGCCACAGCCGCGCGATGCGTAGCGAAGCCGCGCGCTGATTGCAAGCCGCGTCATGTTGCGGTGCGGAGCGGCCGCGTTGCGTCGTCCAGGCTAAACAGGGCGCAACCCCGCTCCGGCGGCGACTTCGATGCTTGTCAAGACTTGACTTATGCACATTTTCCACGTTGCAGCGCGGTAGAGCACCGTTTCGGTCAGATTGCCGCGCTATGGTGCCGGAATTTGGATAGCAGCCTTGTGGGATAAGGCTCAGCCGATTTTTCAGCACATCGCGAAAAAGCAGCGGGAGGCACGGCCCGACGCGTTGTCCGTGCCGGAGCGGGTGAGTTCTCAACAAAGTTATCCACAGGCCGGTCAGGGTATACGGCGATTCCTAATGAGAATCCAAAACTTAGCGCCGAGTCTGAAGTTTTACTTGAAGTTCGCCGCATCGGTTCGGATGCGACAGCATGCGGTCGAACTGGCCGCCGTTCCGGCAAGCGTCGTCACGGCGAGGCGCGGGTGATGGAAGGCACATACCTCAGGGTCGCGCTCGACCATCCGCTTGCGACGCTGTTCGATTACCGCTGCGACGCGCAACCGGCGCCCGCGCCCGGCACGCTCGTGCAGGTGCCGTTCGGCAAGCGGCAGACGGTGGGGCTCGTCTGCGAAGTAACGGCTCACACCGACGTGCCGCCCGGGCGGCTGCGCGCAGTCGAATCCATCTGCGCCGATTTGCCGCCGCTGTCGGCCGAATGGCTGGCGCTGGTCGCGTTTGCCGCCGATTACTATCAGCGCGGCCTGGGCGAAGTCGCGCTGCCGGCGCTGCCGCAGGCGCTGCGCGATGCCGGGCGCTGGGGTCGGCTGCTGGCGCCCGAGGTGCGGTATACGTTGCGTGAGTCCGGCCGTGCCGCATTGCCCGATGCGTTGCCGGCACGCGCAGCCGCGTTGCGCCGGCTCGCGCAGGCGCTCGCCGATGCCGGCTCGCTGACGCTCCCCGACGCGCGTGCGCTGCATCCGAAGGCCGCGTCGACGCTCGACGAGTGGGCCGCACGCGGCTGGGTCGAGATCGAGGAGATCGGCTGGGCGGATGCGCTTCCGCCTGTGGATAACTTGCCTGCGGCATCGAGCCGCGCGGTGCCGCCGCCGCTGACGGATCAGCAGGCCGAGGCGCTCGATGCAATCCGCGCCGCGCAGGGCTTCGCACCGTTCCTGTTGCACGGCGTGACGGGCAGCGGCAAGACCGAGGTCTATCTGCATGCGCTGGCGTCGCTGCTGGCGCAACGGCCCGACGCGCAGGCGCTCGTGCTCGTCCCCGAAATCAACCTGACCCCGCAATTCGAGGCCGCGTTTCGTGCGCGTTTCGCCGGCACGCTCGCGCCGGATGCGATCGTCACGCTGCACAGCGGTCTCGCCGAAGGCGAGCGGGCGCGCAACTGGCTTGCAGCCCACACCGGACGCGCGCGGATCGTGCTCGGCACGCGCCTCGCGGTGCTCGCGTCGCTGCCGGCGCTGGCGCTGATCGTCGTCGACGAGGAGCACGAGCCCGCTTACAAGCAGCAGGAAGGGCTGCGCTATTCGGCGCGCGATCTCGCCGTATGGCGCGCGAAGCAGCTCGGCATTCCGGTCGTGCTCGGCTCGGCGACGCCTTCGCTCGAAAGCTGGTGGCAGGCCGAGCAGGGACGCTACACGCGGCTCACGCTGTCGCGGCGCGCAGTCGCCGACGCGGTGCTGCCGAGTGTGCGGCTGATCGATCTCGAGGAGGAGCGGCGGCGCGGGCGGGCGTCGGTCGGCGGTCTGTCCGGGCCGCTCGTCGCGGCGCTGAAGACGCGCCTCGAACGCGGCGAGCAGAGCCTCATCTTCCTGAACCGGCGCGGCTATGCGCCCGCGCTCGCCTGCGATGCCTGCGGCTGGGTCGCCGGATGCCCGCGGTGCAGCGCATACGTCGTGCTGCACAAGCCGGAGCATGCGCTGCGCTGCCATCACTGTGGCTGGGAGTCGCGCATCCCGCATTCGTGTCCCGAGTGCGGCAACGTCGATATCGCGCCGCTCGGCCGCGGCACGCAGCGGGTCGAGGAGACGCTTGCCGAAGCGGTGCCGGGCGCGCGCATCCTGCGCATCGATGCCGACAGCACGCGCCGCAAGGGCAGCGCGCAGGCGCTGTTCTCCGACGTGCATGCGGGCGAGGTCGACATCCTCGTCGGCACGCAGATGATCGCGAAGGGACACGATTTCCAGCGCGTGTCGCTCGTCGGCGTGCTCAATGCGGATACGGCGCTGTTTTCGCACGACTTCCGCGCGAGCGAGCGACTGTTCGCGCAGCTGATGCAGGTCAGCGGCCGCGCGGGCCGTGCCGGGCTGCCGGGCGAGGTGCTGGTGCAGACGCGTTATCCGCGGCACGCGCTGTACCACGCGCTGGCGCGGCACGATTACGTCGGCTTCGCGAATTCGACGCTCGGCGAGCGGCGCGACGCGCATCTGCCGCCGTTCGTCTATCAGGCGTTGCTGCGCGCCGAAGGGCGTACGCTCGAAGCGGCGCTCGCGTTTCTGCAGCAGGCCGCGGCGGCATTGCACGGCCTGCCCGGCGCGGATCGCGTGACGGTCTACGACGCCGTGCCGATGACGATCGTCAAGGTCGCGAACGTCCATCGCGCGCAGTTGCTGCTCGAAAGCGCATCGCGGGCGGCGCTGCAACACGCGCTGCATGCGTGGCTGCCGAAATTGCGCGCGTTGAAGGGCGCGCTGCGGTGGAGCGTCGAGGTCGATCCGCTGGATATCTGACGATCTGATCGCGCGGCAGCGTCTGCTTTTCACCGCCGATCAGGGAAAATACCGATCCGCCGACGGCGGGCAACCCCTAGGTTGCAACCTCATAAGCCGTTGATTATATTGATTAAACTTGAGGTGCAACCCTTTGCGAAATTGGGTTGCACCGTTTTATTGTGTGCCGTAGGATTTCGCGCATCCTTTCCCGTCACTGGCCGGCCTCGCACCGGCGCACGAACCCACCATGGCAAGCACCACCCTTGGCGTCAAAGTCGACGATCTGCTCCGCTCGCGGCTGAAAGACGCTGCGTCGCGCCTCGAACGCACGCCCCACTGGCTGATCAAGCAGGCGATCTTCGCCTACCTCGAACGCATCGAGCACGGCCAGCTGCCGCCGGAACTGTCCGGCGGCAGCGGCGTGACCGAGCTCGCCGACGGCCATGCCGATCCGGACGACGACAACTCGCCGCATCCGTTCCTCGAATTTGCGCAGAACGTGCAACCGCAATCGGTGCTGCGCGCGGCGATCACCGCCGCGTACCGCCGCCCCGAGCCGGAGTGCGTGCCGTTCCTGATCGGCCAGGCGCGTCTGCCCGCGAATCTCTCCGCGGACGTGCAGGCGATGGCCGGGAAGCTCGTCGAGCAGCTGCGCGAGAAGAGCTCGGGCGGCGGCGTCGAAGGGCTGATCCACGAATTCTCGCTGTCGAGCCAGGAAGGCGTTGCGCTGATGTGTCTCGCGGAAGCGCTGCTGCGCATTCCCGATCGGGCGACCCGCGACGCGCTGATCCGCGACAAGATCAGCAAGGGCGACTGGCGTTCGCATGTCGGCCATGCGCCGTCGCTGTTCGTCAACGCGGCGACCTGGGGCCTGATGATCACCGGCAAGCTCGTCACGACGAACAGTGAGGCCGGGCTGTCGTCGGCGCTCACGCGTCTGATCGGCAAGGGCGGCGAGCCGCTGATCCGCAAGGGCGTCGACATGGCGATGCGCCTGATGGGCGAGCAGTTCGTCACCGGCGAAACGATTTCGGAAGCGCTCGCGAACAGCCGCAAGTACGAAGCGCGCGGCTTCCGCTACTCGTACGACATGCTTGGCGAAGCGGCGACGACCGAAGAGGATGCGCAGCGCTATTACGCGTCCTACGAGCAGGCGATCCACGCGATCGGCAAGGCGGCCGGCGGGCGCGGCATCTACGAAGGCCCGGGCATCTCGATCAAGCTGTCGGCGCTGCACGCACGCTACTCGCGCGCGCAGCAGGAACGCACGATGACCGAGCTGCTGCCGCGCGTGCGTGCGCTGGCGCTGCTCGCGCGCCGCTACGACATCGGCCTGAACATCGACGCGGAAGAAGCGGACCGTCTCGAGCTGTCGCTCGACCTGCTCGAAGCGCTGTGCTTCGATCCGGAGCTGGCGGGCTGGAACGGCATCGGCTTCGTCGTGCAGGCGTACCAGAAGCGCTGCCCGTTCGTGATCGACTATCTGATCGACCTCGCGCGCCGCAGCCGCCATCGCCTGATGATCCGTCTCGTGAAGGGCGCGTACTGGGATACCGAAATCAAGCGTGCGCAGCTCGACGGCCTTGAAGGCTATCCGGTCTATACGCGCAAGATCTATACCGACGTGTCGTATCTCGCCTGCGCGAAGAAGCTGCTCGGCGCGCCGGACGCGGTCTATCCGCAGTTCGCGACGCACAACGCGCACACGCTGTCGGCGATCTATCACCTCGCCGGCCACAACTACTATCCCGGCCAGTACGAATTCCAGTGCCTGCACGGCATGGGCGAGCCGCTCTACGAAGAGGTGACCGGCCGCGACAAGCTGAACCGTCCGTGCCGCGTCTACGCGCCGGTCGGCACGCATGAAACGCTGCTCGCGTATCTCGTGCGCCGTCTGCTGGAAAACGGCGCGAACACGTCGTTCGTGAACCGCATCGCGGACAAGTCGGTCGCGGTGACGGACCTGGTCGCCGATCCGGTCGATGAGGCGTCGAAGGTCGTGCCGCTCGGCGCGCCGCACACGAAGATCCCGCTGCCGCGCAACCTGTACGGCGACGAGCGTCCCAACTCGATGGGCCTCGACCTGTCGAACGAGCATCGCCTCGCATCGCTGTCGTCCGCGCTGCTCGCGAGTGCGCATCATCCGTGGCGCGCGGCGCCGATGCTGGCCGACGATGCGATCGCGGACGCGCCGGCGCGCGACGTGCGCAATCCGTCGGACCAGCGCGACATTGTCGGCGTGGTCAGCGAAGCGACGTCCGGGCACGTGAGCGCGGCGCTCGCACATTCGGTGGCCGCCGCGCCGATCTGGCAGGCGACGCCTGTTGAGGCGCGCGCCGATTGCCTCGCACGCGCGGCCGACCTGCTCGAAGCGCAGATGCACACGCTGATGGGCCTGATCGTGCGCGAGGCGGGCAAATCGCTGCCGAACGCGGTGGCGGAGATCCGCGAAGCGATCGACTTCCTGCGCTACTACTCGGCGCAGATCCGCGACGAGTTCTCGAACGATACGCACCGCCCGCTCGGGCCGGTCGTCTGTATCAGTCCGTGGAACTTCCCGCTCGCGATTTTCATGGGCCAGGTCGCCGCCGCGCTCGCGGCCGGCAACACGGTGCTCGCGAAGCCGGCCGAGCAGACGCCGCTGATCGCCGCGCAGGCGGTGCGCATCCTGCGCGAGGCCGGCGTGCCGGCCGGTGCGGTGCAGCTGCTGCCGGGCGACGGCGAGACGGTCGGTGCGGCGCTCGTCGCCGATCCGCGCACGCGTGCGGTGATGTTCACCGGTTCGACCGAAGTGGCGCGCCTGATCAACAAGACGCTGTCGTCGCGTCTCGATCCGGACGGCAAGCCGATTCCGCTGATCGCCGAAACGGGCGGCCAGAACGCGATGATCGTCGATTCGTCGGCGCTCGCCGAGCAGGTCGTCGCGGACGTGATGCAGTCGTCGTTCGACTCGGCCGGTCAACGGTGTTCCGCGCTGCGCGTTCTGTGTCTGCAGGACGATGTCGCGGATCGCACGCTGACGATGCTGAAGGGCGCGATGCAGGAACTGGCGCTCGGCAACCCGGATCGCCTGTCGACCGATGTCGGCCCGGTGATCGACGGCGAAGCGAAGCGCACGATCGACACGCACGTCGCGTCGATGAAGGACAAGGGGCACGGCGTCACGCAGCTGCCGATGCCGGACGCGTGCGCATACGGCACGTTCGTGCCGCCGACGCTGATCGAGATCGGCAGCATCGACGAACTGAAGCGTGAAGTGTTCGGCCCGGTGCTGCACGTGGTGCGTTACAGCCGCAACCAGCTCGACAAGCTGCTGGAGCAGATCCGCGCGACCGGCTACGGCCTGACGCTCGGCATCCACACGCGGATCGACGAGACGATCGCGCACGTGATCGATCGCGCGCATGTCGGCAACATCTACGTGAACCGCAACGTGATCGGCGCGGTGGTCGGCGTGCAGCCGTTTGGCGGCGAAGGTCTGTCGGGCACGGGCCCGAAGGCGGGCGGCGCGCTGTATCTGCAGCGTCTGCTGGCGACGCGTCCGTCCGGCCTGCCGCGTTCGCTCGCGAACATGCTGGTGGCGGAGGAAAACATCGAAGGCGAGAAGCGCGAGCATCCGGCGGCGACGCTGACGACGCTGCGCGACTGGCTGATCGAGCAGCGCGAGCCGGCGCTCGCGGCACGCTGCGACGGTTATCTCGCGCAGGTGCCGGCCGGCGCGACCGCAGTGCTCGCGGGCCCGACGGGCGAGCGGAACACGTATACACTCGGCCCGCGCGGCACGGTGCTGTGCGTCGCGGCGACGCCGAGCGGCGCGCGCGCGCAGTTCGCGGCTGTGCTCGCGACCGGCAACCGTGCACTGTTCGCCGGTGCGCCGGGCGAAGCGCTGTATGCTGCGCTGCCGGCGTCGCTGAAGGCCCACGCGAGCGTGCGCAAGCAGGCGGATGCGGCGTTCGACACCGTGCTGTTCGAGGGCGACAGCGACGAACTGCAGAAGCTGGTGAAGGACGTCGCGCAGCGGCCGGGCCCGATCGTGTCGGTGCAGGGCGTGTCGGCCGGTGCATTCGAGAATGGCGACGCGGAGGACTACGCGCTCGAGCGGCTGCTGACCGAGCGCTCGGTCAGCGTGAACACCGCGGCGGCGGGCGGCAATGCGAATTTGATGACGATCGGCTGACCATCCTTGCCGTTCGGATCAAGAAAAGGAAGCGGCTAGGCGATCCCGAAGCCGCTCCGTTTATACCTGGTACCTAGGAGAAGCTATGCAACACACGATGAAAAAGCTGGCAGGCGCGACGTTCGTCGCGGTCATGTCGCTGGCGGGGACTGCGCATGCGGATGACGTGAAGGTCGGCTATGCAGGGCCGATGACGGGTGCTCAGGCACACTACGGCAAGGATATGCAGAACGGCATCGTGCTGGCGATCGAGGACTTCAACGCGACGAAGCCGGTGATCGGCGGCAAGCCGGTGAAGTTCGTGCTCGACACGCAGGACGATCAGGCCGACCCGCGCACCGGCACGACGGTCGCACAGAAGCTCGTCGACGACGGCATCAAGGGCATGCTCGGCCACTTCAACTCGGGCACGACGATCCCGGCGTCGCGCATCTACGCGAACGCAGGCATTCCGCAGCTCGCCATGGCGACCGCGCCGGAATACACGCAGCAAGGCTACAAGACGACCTTCCGCATGATGACGTCCGACACGCAGCAGGGCCTCGTGGCCGGCACGTTCGCGGCGAAGGATCTCGGCATGAAGAAGATCGCGATCGTCGACGACCGCACGGCCTACGGCCAGGGTCTCGCCGACCAGTTCGAGAAGGCGGCGAAGGCTGGCGGCGCGACGATCGTCGACCGCGAATTCACGAACGACAAGGCGGTCGACTTCAAGGCGATTCTGACGAAGCTGAAGGCCGCACGTCCGGACCTCGTCTACTACGGCGGTGCGGATTCGCAGGCAGCGCCGATGGTCAAGCAGATGAAGGCGCTGGGCTTCACGGCGCCGCTGATGAGCGGCGAAATGGTGAAGACGCCGACGTTCCTGAAGATCGCGGGTGACGCGGCCGAAGGCACGATCGCATCGCTGGCCGGCCTGCCGCTCGCGGAAATGCCTGGCGGCAAGGCCTACGCCGACAAGTACAAGAAGCGCTTCGGCGAGGACGTGCAGACCTACTCGCCGTACTCGTACGACGGCGCGATGGCGATGTTCAACGCGATGAAGAAGGCGAACTCGACCGATCCGGCGAAGTACCTGCCGGTGTTGGCCAAGACCGACATGGCCGGTGTCACGTCGTCGCACGTCGCGTACGACGCGAAGGGCGACCTGAAGAACGGCGGCATCACGATGTACAAGGTCGAGAAGGGCGAGTGGAAGCCGCTGAAGAGCATCGGCGGCAAGTAAGCCGCATCGGGTAGCGGGCTGGCCGCGCGAGGCGCGCCGAGATATCGGCGGCGCGCGCAGTGCGGCATGATCCGCGCCCGAACGGTTCGACTCACGCCACCGTGACGCGCAAGCGTCCGGTGGCGTTCTGTTTTTCAGCGGCGGTGCCTTCGCGCGTCGCGGTCACGCATCGAGGCATGCGCCGCGATTGCGCCGGTTACGCGGGGTACGCGCGTTGCAGCAGCGCGGCGATGTCGATGCGGCGGGGATCGAAGCCGCCCGCGATGCGGCCCCAGGCCGGCTCGGCAAGGCGCGTCGCGATGAATGCGTCGGAGACCGCCGCGGGCGCGTCGCGGCGCAGCAGACAGGCCTGCGCGACGAGGACGAGCCGCTGCGCGAACAGGCGGGCTGCCGCTTCGAGCGTATCGGGCGGCGCGGCGAGCATCGCGCGCAGCGTATCCAGCGCGTCGCGAATCCGCGGCTCGCCCGCACCCAGTTCGTGCAGCTCGCCAAGCAGCGCGGCGGCGGCCTCCGGGTCGCGCGACACCGCGCGCAGCACGTCGAGGCACATCACGTTGCCCGACCCTTCCCAGATCGAGTTGACGGGCGCTTCGCGGAACAGCCGCGCGATCGGGCCGTTGTCGACGTAGCCGTTGCCGCCGAACACTTCCATCACCTCGCCGGTCAGCTCGACCGCGCGCTTGCAGACCCAGAATTTCGCGGCGGGCGTGACGATGCGCTTCCATGCCTGCTCGCGCGGCGAATCGCCGTCTTCGAACGCGGCGGCGAGCCGCATGGCCAGGACAAGCGCGGCCTCGCTCTCGAGTGCGAGATCGGCGAGGACTGTGCGCATCAGCGGCTGCTCGGCGAGCGCGCGGCCGAACGCATGACGCTGCCGTGTATACGCGATCGCCTGCACGACGCCCTGGCGCAGCATCGCCGCGCTGCCGAGCACACAGCTCAGGCGCGTATAGGTCGCCATCTCGATGATGGTCGGGATGCCGCGGCCTTCTTCGCCGAGCATGATGCCCCACGCATCGTTCAGCTCGATCTCGCTGCTCGAGTTGCTGCGGTTGCCGACCTTGTCCTTGAGCCGCTGGATTTCGACGGCATTCTTTGTGCCGTCGGGCCGCCAGCGCGGCACGTAGAAACACGACGGGCCGCCGGCGTCGGTGCGTGCGACGACGAGGTGCGCGTCGCACATCGGCGCCGAGAAGAACCACTTGTGGCCGCGCAGCCGGTATTCGCCGCCGCGACCGCCTGCGCCGACGGGCGTCGCGCGCGTCGTGTTGGCGCGCACGTCGGAGCCGCCCTGTTTCTCGGTCATGCCCATGCCGAACCAGATCGACGGCTTGTCCGCGACGGGGACGTCGCGCGGATCGTAGGCGTCGCTGTAGAGCTTGTCGCGCAATTGCGCCCACAGCGCCGGCTCCTTCTGCAGTACCGGGATCGCCGCCTGTGTCATCGTCGCCGGACACAGCGTGCCGGCCTCGATCTGTCCGTGCAGGTAGAAGCCGGCGGCGGTCGCCGCCCAGCGTCCGGGGCGCCGGTCGCGGAACGCGAGCGACACGAAGCCTTCCCCGCGGTACATGCCGAGCAGCGTGTGCCATGCGGGATGGAAATCGACGCGATCGATGCGCCGTCCGCGCCGGTCGAACGCGTTCAGCTCCGGCGGATGGCGGTTGGCGTCGTCGGCGAGCTGCGCGGTTTCGCTGCGGCCGAGCCGCGCGCCATACGCGTCGAGCTGCGGCATGGCCCACTCCGCGCCGGCACGGGCGAGTGCTTCGCGCAGCGCGGCGTCGGTCGCGAAGAGGTTATAGTCGACGAGTTCGTCGAACTGGTTGGTGACTTCGTGGGTCGGGCTGGTCATCGATGGGTCCCATGCAAAGTGCGTCTCGTCCTGATTGTCAGCGTAGCAAATATGCCGCTGCGACATGTTCGGGTTTCCGTGTTGCCGGGCGCAAGCGCGGCGCATAGATCCGGCGTGGCGCCGACGCACGTGAAAATGCCACCGGCGCATGACGCGCCGTTATCCGTCCCCGTCATGAAGCGCTTGCGACGCCTCCGCCATGATCTGAACGCATGGCACCCATGACAAACTTTCGGTTGTCCGGCGATTTTGATTCGGGCTAAATGCTCCTGCCTATTCGCGACGCGCTTGCGCGCGCACCGTCACAAGCCAGGAGAAGTCATGCGAAGCGCCACCGTGCCCCGTTCGAAGCTGCCCGACGTCGGGACGACGATTTTCACCGTGATCGGGCAGCTCGCCGCGCAACACGATGCGCTCAACCTGTCGCAAGGCGCGCCGAATTTCGCGCCGGATCCCGCGCTCGTCGAAGGTGTCGCCCGCGCGATGCGGGAAGGACACAACCAGTACGCGCCGATGGCCGGCGTCGAGCAGCTGCGCGACGTGCTGGACGAGAAGACCGAGCGGCTGTACGGCGCACGCTACGATCCGGCGACCGAGATCACGGTGATCGCGAGTGCGAGCGAGGGGTTGTACGCGGCGATCAGTGCGCTCGTGCATCCCGGCGACGAGGTGATCTATTTCGAGCCGTCGTTCGACAGCTATGCACCGATCGTGCGGATGCAGGGCGCGACGCCGGTCGCGATCAAGCTGTCGCCCGAGCACTTCCGGGTCGACTGGGACGAGGTCGCCGCCGCGATCACGCCGCGCACGCGCATGATCATCGTCAACACGCCGCACAACCCGACCGCGACGGTGTTTTCCGAAGCCGATCTCGCGCGTCTGGCGCAGCTCACGCGCGATACCGGCATCGTGATCCTGTCCGACGAGGTCTACGAGCACGTGGTGTTCGACGGCGCGCAGCACCAGAGCATGGCGCGGCATCGCGAGCTGGCCGAGCGCAGCGTGATCGTGTCGTCGTTCGGCAAGTCGTTCCACGTGACCGGCTGGCGCGTCGGCTACTGTCTCGCCCCGGCGGCGCTGATGGACGAGATCCGCAAGGTGCACCAGTTCATGGTGTTCTCGGCCGACACGCCGATGCAGATCGCGTTCGCCGACATCCTGTCGCAGCCGGACAGCTATCTCGGGCTGTCGGCGTTCTACCAGCGCAAGCGCGACCTGCTCGCACGCGAGCTCGCCGGCTCGCGCTTCGAGCTGCTGCCGAGCGAAGGTTCGTTCTTCATGCTCGCGCGCTTCCGGCATTTCTCCGACGAGCGCGACAGCGATTTCGTGCTGCGCCTGATCCGCGACGCGCGCGTGGCGACGATTCCGCTGTCCGCGTTCTATACCGACGGCACCGATGCCGGCCTGATCCGGCTGAGTTTTTCGAAGGACGACGAGACGCTGATCGAAGGCGCGCGTCGTCTGCGCAGCATTTGACCGAGCTGCCGACGCACGGCAGCCGCCCGCAGGAAGACCCACGACCCAAGGAGATCGCACGATGAAACACCTGAAACTCTGGCTCGCGCTCGCTTGCGCGTTCGCTTCCGGCGCGGCATTCGCCGAAGCGCCGCAGACGCTGCGCTTCGGTCTCGAGGCGCAATATCCGCCGTTCGAATCGAAAGCGGCGAACGGCGAGCTGCAAGGCTTCGACATCGACGTCGGCAATGCGGTGTGCCAGACCGCGAAGCTGTCGTGCAAATGGGTCGAGACGTCGTTCGACGGGCTGATTCCGGCGCTGCAGGGCCGCAAGTTCGATGCGATCAACTCGGCGATGAACGCGACCGAGCAGCGGCGCCAGGCGATCGACTTCACGACGATCATCTATCGCGTGCCGACGCAGCTGATCGCGCGCAACGGCAGCGGCCTGCTGCCGACGACGGAATCGCTGAAGGGCAAGCGCGTCGGCGTGCTGCAGGGCTCGATCCAGGAAACCTACGCGAAGGCGCATTGGGAGCCGGCGGGCGTGTCCGTCGTCGCGTACCAGGACCAGAACCAGGCCTACGCGGATCTCGTCGCAGGGCGTGTCGACGGGACGCTCGTGCTCGCGCCGGCGGGCCAGCGCGGCTTTCTGTCGCGTCCGGACGGCAAGGGCTTCGGGTTCGTCGGCCAGCCGGTGCGTGACGACCGGATCCTCGGCAGCGGCATCGCGTTCGGCCTGCGCAAGGGCGACGATGCGCTGAAGACGAAGCTGAACGCGGCGATCTCGAAGCTGAAGTCGGACGGCACGGTCAAGTCGCTCG
>NZ_JAHACR010000489.1 GCF_018375725.1 Burkholderia sp. | reverse complement strand
AGTGACCGGCCTGCTGCCGTACCTGTCGAAGCTCGGCTTCGAAGTGGCGGCGTACGGCTGCACGACCTGTATCGGCAACGCGGGCGACCTGACGCCGGAGCTGAACGAAGCGATCGTCAAGAACGACATCGTGGCGGCGGCCGTCCTGTCGGGCAACCGTAACTTCGAGGCGCGCATCCACCCGAACATCCGTGCGAACTTCCTCGCGTCGCCGCCGCTCGTCGTCGCCTACGCGATCGCCGGCAACATCACGCGCGACCTGATGACCGAACCGGTCGGCAAGGGCAAGGACGGCCGCGACATCTACCTCGGCGACATCTGGCCGACGAGCGAGGAAGTCCAGTCGCTGCTGAAGTACGCGCTCGATCCGAAGAAGTTCGAAGAGAACTACGCGCACCTGACGAAGAAGGGCGATCTCTGGAGCAAGATCGAAGGCGAATCGGGCCAGGTCTACGACTGGCCGAAGTCGACGTACATCGCGGAGCCGCCGTTCTTCGGCAAGGAATTCTCGATGGAGCCGGCCGACGAGATCGTCGCGGTCAAGGGCGCACGCGCGCTCGGCATCTTCGGCGACTCGGTGACGACCGACCACATCAGCCCTGCAGGCTCGATCAAGGAAGATTCGCCGGCAGGCAAGTGGCTGAAGGAGAACGGCGTGCAGAAGGCCGACTTCAACAGCTACGGCTCGCGCCGCGGCAACCATGACGTGATGATGCGCGGCACGTTCGCGAACGTCCGCATCAAGAACCTGATGATCCCGGCGAAGGCGGACGGCTCGCGCGTCGAAGGCGGCCTGACGATCCACCAGCCGAGCGGCGAACAGCTGTCGATCTACGACGCGGCGATGAAGTACATCGACGCCGACACGCCGACCGTCGTGTTCGCGGGCGAAGAGTACGGCACGGGCTCGTCGCGCGACTGGGCGGCGAAGGGCACGCAGCTGCTCGGCGTGAAGGCCGTGATCGCACGCAGCTTCGAGCGGATCCACCGTTCGAACCTCGTCGGCATGGGTGTCCTGCCGCTGCAGTTCAAGGGCTCGGACAGCATCCAGTCGCTCGACATCACCGGCGACGAGACGTTCTACATCGAAGGCCTCGGCGACGACTTCAAGCCGCAGCAGGACGTCACGCTCGTGATCAACCGCAAGAACGGCGAAACGACGCGCGTGCCGGTGCTGCTGCGCATCGATACGCCGATCGAAGTCGACTACTACAAGCACGGTGGTATTCTGCCGTTCGTGCTGCGCTCGCTGCTCGCAGCGTAAGCGCCCTGCTTTTGCAGGTGCCGCATGCCGCCTCGGCGGCTGCGGCCGATTTGGAAGCCCGGCCTCGCGCCGGGTTTTTTTTCGCCCGGGCTCGGGCCGATACGCCGAATACAGCGGCAGGCGCGCACGCCTCACCGTTCCATGGACGGTTTGCAGAACCTCGCGCGGATTCGGCCGCTGCTGCATGCGAGCGACGTCGAGCGGCTGCGAATGCCATGACCGCGACCATGAAACGACACGCGCGCAGGCGCTGCTGTGGCCGACGCCACCGCCCGCGCTTGCGATCGGCGGCACGATGTGGTCTCTGCGTCGGGCGGCAAATTGCCGGGCGAAACGGTGTGGGAGGAAGTGCTCGATCGAGCAGAGAGATGTCAGCGACAGGCGGATTCGGCGCGATCCTGCCCGCCCCTGCGCGGCAGCCTGAGGCGTCCGGGCGATGCGTACGGCCGGCGCACGGGCCATACCGGCGCACGGGCCATACCGCCGCGCGCCGGCTGTCCGTCAGTTATCCGTCAGTTATCCGTCAGTTATCCGTC
>NZ_JAHACR010000488.1 GCF_018375725.1 Burkholderia sp. | reverse complement strand
TTGATGACGATCTGCAGCGGCACATAGCCGAGATCGTTGGTCAGATTGGTGCCCACGCCGAACGCGAGTTTCGAGCGGCCACGGAACCGCTCGTACAGCTGCATGACTTTCGGAATGTCGAGCGCGTCGGAGAATACGAGCACCTTGGTGCGCGGGTCGCAGCGGTTCGCTTCGTAATGCCGGATCATCCGCTCGCCCCATTCGAACGGATCGCCCGAATCGTGGCGCGCGCCGTCGAACAGCTTGCAGAAATACATGTCGAAGTCGCGCAGGAAGGCATCCATGCCGTAGACGTCCGACAACGCGATGCCGAGGTCGCCGCGATATTCCTTCGCCCACATCTCGAAACCGAAGATCTGCGAATCGCGCAGCCGCGGCCCGAGCGCCTGGCACGCCTGCAGATATTCATGCGCCATCGTGCCGAGCGGCGTGATGCCGTGCTTCATCGCGTAATAGACGTTGCTCGTGCCGGCGAACTGCGAGCCGAGCCCGTCGCGCAGCGTGAGCGCGACCTCTTCGTGCCACACCTTCGAGAAACGCCGGCGCGTGCCGTAATCGGCGATCTTGCAGTCGGCGAACGCCGGCTGCGCGCCGAGCAGCTCGATCTTCTCGCACAGCCGCTCGCGCCCTTCGCGATAGTCGGGCTCGCGCTGCGTGTTGCGGAAGTAGACCTCGTTGACGATCGCGAGCACCGGGATCTCGAACAGGATCGTGTGCAGCCACGGCCCCTTGATCTCGATGTCGATCTCGCCATTGCCCTTCGGCGACGGTGTGATCGAGATGTATTTCTCGTTCAGGTGGAACAGGTCGAGAAAATCGACGAAATCGCTCTTGATGAAGCGCATCCGGCGCAGATAGTCGAGCTCGTCGTTGGTGAAGCGCAGCGCGCACAGGCCGCGCACCTCGTCGCGAATCTCGCCGATGTACGGCACGAGATCGACGCCGGGCGTGCGGCACCTGAAGCGGTACTCGACGTTTGCAGCCGGAAAGTGATGCAGGACGACCTGCATCATCGTGAATTTGTACAGATCCGTGTCGAGCAGCGAAGTGATGATCATGATGACGGCACCGCCAATATCAAGACCGGGCCCTGGCGCACCGCGCGCCGCCCGGTCTGGCGGCCATGTTACCCGAATGCGGGACTGACCACCGCGCGCGTCTGCGCCCGCCCCCGTCCGCCATAAACTAATCACGAATCGGTATAAGCCGGAAAGCCGAGTGTGGTATGCGGGTTTGGCGCATCAGTTACAATGCCGCTTTTGGCGCATACGCCACCCCATATATACCGCCAAGCAGGAGCGTTTGAATGACTCACGTTGTGACCGAAGGCTGCATCAAGTGCAAATACACGGATTGCGTCGATGTGTGCCCGGTGGATTGCTTCCGTGAAGGTCCCAACTTTCTGGCCATCGATCCGGACGAATGCATCGACTGCGCCGTGTGCGTCGCCGAATGTCCGACCAACGCGATTTATGCGGAAGAAGACGTGCCGAGCGATCAGCAGGAATTCACCGCACTGAACGCCGAACTGGCGAAGTCCTGGCCGTCGATCACGAAGACGAAGCCGGCGCCGGCCGATGCGGACGAGTGGAAGGACGTGCAGGACAAGCTGCATCTGCTCGAGCGCTGATCGCATGGCCGCTCGGGTTTAAAAAAAATTGAGCGGCGCATGCAAAAAGTGTTGACAGCTTAGCCAGCACCCCATAGAATCTCATTTCTCTGCTGTTTGTTCCCCGATAGCTCAGTCGGTAGAGCGCCGGACTGTTAATCCGTAGGTCCCTGGTTCGAGCCCAGGTCGGGGAGCCAAA
>NZ_JAHACR010000487.1 GCF_018375725.1 Burkholderia sp. | reverse complement strand
AAGTCGTGGCGCGACTACTTCTTCGACGATCCCGCGACGTCCGGCGGAAGCTGAACGGCAACCGGCCGCCGGCGTATGCGCATGCGCCGGCGGCGGGTCCCGCGGTGCAACCGACGCTTATGTGCCGCGATGGTTTGAATATGCGCAATGATTGGTTGGTGCATGGATCGGCCGACCTTAAGGTGACGTTTTTTCTGCCGGATTCCCGATCGTGAATGTCACCACGTCCCGAAGCTGGGCGCTGCCGGATACGGCGCGTCCGCGCCCGTCGCCCGCATTCAGGGCGGCGGCCGATCTTTCTCCCGCCGCGCATCCGGCGCCCAACGCCGGCGATCCTGCCGCGCACAGCGAGCGCCTGCTCGCGATCGATGGCGTGAGCCTCGAATACCGCAGCCACGCGCGCATCGTCCGCGCGACCCATCAGGTGAGCTTCGATGTCTACGGCGGCGACCGCTTCGTGCTGCTCGGGCCGTCGGGCTGCGGGAAATCCACGCTGCTGAAGGCGATCGCCGGTTTCATCGAGCCCGTGTCCGGCACGATCTCGCTCGGCGGCGAACCCGTGCGTGGACCGGGCGACGATCGTATCGTCGTGTTCCAGGAGTTCGACCAGTTGCCGCCATGGAAGACCGTGGCGGAAAACGTCGCGTTTCCGCTGCGCGTCGCGAAGAAGCTGCCGCGTGCGGAAGCGCGCGAGCGCGCGCTGCACTACCTTGACAATGTCGGGCTCGCCGGATTCGCCCACGCGTATCCGCATACGCTGTCCTGCGGCATGAAGCAGCGCGTGGCGATCGCACGCGCGCTCGCGATGCAGCCGCGCGTGCTGCTGATGGACGAGCCGTTCGCCGCGCTGGATGCGCTGACACGCCGCAAGATGCAGGAGGAGTTGCTGCGCCTGTGGGACGACGTGCGCTTCACGCTGCTGTTCGTCACGCATTCGATCGAGGAGGCGCTCGTCGTCGGCAATCGGATTCTGCTGCTGTCGCCGCACCCAGGCCGTGTACGTGCGGAACTCAACAGCCACGGCTATTCGCTGGACAGCGTCGGCCGCGCGGATTTCCGTGAAAGCGTCGCACGTATCCACCGGCTGCTGTTCGAAACGGACACGTCACCCGAACAGGAGGCCGCGCGATGAGCACGCCGCACCCGACCCTGCCGCCGCTTCCGCCCGTGCGCGCGGAATACGAACGGCCGCTGCAGGCGCCGCTGGACGCCGAGCACGCACCCGTCGTGCCGCCTGTGCGGCGCGTGCTCGAATCAGGCGCATTCCGCCGCACGCTGATCGCGCTCATGCTGATCGCCGTGTGGGAGATCACCGCGCGGCTCGTCGCGAACGATCTGCTCGTGCCGACCTTCGGCGCGACGTTCGCCGCGTTCGTGCAGGGCATCGTGTCGGGCGAACTGCTCGTGAAGACGGGCATCTCGATGTCGGTGCTGCTGCGCGGCTATGCGCTTGGCGTCGTGCTCGCATTCGCGCTGACGTCGGTGGCTGTATCGACGCGCTTCGGCCGCGACCTGTTGTCGATGCTCACGTCGATGTTCAATCCGCTGCCGTCGATCGCGCTGCTGCCGATCGCGTTGCTGTGGTTCGGCCTCGGCACGGGCAGCCTGCTGTTCGTGCTTGTGCACGCAGTGTTGTGGCCGCTTGCGCTGAGCATGTATACGGGTTTCCTGGGCGTGCCCGCGACGCTGAAGATGGCCGGCCGCAACTATGGGCTGACGGGGCTGCGGCAGGTCGCGCTGATTCTCGTGCCGGCCGCGCTGCCGTCGATTCTCGCGGGGCTGCGTGTCGGGTGGGCGTTTGCGTGGCGCAC
>NZ_JAHACR010000073.1 GCF_018375725.1 Burkholderia sp. | reverse complement strand
CCGATGTCGTGCGGATCGACGGGCTTCAGCGCGCACAGCACGCACAGCTTTTCGTCGCGCACGGAATCGGAATCCATCGAATGCGGCGGCTCCATCGCGACGATCGACAGGAGCTGCAGCAGGTGGTTCTGCACCATGTCGCGCAGCGCGCCGGTGTTGTCGTAGAAATCGCCGCGCGCCTCGACGCCCAGCTCCTCGGCGATCGTGATCTGGATACTCTCGACCCATTCGCGGCGCCACATCGGCTCGAACAGCACATTGCCGAAGCGCAGCGCGAGCAGGTTCTGCACGGGCTCCTTGCCGAGGTAGTGGTCGATCCGGTAGATCTGGTCTTCCGCGAAGATCTCGCCGACGGCGTCGTTGATCGCATTCGACGAGCGCAGGTCGTAACCGAGCGGTTTCTCGAGCACGATGCGCGCGCCCTGGTTCAGCCCGACCGCGGCGAGCGCCTTGCAGATCGGCACGAACAGCGACGGGCCGGTCGCGAGATAGAACACCCGGGTGCCGGACAGCTGCTCGACCGTGTCGCGCAGCACGGCGTAATCCTCCGCGCGGCCGAGGTCGAGCTTCACGTAGACGAAGCGCGCGAGGAAGCTTTTCCATTCGGCTTCGTCGAACGCGCCGTGCGCGGCTTTCACCGCGTGCGGTTTCACGTGTTCCTCGACCCATTCGAGATATCCGGCGAGATCCGCCGCATGGCGCGCGACGGCGACGATCCGGCCGCTCTCCGCCAGCATGTGCGCGCGGTGCGCCTCGAACAGCGCCGGGAGGATCTTGCGCATCGACAGGTCGCCGGTGCCGCCGAAAAGTACGAAGGTGAAGCTGGAATCGGTATGCATGTGTCTCCGCCGGTGAGGGGGGCTGAAAAGCGATCCGTAGTGCGATAAAAATATTTTTGACACTGAATTGTAGTTTAACTACAATCCGCCGCAAGGGGTAGCACCCGGGCGAAGAAAAAATGAAGCGCAGTCAAGAGAACCGCGCGTGCTTCGCCGGCGGGGGCGCCAGTTGCCGAATGTTATCGGACATTGACGACGCGCACAGAGCGCGTGTCGTCGGCCCCAGGCTCGCGCCGCGTCGCGGCGGGCCAGAAACACAAGATGGAGACAAGCCGTTGAAGCCCGAATCACGCTTTCCGTACCTGTATCTGTAAGAGCCCGCGGCCGGTCATCGGCCCGCACGCGCCACGCGTCGCTCGCGGCTCGATTTCCCCGTCGTCGTCAAGAAGCCGGTTCCCGTCGATGGAATCTCACGAGTTGATCCAGTCTGGAGGAGATAAGTAATGAAAGTTCGCGCGATCATGGGTGCGCTGTGTGCTGCGGGTCTGATGCTCGGCGCCGTGGCGGCGCAGGCGGCAGAGAATGTGACGGTGCTGCACTGGTGGACCTCGGGCGGCGAGTCGAAGGCGGTCGGCGTGCTGAAGGACGACCTGCAGAAGCAGGGCTACGTCTGGAAGGATTTCGCCGTCGCAGGCGGCGCCGGCGCAGCGGCGATGACCGCGCTGAAGACCAAGGTGATCAGCGGCGACGCGCCGTCTGCCGCACAGATCAAGGGCCCGCTGATCCAGGACTGGGCGGAGCAGGGCGTGCTCGTCAACATCGACCCGGTCGCGGGCGACTGGAAACAGAGCCTGCCGCCCGAGATCGACAGGATCATGAAGTACAAGGGCCATTACGTCGGCGCGCCGTTCGCGGTGCACCGCGTGAACTGGCTGTACGTGAACAAGGCTGCGCTGGACAAGGTCGGCGCGAAGGTGCCGACCACGTGGCCCGAATTCTTCCAGGTTGCCGACAAGCTGAAGGCGGCCGGCATCCAGCCGGTGGCGATGGGCGGCCAGCCGTGGCAGGACCTGACGCTGTGGGAAGACGTCGTGCTGTCGCAGGGCGCGGATTTCTACCGCAAGGCGCTGGTCGATCTCGACCAGAAGACGCTGACGTCGGACAGGATGGTCGACGTGTTCAATACGGTGCGCAAGATCCAGGGTTACTTCGACAGCGGCCGCAACGGGCGTGACTGGAACCTCGCGACCGCGATGGTCATCAACGGCCGTGCCGGCATGCAGTTCATGGGCGACTGGGCGAAGGGCGAGTTCGAGGGCGCCGGCAAGAAGGCGGGCAAGGACTACCTCTGTGCGCCGGTGCCGGGCACGGCGAACGCCTACACGTTCAACGTCGATTCGTTCGTATTCTTCGAGCAGAAGGGCCAGAAGGCCGCGACGCCGGGCCAGCTCGCGCTCGCGAAGACGATCATGACGCCGGCGTTCCAGGAGCAGTTCAGCCTGATGAAGGGCTCGGTGCCGGTGCGTCTCGGCGTGAAGATGGACAAGTTCGACGACTGCGCGAAGAAGTCGTATGCGGATGAGCAGGTCGCGATCAAGTCGAACGGCTTCGTGCCGTCGCTCGCGCACGGCATGGCGCAGAACGACGCGACCGCCGGCGCGATGACCGACGTCGTGACGAAGTTCATGAACTCGCAGCAGGACGCGAAGAGCGCGGTCGCCGCGCTCGCGAAAGCCGCGAAGGTGAAGTAAGGCGCGATACACGCCCGGCCGGACGCGTTTCATCTGCCGGGCGTTTTCGTATCTGCGGCAGGCGGGCGCGCTCAGGCGGGCCCGTGCCGTACCCGATGCCGCTCCCCGGCTTGCCGGGCCGCGTCACCTCTCGTACCAGGAGTCGAACCAAGTGGCTGCCCCTCTTAGCGGAAACGGATCCGGCGCGGTCGTCGCCCGGCGCGCGTCGCCGATGTCGGCGTTCGCCGACCGCTGGATTCCGAAGCTGGTGCTCGCGCCCAGCGTGGCGATCGCCGTGGTGTTCATCTACGGCTTCATCCTGATTACCGGCTATCTGTCGCTGACCCGTTCGCGGCTGTTGCCGAACTACGAATTCGACGGCTTCGACCGCTACGTCGATCTGTTCCAGAACGACGTATGGTGGACGTCCGCCGCGAACCTCGGATGGTTCGGCATTCCGTTCATCGCGATCTGCGTCGCGCTCGGGCTGTTCCTCGCGATCCTGCTCGACCAGAAGATCCGCAGCGAAGGCGCGCTGCGCGCGATCTTCCTGTATCCGATGGCGCTGTCGTTCATCGTGACGGGTACCGCGTGGCAATGGATCCTGAATCCCGGCCTCGGCCTGGAGAAGGTGATGCACGACTGGGGCTGGACGAGTTTTTCGTTCGGCTGGCTCGACGATCCGGACAAGGCGATCTTCTGCGTCGTGATCGCGGCCGTATGGCAATCGACCGGCTTCGTGATGGCGCTGTTCCTCGCCGGCCTGCGCGGCGTCGACAGCGAGATCTTCAAGGCCGCGCAGGTCGACGGCGCGACGCTGCCGACGATCTACCGCAAGATCGTGATCCCGAGCATGCGCCCGGTGTTCTTCTCGGTGCTGCTGATCCTCTGCCACATCACGATCAAGACCTTCGACCTCGTCGTCGCGCTGACGGCGGGCGGGCCGGGCACGTCGTCGTCGCTGCCGGCGATGTTCATGTACACGTTCTCGTTCAACCGCGGGCAGCTGGGGCTGGGCGCGGCGTCGTCCGTGATGATGCTCGCGACCGTGGTGGCGGTGCTCGTGCCGCTGATGTATCTGGAATCGAGGAGCACGCGCAATGCAGCCTAAAGCGACCCTGAGCCGGGCGGTGATCTACGCGGCGCTGATCCTGTTCGCGCTGTACTTCCTGTTTCCGATCTACGTGATGCTGTCGACGTCGTTCAAGGATCTCGACCAGCTGCGCACGGGCAACCTGCTGACGCCGCCGTCGCACTGGACATTCGCGCCGTGGGTCAAGGCGTGGAGCGAGGCCTGCACCGGCGTGCGCTGCGACGGCATGAAGCCGTTCTTCCTGAATTCGCTGCAGATGGTGATCCCGGCCGTGCTGATCTCGTCGCTGATCGGCGCGTTCAACGGTTACGTGCTCACGCACTGGCGCTTTCGCGGCGCGGATGCGCTGTTCACGATGATGCTGGTCGGCTGTTTCATCCCGTTCCAGGTGATCCTGCTGCCGATGGCGCGCCTGCAGGGCTATTTCGGGCTGGCCAACACGATTCCGGGCCTCGTGTTCGTGCACGTCGTCTACGGGATTGCGTTCACGACGATGTTCTTCCGCAATTTCTACGTGAGCGTGCCCGCCGAGCTCGTGAAGGCGGCGCGCATCGACGGCGCGGGCTTCTTCACGATCTTCACGAAGATCCTGCTGCCGGTGTCGCTGCCGATCTTCATGGTGTGCCTGATCTGGCAGTTCACGCAGATCTGGAACGACTTCCTGTTCGGCATCGTGTTCTCCGGCGTCGATTCGATGCCGATCACGGTCGCGCTGAACAACCTCGTCAACACGTCGACGGGCGTGAAGGAATACAACGTCGACATGGCGGGCGCGATCATCGCCGCGCTGCCGACGCTGCTCGTCTACGTGATCGCGGGGCGGTACTTCGTGCGCGGCCTGACGGCGGGCGCGGTGAAGGGCTGAATATCTGAGTACGACGGCGGGTGCGCCGCGAGGCGCACCCGGAACGAACCCGACGCGGCGCGCCGCGCTTTGCATGGGACCGGAGCAGGCGCGAAAGCGCCCGCTCCGGCTGACACAAGAGACAGAGGATTCACAGCATGGCAAGCCTTTCCATCCGTGACGTGTACAAGACCTACCCGAACGGGGTGCCGGTTCTGAAGGGGGTCGACATCGAAATCGAGGACGGTCAGTTCCTGATTCTCGTCGGCGGCTCGGGCTGCGGGAAATCGACGCTGCTCAACATGATCGCCGGCCTTGAAACGGTCACGCGCGGCGAGATCCGGATCGACGGCAAGGTCGTCAACGAACTGTCGCCGAAGGATCGCGATATCGCGATGGTGTTCCAGTCGTATGCGCTGTATCCGTCGATGACGGTGCGCGAGAACATCTCGTTCGGCCTGAACATCCGCAAGGTGCCGAAGAGCGAGCAGCAGCAGATCGTCGATCGCGTGTCGCAGATGCTGCAGATCCAGCATCTGCTTGACCGCAAGCCGGGCCAGCTGTCGGGCGGCCAGCGGCAGCGCGTCGCGATGGGCCGCGCGCTCGCCCGCGATCCGGCGCTGTTCCTGTTCGACGAGCCGCTGTCGAACCTCGATGCAAAGCTGCGCATCGAGATGCGCGCGGAAATCAAGCTGTTGCACCAGCGCCTCGGCACGACGATCGTCTACGTCACGCACGATCAGATCGAGGCGATGACGCTCGGCGACCGCATCGCGGTGATGAAGGATGGCGTCGTCCAGCAGTTCGGTGCGCCGCAGGAGATCTACGATTCGCCGGCGAACCTGTTCGTCGCGGGTTTCATCGGCGCACCGCCGATTAACTTCATCAACGGCAGGCTGGTGGAGCAGGGCAGCGGCGTCGGGCTGGAAATCGACACGGGCGTGTCGCGCGGCGTGCTGAACCTGCCGTTCGACGCCGCGACGCTGAAGGCGCACATCGGGCGCGAGGTGATCCTCGGGCTGCGTCCGGAGCGCATCACCGACGCGCGCAACGCGCACAACGGCGAGGCGTCGCGGCTGCAGCCGGTCGACGTGCGCGTCGACGTGACGGAGCCGACCGGCCCGGATACACACGTATTCGCGCAGTTGAACGGCAAGCGCATCGTGAGCCGCGTGCATCCGGCTGCGAATCCGCAGCCGGCGCAGACGCTGTCGCTGCTGTTCGATGTGTCGAAGGCGGTGCTGTTCGATCCGGCTTCGGAAGAGCGGATTGCTTGACGTTGACCGGGACACCGCACATGACAAGGGGCCGTATCGACGGCCCCTTGTGCATTGAACGGTTGCCGCACTCAGTGCGGCAACCTGATGTCGAACTTGTACGTGACGAGCCGCGCGGTGAGGATGAACCCGGTCGCGAGCAGCACGCTGTAGACGGAATCGACGTTCAGCCACACGAGCAGCAGATAGAACCAGCCGCCGGCGAATGCGCAGGTCGCGTACGGCCGCGAGTCGCGCAGGATCAGCGGAATGTCGTTGCACAGCACGTCGCGGACGATCCCGCCGACGACGCCGGTAATCACGCCCATCATCACGGAGATGAAGCGCGGCATCCCCGCGTCGAGCGCGATCGACGTGCCGGAAATGCTGAAGATGCCGAGCCCGATCGCATCGGCGACGAGCAGCATCCGTTCGGCCGACAGCCGCGACAGCATCCGCAGCACGAACGGCGCGAACAGCGCCATCGCGAAGATCACCAATACGTAGCCGTCGTGCACGACCCAGTAGAACGGCCGGCGCTCGAGCAGGATGTCGCGCACCGTGCCGCCGCCGAACGCGGTCGCCAGCGCGACGACGAAGGTGCCGACCGAGTCGAGCCGGTTCTTGCGTGCCTCGATGAAACCGGAAATCGCGAATGCGAGCGTCGCGATCGCCTCCATCACGGCGATCGCGAGCGTCAGCCTAGGATGCGGCACGCGGCCCCCGATCGCCCGGCGCGGCCGACGGCTGCAACAGCACCAGCACGGCGCCCGCGCCACCGTCGTTGGCGCGCGCCTCGCAGAATGCGATCACTTCTTCCTTCTGCACGAGCCATGCGCGCACCTTGCCCTTCAGCACCGGTTCCTTGCCGACCGAGCCGAGGCCCTTGCCGTGAATCACGCGCAGGCAGCGCAGCCCCTTCTTGCCGGCTTCGCGGACGAAGTCGGCGAGCGCCTCGCGCGCTTCGTCGCGCCGCATGCCGTGCAGGTCGAGCTGCGCTTGCACGACCCACGCACCGCTGCGCAGCCTGCGCACGACATCCCGGCTTACGCCGGGGCGGTGGTAGTACAGCGATTCGTCGCTGTCGAGCAGCGTCTCGGGATCGAACTCGTCGGACAGGGTCGCGCTCAGCACGGCTTCTTCGTCGCGCTGCGTCTGCTTTGGCACGGGCGCGGGCGCCATGCGGCCGGACGATGCACGCGGTGGCGCGTCGAGCGGCTTGATATCGCCGATTTCCGCACGGAACAGGTTCGCGTCGGCATCGGCCTGACGTTTGGCCTGCTGGGCAACGGCACGCTCGCGCTCGCGGCGTTCGGCTTCGCCCTTGAGTGCGGTGCGCAGTGAGCCGAGGCCGGCCAGGCCCTGGCCGCGTATATCGGCGGACGTGGGCGCCGGCGTCGCGGCAGGGGCGGGTTTGTCGGGACGGGCGGCGATCTGCCGCTTCGCGGGATCGCTCGGATGGGGCTGGTTTTTCGCCATGGGGTCACACGCAGGACATTTGGTGCGCGCGGGGGCGCGGCACAAAAAAAGCCGCTGCGCGGCGGCAGCGGCTTGTTGCAGGCAGACGGCGCGACAGCGGACGCCATTGTAGCGCCCGGCGCGGGATGGTTCACGCCGGGCGTGTCGGTCGCGGGCTCATCCGCTGCCGGGGCAGTTGTAGCGGGATGGTCGCTCTGAGATCGCCCGCTGCGGGATGGCCCACCCCGGGATGGCCCGCCCCGGGAGCGCCCGCCGCGCCATTGACTTACTTGCGGTCGTGCAGGGTTTCGAGGAAGCGCTGCGCGTCCAGCGCAGCCATGCAACCCGTGCCCGCGCTCGTGATCGCCTGGCGGTAGACGTTGTCCTGCACGTCGCCCGCGGCGAACACGCCCGTCACGCTCGTCGCGGTCGCATTGCCCTGCAGACCGCTCTTCGTCAGGATGTAGCCGTCCTTCATCTCGAGCTGGCCCTGGAAGATGTCGGTGTTCGGCTTGTGGCCGATCGCGACGAACACGCCCTGCACGGCGATGTCCTCGGTCGCGCCGGTATGCACGTTCTTGAGGCGCAGGCCCGTGACGCCGGAATCCTCGCCCGTCACTTCGTCGAGCACGGTGTCCCACTTGATCTCGACGATGCCTTCCTTCTCCTTTTCGAGCAGGCGGTCGACGAGGATCGGCTCGGCGCGGAACTTGTCGCGGCGGTGGATCACGGTGACCTTCTTCGCGATGCCGGTCAGGTAGAGCGCTTCCTCGACCGCGGTGTTGCCGCCGCCGATCACGGCGACGTTCTGGCCGCGGTAGAAAAAGCCGTCGCAGGTCGCGCAGGCCGACACGCCCTTGCCCATGAACGCTTCCTCGGACGACAGGCCGAGATACTGCGCCGATGCGCCGGTCGCGATGATCAGCGCATCGCAGGTGTATTCATTGGCGTCGCCGATCAGGCGGATCGGTTTCTCGTGCAGCTTCGCGGTATGGATGTGATCGAAAACGATCTCGGTGTTGAAGCGCTCGGCGTGTTCGAGAAAGCGCTGCATCAGTTCGGGACCCTGCACGCCTTTCGCGTCCGCCGGCCAGTTTTCGACGTCGGTCGTGGTCATCAGCTGGCCGCCCTGGGCGATGCCGGTGACGAGCACCGGAGACAGGTTCGCGCGGGCCGCATAGACGGCAGCCGTATAGCCGGCGGGGCCGGAACCGAGAATCAGGACTTTGGCGTGTTTGGGCGTGGACATGTGCGAGATCCGTAAAAGGCGGCCGCGGCAGGCGGGATAAGCCCGCCGGACGGTCTGGGTTGACCGGGCTGCCGTCATAGATGGGTATCAGACGCGCATTATAAATGCCCGGATGCGGCGTTGCCGAACGAGAGTTTCAATCGCGACGATAGCGTTTTGCAGGGCAGGGCTGTTCCGGCGGGCTGCGCGCGCCGTCACGAAGCGGACATATCCTGGATCAGGACGGCATCTCGGCGGCTCCGCCTCGGCGGCCCCACTCAGGCGGCTCCGCCCAGGCGGCCCCGCGTAACCGTCATTTACATTTGCGCGGGCCGCGCTGCGTTTACAATAAGCGGGATCGAACGATCGGCGGGCGCGGCCCGCCTTCTTTATACGGATTCATGGCAAAAGCCCCTTATTCCGCTCAGGCACAGGCACAGGCGCTGCCGCACCGGATGTCGAAGCTCCTCACGGAGATCCGCTGGATTCTCCAGGTCGCGGCCTGTGCATTTCTGGTGATGGCCCTGTTGAGTTACAGCCGGCGCGACCCGAGCTGGACGCATGCCGCGCAGGTCGATCACATCTCGAACTGGGCCGGCCGGGTCGGCGCATGGACGGCGGATATCCTGCTGCTGCTGTTCGGCCTGTCCGCGTACTGGCTGCTCGTGCCGCTCGGCCGCCGGATCGCCGCCAACTACCGCCGCATCACGCATCACGAGCCGCTCGACGACGAGCCGGAGCGGCCGGTCGGCTGGCTTGCGGAAGGCGCCGCCTTCGTGCTCGTGCTGCTCGCGAGCGACGGCATCGAGGCGCTGCGCATGTGGTCGCTCAAGGTGCAGCTGCCGCGCGCGCCGGGCGGCGTCGTCGGCGAATCGGTCGCGCGTGCGGTGTCGCATGCGTTCGGCTTCACGGGCGGCACGCTCGCGCTGCTGATCGCGCTGGCGATCGGCCTGTCGCTGTATTTCCGTTTCTCGTGGTTGTCGGTTTCCGAACGCGTCGGCGGCGCGATCCTGTCCGCCGTCAACGTCGCGAAGCTGCGCCGCGAGGCCGAGCGCGATCGCAAGCTCGGCGAAGCCGCGGCCGTGCGCCGCGAAGGCAAGGTCGAGGAGGAGCGTGTCCGCATCGAGGATCACGAGCCGGTCACGATCGTGCCGCCGGTCGTGACGCCTGCGAAATCCGAGCGTGTCGAGAAGGAGCGCCAGGTGCCGCTCTTTACCGACCTGCCGGGCGATTCGACGCTGCCGCCCATCTCGCTGCTCGATCCCGCGCCTGCGGTGCAGGAAGCGATCTCCGCCGACGCACTCGAATTCACGTCGCGCCTGATCGAAAAGAAGCTGAAGGATTTCGGCGTCGACGCGAGTGTCGTCGCCGCCTATCCGGGCCCCGTCGTGACGCGCTACGAGATCGAGCCCGCCACCGGCGTGAAGGGCAGCCAGATCGTCAACCTCGCGAAGGATCTCGCGCGTTCGCTGTCGCTCGTGTCGATCCGCGTCGTCGAGACGATTCCGGGCAAGAACTATATGGCGCTCGAACTGCCGAACCAGCGCCGCCAGACGGTGCATCTGTCGGAGATCATCGGCTCCGAAGTGTATGCGGCCGCACCGTCGGCGCTGACGCTCAGCCTCGGCAAGGACATCGGCGGCAAGCCGGTGTGCGCGGACCTCGCGAAGATGCCGCACCTGCTCGTCGCCGGCACGACCGGTTCGGGCAAGTCGGTCGGGATCAACGCGATGATCCTGTCGCTGCTGTACAAGGCGAGCGCCGAGCAGGTGCGCCTGATCCTGATCGATCCGAAGATGCTTGAAATGAGCGTCTACGAAGGCATCCCGCATCTGCTGTGCCCGGTCGTCACCGACATGCGCCAGGCGGGCCACGCGCTCAACTGGACGGTCGCGGAAATGGAGCGCCGCTACAAGCTGATGAGCAAGCTCGGCGTGCGCAACCTCGCGGGCTACAACAACAAGATCGACGACGCGGCGAAGCGCGAGGAGAAGATCCCGAACCCGTTCAGCCTGACGCCGGAGGATCCGGAGCCGCTCGGCCGCCTGCCGAACATCGTCGTCGTGATCGACGAGCTGGCCGACCTGATGATGGTCGTCGGCAAGAAGGTCGAGGAGCTGATCGCGCGGATCGCGCAGAAGGCGCGCGCGGCCGGCATCCACCTGATTCTCGCGACCCAGCGTCCGTCGGTCGACGTGATTACCGGCCTCATCAAGGCCAACGTGCCGACGCGGATCGCATTCCAGGTGTCGTCGAAGATCGACTCGCGCACGATTCTCGACCAGATGGGCGCGGAGTCGCTGCTCGGCATGGGCGACATGCTGTACCTGCCGCCGGGCACCGGGCTGCCGGTGCGCGTGCACGGCGCGTTCGTCGCCGACGACGAGGTTCATCGCGTCGTCGAGAAACTCAAGGAGCAGGGCGAGCCGAACTATATCGAGGGCATCCTCGAGGGCGGCACCGTCGATGGCGACGAGGGCTCGGCCGGCGCGGGAACCGGCGAAGGCGGCGGCGAGTCTGATCCGCTGTACGACCAGGCGGTCGAGATCGTCGTCAAGAACCGCCGCGCGTCGATCTCGCTCGTGCAGCGCCATCTGCGCATCGGCTACAACCGCGCGGCGCGGCTGCTGGAGCAGATGGAGCAGTCGGGGCTCGTGTCGGCGATGTCGTCGAGCGGCAACCGCGAAATTCTTGTGCCGGTCCGCGACGCGGAATGAGTCCGCGGCGCGCACGGCGCCGGCCACCCACGGAGAAAACCGCAACATGCAGCACTATTCTTCAGTCCATCCCCTTCGCTCGACGCGGCGCTGGCTCGGCGCGGCGCTCGCGGGCGCATCGCTGATGCTCGCGGCGACGCATGCGTTCGCGAGCGGCACCGAGCAGCTCAAGGCGTTCGTGTCGCAGGTGCGTTCGGCGAAGGGCGAGTTCACGCAGCAGATCGTCAAGGCGCCGAGCAAGGGCGCGAGCGCGGCGCAGGCCGCCCCGAAAGCCACCGACAATTCGAGCGGCACGTTCGTGTTCTCGCGTCCCGGCAAGTTCATCTGGGCGTATCAGAAGCCGTATCAGCAGCTGCTGCAGGCCGACGGCGAGAAGCTGTATGTCTACGACAAGGACCTGAACCAGGTCACCGAGCGCAAGCTGTCCGGCGCGCTGGGCGCGAGCCCGGCTGCGATCCTGTTCGGCAGCAACGACCTCGACAAGAACTACACGCTGCGCGACGCCGGCGAGAAGGGCGGCATCGACTGGCTCGAACTGCTGCCGAAGGCGCAGGACACGCAGTTCCAGCGGATCGGCATCGGCTTCCGGAACGGCACGCTTGCCGCGATGGAGCTGCATGACGTGTTCGGCAACGTCACCTTGCTGACCTTCACGAAGATCCAGACCAACCCGCCGCTGAAGGCGGATACGTTCAAGTTCGTCGTGCCGAAGGGCGCGGACGTGATCAACGGCTGACCGGCGCATCGCGCCGAATGCCAGCGGGCCCGCCAGCGATGGCGGGCCCGTGTCGTTTCCGGGCGCGGTGGCGCGGTCGTGCGGCTGTCATAATGGCGGATCCGGCGGCCATGTCAGGCCGCGACCGAATGATGTGGAGCCAAGGTACATGTCCGACCTGTTTGAAGTCGAACCGCGCCGGCCGCTCGCCGAGGCGCTGCGGCCGAAGACGCTTGCCGAAGTGATCGGCCAGACGCATTTGCTCGGCGAAGGCAAGCCGTTACGGCTCGCGTTCGAATCGGGCAAGCCGCATTCGATGATCCTCTGGGGGCCGCCCGGCGTCGGCAAGACCACGCTCGCGCGGCTGACCGCGCTGGCGTTCGACTGCGAGTTCATCGCGCTGTCGGCGGTGCTCGGCGGTGTGAAGGATATCCGCGAGGCGATGGAGCATGCGCGGGACACGCTCAACCGAACCGGCCGTCACACGATCCTGTTCGTCGACGAAATCCACCGCTTCAACAAGGGCCAGCAGGATGCATTGCTGCCGTTTGTCGAATCGGGGCTCGTGACCTTCATCGGCGCGACGACCGAGAACCCGAGCTTCGAGGTCAATTCGGCGCTGCTGTCGCGTGCGCAGGTCTACGTGCTGAAGTCGCTCACCGACGACGAGATGCGCCAGTTGCTCAAGCGCGCGCAGGAGATCGCGCTCGAGGGCCTCGCGTTCGACGACAAGGCGGTCGATACGCTGATCGGCTATGCGGACGGCGACGCGCGGCGCTTCCTGAACCTGCTCGAGCAGGCGCAGACGGCGGCGTCGTCCGCCGGCATGACGACGATCGACGCCGAGTTCGTCAGCAATGCGATGACGCTCAACGCGCGCCGTTTCGACAAGGGCGGCGACAATTTCTACGACCAGATCTCGGCGCTGCACAAGTCGGTGCGCGGTTCGAGCCCGGACGGCGCGCTGTACTGGTTCTGCCGGATGATCGACGGCGGCGCGGATCCGAAGTATCTCGCGCGGCGGATCGTGCGGATGGCGTGGGAAGACATCGGCCTCGCGGATCCGCGTGCGATGCAGGTCGTCAACGACGCGGCCGAGACGTACGAACGGCTCGGCTCGCCCGAAGGCGAACTGGCGCTCGCGCAGGCGGTGATCTATCTCGCCTGCGCGGCAAAGAGCAATGCGGGCTACAACGCCTTCAACCAGGCGATGTCGTTCGTGCGGCAGGACAAGTCGCGCGAAGTGCCCGTGCATCTGCGCAACGCGCCGACCAAGCTGATGAAGGAACTCGGCTACGGCCACGCGTACCGCTATGCGCATGACGAGCCGAACGCGTATGCGGCGGGCGAAACCTATCTGCCGGACGGCATGCGCGAGCCGCACTGGTATCAACCGGTGCCGCGCGGGCTCGAGTCGAAGATCGCGGACAAACTCGCGTGGCTGCGCGAGCTCGACCGCGAAGCCGGCAAGAAAAACTCGCGCGGATGATGCGCGTACCCGGCAAGCGGCACGCCGTGACCGCCCCGCGGTGCGTTAGAATTCCCGTCTTACACAACGAATCCCCTGTCCTCCCATGCTTGACATCCAGTTGCTGCGCAAAGACCTCGACGGCGTCGCCAAGCGCCTCGCCGATCGCGGCTACACCCTCGACGTTGCTGCATTCTCCGCGCTCGAAGCGGAGCGCCGCGCGATCCAAACCCGTACCGAAGAGCTGCAGGCGCGCCGCAACAGCCTGAGCAAGCAGATCGGCGCGATGAAGGGGCGGGGCGAGGACACGTCGGCGGTGATGGCGGAAGTCGGCGGCATCGGCGACGAGATGAAGGCGTCGGCGGCGCAGCTCGACGAGATCCAGGCGCGCCTTTCCGACCTGATGCTGGGCATGCCGAACCTGGCGCACGAAAGCGTGCCGGTCGGCGACGACGAGAGCGGCAACGTCGAGGTGCGTCGCTGGGGCGCGCCGCGCCAGTTCGACTTCGAGGCGAAGGACCACGTCGACGTCGGCACGCCGCTCGGCCTCGACTTCGAGACCGGCGCGAAGCTGTCCGGCGCGCGCTTCACGATGCTGCGCGGCCCGATCGCACGCCTGCATCGCGCGCTCGCGCAGTTCATGATCGACACGCACACGCAGCAGCACGGCTATACGGAGACGTACACGCCGTATATCGTGAATCCGGAGATCCTGTACGGCACGGGCCAGCTGCCGAAGTTCGCGGAAGACATGTTCCGCGTCGAGAAGGGCGGTGCCGAGAACACGGTCACGCAATACCTGATTTCGACGTCGGAAATCTCGCTGACGAACACGGTGCGCGAGTCGATCGTCGAGGGCACCGCGCTGCCGATCAAGCTGACGGCGCATTCGCCGTGCTTCCGCTCGGAAGCCGGATCGTATGGCCGCGATACGCGCGGGATGATTCGCCAGCACCAGTTCGACAAGGTCGAGATGGTGCAGGTCGTCGCGCCGGACGCATCGTATGCGGCGCTCGACGAGATGGTCGGTCATGCGGAAGCGATTCTGCAGAAGCTCGGCCTGCCGTATCGCGTGATGGCGCTGTGCACGGGCGATATGAGCTTCTCGGCTGCGAAGACGTTCGACCTCGAAGTGTGGCTGCCCGCGCAGAACACCTATCGCGAGATCTCGAGCTGCTCGAATACCGAAGCGTTCCAGGCGCGCCGGATGCAGGCGCGTTATCGCAACGCGCAGGGCAAGCCGGAACTCGTGCATACGCTGAACGGTTCGGGTCTTGCGGTCGGCCGTACGCTGGTCGCGGTGCTCGAGAACTACCAGAACGCCGACGGCTCGGTCACGGTGCCCGAAGTGCTGCGTCCGTACATGGGCGGCATGGAGCGCATCGACGCGCCTGCACAGGCGTCGTAAGCGCGCGGCAGCAAGTTTCCCAAGCCCTCGCAAAAAAATTGCAAAAAAGGCTTGTGCGTTTCGAAGAGATCGTTCTATAATCTTTTCTTTCGCGGAAACGACCAAACGCGAAAATGCAGTAAAGGAAGGAGAGGTGGCAGAGTGGTCGAATGTACCTGACTCGAAATCAGGCGTACGGTTTCCCCGTACCGTGGGTTCGAATCCCACCCTCTCCGCCAAAATACGAAGCCCCTTGATCCGGAAGGATCAAGGGGTTTTTCGTTTGGGTCTGCGCGCGCCATCGCGGCTCTTTCGCGCATCGTTCGTCCCTCCCGCATTCAGCCAGCCGCACGCATGCCGTTAACAGGATTCGGCAGCGAGCGTCCTTTCCGCGACGCTGCTGTTATTCCCTGTCGATTTCACATGCCATGAAGCTGAGTTACAAGATTCCCGTTGCTTTCGCCGTTGCGCTGCTGCTGATGTTGTCCGGTGCGCTATACGGCATTCATATCCTCAACCGCTCGATCGATACGTTCGCGACCGATGTGCAGACGAACGTCGCCAACGAGCGGCTCGTATCGGCGGCGCTCGTGCAATTCAAGCTGCAAGTCCAGGAGTGGAAGGACACGCTGCTGCGCGGCAAGCAGCCGGAGAAGCTGGACAAATACTGGAATGCATTCCAGACGCGCGAGCGCACGGTCGACGCACTCGCCGCGCAACTCGACAAGCAACTGCCGCCAGGCGAAAGCCGCACGCTCGTCGAGCAATTCATGCAGGCGCATGTGACGATGAGCGCGGGTTACCGGCGCGGCTTCGAGGCGTTCACGGCCTCCGGGTTCGAGCCGACGGTGGGCGACGCGGCGGTCGCGGGCATCGATCGCGAGCCGGCCGCGCTGCTCGAGCGCGCCGCCAGGACGATTGCGGCCGAAAGCGCGGCGGTATCCGTTCAGGCGACCCGCGATGCCCAGCACGACGAGCATCAGCACGATG
>NZ_JAHACR010000072.1 GCF_018375725.1 Burkholderia sp. | reverse complement strand
ATGTTAACCGAGTTCGCCCCGCGTGCGGAGATCTCCGCACGCCGGATGCGTGGCGGGGCGGCGATGCATCGGGCCGGCGGCATTCGTGCGCCGGCCGTTCGTCAGCAGGGCGTGGGCAGACGCGTGGCCGTTCGCCCGCGCGTTGCGTTGGGAATCGCGCCGGTTCGCTTACGCGAGCACGAGCCGCACGCCGACCGCGACGAGCGTCGACGCGAGCAGGTTGCGCAGCAGGCGCTCGGGCGCGCGCGTCGACAGGTGGCTGCCGATCACGATGCCGGGCAGTGAACCGATCAGCAGCGACAGCAGCATCGACCAGTCGACCGAGCCGAGCAGCCAGTGTCCCATGCCGGCGACGAGCGTGAGCGGAACGGCATGCGCGATGTCCGAGCCGACGATGCGGGTCGTCGCGAGTGCCGGATAGAGCAGGAGCAGGACGGTGACGCCGATCGCGCCGGCGCCGACCGATGTCATCGACACCAGCGCGCCGAGCACCGCGCCCGTCAGGATGGTGGAGTAGAGCGTGCGCGCCGGGCTCGACGGAAGCGGGTTGCGTGCGGCGAAGGCGGCGAGTTGCGGCCGGAAGATCAGCGCAACCGACGTGAGCAGGAGGGCGGCGCCGAGCACCGACTGGATCAGTCGCGCGGCACCGGGCGAATGCATGCCGTACGTGTGCAGCACCCACAGCGTGATGGCGGCCGCGGGGACGCTGCCGGCCGCGAGCCGTCCTGTGATGCGCCAGTCGATCGAGCCCTTCGCGCCGTGCACCAGCGTGCCGGTCGCCTTGGTCGCGGCCGCGTAGAGCAGATCGGTGCCGACCGCCGTTGCCGGATGGACGTTGAACAGCAGCACGAGGATCGGTGTCATCAGCGAGCCGCCGCCGACACCGGTCATGCCGACGAGGAAGCCGACGAACAGGCCGGACGCGGAGTACAGCAGATCGATATGGGGAAGCGACATCGGAAGCAGGCGGTTATGCGACGTTCGACGGCGGCGCGCGGGTCAAAGTCCGACATTGTCGCAAAACTGGCGGGTCGATGTACGACCGCGTTAAAAATAGGCCGATCGCGCGGCGGCCGGGTCGACGGCGGGACTTGTCTGCGCAGGGTTCCGCTGAGTCGCCTTCTCAGGTATGAGGAATGCGGTGCCGATGCCGCATGCGCTGCTCCGGGCCGCTGCCGGGCCGGTGCGGCGTTTATGCGGTCGGCGGAAGTGCGCAGCCGTCGGGGCCGCAGGCGGCTGCGTCGGTCTCGCCGGGCGCGACGATGCCGTCCTGCCAGGCTTGCTCGAGCGCCTGCGCGAACGTGTCGGCGGGCTGTGCACCGGACACCGCATAGCGGCCGCCGAACACGAACAGCGGCACGCCGCGTCCGCCGATCTGCGCGGCGCGGGCGCCGTCGGCCTCGACTTCGTCACGGTACGCGTCGCTGGCCAGCACGGCTTCGGCGGCCGTGCGCTCGAGTCCGGCGTCGACCGCGAATTCGGCGAGCGCGCCGTGATCGAACAGCGAGCCGTGCTCGCTGAAATACGCGCGGTACAGGCGTTCGGTCAGCGCATGCGCGTGGCCGGTCGTTTCGGCGAGCTTCACGAGCCGGTGCGCATCGAGCGTGTCGCCGACGAGCGTGCCGGGCAGGTCGTAGCGCAGCCCGACGCTCGCCGCCGCTTCGGTCACCTGGCGCAGCATCTGCTCGACCTGCGGGGGCGAGAGCCGGTATTTCGCGGCCAGCATCGCCTCGACCGGCTCCACCGGCTCGCCCGGCATCAGGCGATACGCGCGCAATACGACGTCGACGCGATCCGCATGCGCGAACGTGGCGAGGGCCGTATCGAAGCGACGCTTGCCGATCCAGCACCACGGGCAGATCAGGTCGGACCAGATTTCGACGGTCAGCGTCGGGCGGAACGTAGCGGAGGGCGTAGTCGGCATGGTCGAGCGGGCAGGGCAAATAAATGTAACCGGGACTATATCATTTTGTGTCCGGTGCTTCGGCTCCAGCTGCCTTGCGGGCGCACGGCCCTGAGGCACGGGCCGCCGCGCAGCGCTTACAGCTCGCCGCGCGTGTCCTTCAGATGCTTGAGATGCTTGTAGACCGTCGCGCGTCCCATGCCGAGCACGTTCGCGACGTAGTTCGCCGCGCTCTTGCCGCGAAACGCGCCTTCCGCATAAAGCGCCTCGACGAGCTCGCGCCGATGCTCGCGCGTGAGGCCGTTCAGGCCGATCTGCCGCTCGCTCAGCCAGCCGTGCAGAAACGTATTGATGCGCTCCTGCCAATCGTCGCGGAACAGCTCGTCCGGCTGCGTGACGACGCCCGCGCCCTTGATGAACAGGTCGAGCGTCGCGCGCACCTCGTCGAACACCGCGATGTTGAAGTTGATGCACATCATGCCGGCCGGGCGTCCGTCGTCGTCGAACAGGATATTGCTGACGCAGCGCATCCGCCGCCCGTCCCAGTTGAGTTTTTCGTACGGACCGATCACGCGTTCGCGTGCCGAATGATCGATTTCCTCGAGTGCCGAATCGTCGCCGACCTCGCGCTTCGACAGGTTGTTCGCGAGATACAGCACGGTCTGGTCGTGCAGATCGTGGATCACCACTTCCGCATACGGGAAGAACAGCGCGGCGATGCCATCGGCGATCGGCGCATAGCGCGTGAGCAACAGGTCTTTGACGGGGGATTTCTTCTTGCGCATCGGAATCGCTACCTCGAGTGAGCCGCGGCCGGGCGGCTCGCCGGGCCGGTCATCGGGCGTTCCGGCATGCCGGCGTGCTGCTGCCGCGGCGGTGGCGCCATTGTATCGGGACGATATGCGCGTGGTGCTCATGTTGGCGTCAGGTGCGTGAAGCGCGCATGCGTCATGCGGTCACGATTGGATGGAGCGAAAGTCCAGTATGGATTCAATATGTCAGGCTTGATTTTCTGCTCGATCAGATTGGATTTTCATGAAAAATCATAGGGTTGTGAATTTTTTGACGGCTGGATGCAGCCAGATGCCGACACGGTTTCTGTACTTTTTATAGTCTATAGTAGACTTACAGTCTATATTTTGCGTGCATGGATCACAAGGCCGCCCGCCAGCGGCTCAGTGCGTTTCGGCGCATTGTCCGCCGACGCCGCGCGCCCGATCCTCATCACCCCAACCCGGACAGGAACCTGTCATGAACTGGAAGCATTCTCTTTGCGTTGCTGCTGCGTTCGCGAGCGCGGCCGTTGCGGCCCACGCGGAGCAATCCGCCACCACGCTGCGCTTCGGGATCGAAGCGGCTTACCCGCCGTTCGAGAGCAAGACGCCGGCAGGCCAGTTGCAGGGTTTCGATGTCGATATCGGCAATGCGGTCTGCGCGAAGCTGAAGATGAAATGTGTGTGGGTCGAGAATGCGTTTGACGGCCTGATTCCCGCGTTGCAGGCGCGCAAGTTCGACGCGATCAACTCGGCGATGAACATCACGGCGAAGCGCAGGCAGAGCATTGATTTCACGCCGGCGATCTACGTCGTGCCGATCGTGATGGTCGCGAAGCGCGGCTCGCCGCTGCTGCCGGATGCGGCGAGCCTGCGCGGCAAGCACGTCGGTGTGCTGCAAGGTTCGTCGCAGGAGGATTTCCTGAAGGCGCACTGGGCGAATGCGGGCGTGTCGGTCGTGCCGTATCAGGACCAGGATCAGATCTACGCGGATCTGGTGGCGGGCCGGCTCGATGCCGCCGTGCAGGAAGCGCAGACCGAGCAGGAAGGTTTTCTCGACAAGCCGGCCGGCCGTCTCTACCAGATCGTCGGCGAGCCGCTGAAGGATCCGGCAACGCTCGGCGAGGGCACCGGCTTCGGGATGCGCAAGGGCGACAAGGCGCTGCAGGCGAAGATCGTCGGCGCGCTCGACGCACTCAAGAAGGACGGCACGCTGAGCGCGTTGTCGCAAAAGTATTTCAGGCGCGACATCATCGCGAAGTGAGTGCGGGCAGCGCCGCGCGCGATTCCGTGTGCGATACCGGGCGCGTGGCGGCGTTTCATCGAATCTCGACGCAGTGCGAGGAAGCATGGATTTCGACGTTATCGTTCTGGGCGCCGGCATTGTCGGCGTGTCGTCAGCGCTGCATCTGCAGGATCGCGGCTTGCGCGTCGCGCTCGTCGACCGGCGCGGGCCGGGCGAGGAAACGAGTTATGGCAACGCGGGGCTGATCGAGCGCTCGTCGGTCGTACCCTATGCGTTTCCGCGCAGGCTCGGCACGCTGCTGCGTTATGCGCGCAATCGCTCGGTCGACCTCTACTGGGACTACAAGGCGCTGCCCGCGTATGCGGGCTGGCTGGCGCGGTTCTGGTGGGAGTCTGCGCCCGAACGTCTCGCCGCGGCTACGCGGGACATGTTGCCGCTCGTCGCGGCCAGCGTCGACGAACATGACGCATTGCTCGCGCGAGCCGGCGCGCAGCCGCTCGTGCACGACGGCGGATGGATCGAGGCGTTCCGCTCGCCGGCATGGTTCGACGCGGAGGCGCATGCGCAGCAGCGCATCGCGAGCGAACACGGGTTGCGGATGACGGTGCTCGATGCCAACGCACTGCGCATGAAGGAGCCGAGCATCAGCGGCGCGTTTTGCGGCGCGCTTCACTGGCAGGATCCGAAGGCCGTATCGAATCCGGGGGGATTGACCAAGGCCTATGCGCAGTTGTTCGAGCGCGGTGGCGGCACCTTCGCGCACGGCGACGCGACGACGCTCAAGCAGGAGGGCGATGTCTGGAGCGTCGAGACCGTGCATGGACGGATGGCAGCGCGCTCGGCAGTGATCGCGCTTGGCCCGTGGTCCGATCAGGTCTTTGCGCCGCTCGGCTACCGGATTCCGTTGCGCGCGAAGCGCGGCTATCACATGCATTACCGGCCGACGCGCGGGACGTTGACCGTGCCGGTATGCGACACCGAACAGGGCTTCGTCGTCGCGCCGATGGACGGCGGCCGCCTGCGCCTGACGACCGGCGTTGAAATTGCGCAGCGCGGCGCGCCGCCGACCGGCGTGCAACTGGCGCGTGCCGAGCCGCTCGCGCGCGATGCATTCGGCATCGGCGAGCGGCTCGATCGGGCGCCATGGCTCGGGATGCGCCCGTGCACGCCGGACATGCGTCCGGTGATCGGACCTGCACCGCGTCACCGGCATCTGTGGTTCGCATTCGGCCACTGCCACCACGGGCTGACGCTTGGACCCGCGACCGGGCGCCTGCTCGCCGAAATGATGACGGGCGCGCCGACCTATATCGATCCCCATCCTTATCGCCCCGCACGTTTCGGCTGAATACCGGCGCCGGGCTGGCGGCGCGACATGCGGAGCGTGTGAATATCGGCAGTGGCAGCACGTTGCGCGCACTGCCTGTCGGCGTTCGCGTGCCTGTTCCGGGAGAAGACACAAATTTTCAACTCGCTGTCGGTAGCGGCCGGGTTATCCGCTTTCCTGTGTGCTGAATAAGTTGTGTGAACGATTTGAAAGAAGTTTTCCGGAATGAGAAATGAGTTTCAAGGTGATTTCCAAGGAATTTTCATATTGATGAAACGGAAATTCATTAGGCAATTCGATTGACGTTGCGCGGCCTGAGAAAGACGTGTTCCGGAGACCATTCGAATGTACCGGCACACGTTACATCGGGGCTCGCAAACGTTACGTTACATCTATCCCCGACGCGCCCTATAAATCACACAAATGATGGGCTGTGTAGGATTTTTTGCAATGAAATCAATTGAGATAGCGGTATTGCATTGCAATAAGTTCACCAAATAAACCTGATCGTTCTGATTGGCACGCTTCCTGCAATCCGTCCTCGTGCTTGATCAACGTAGTGCCAACCGTGATGAGGTTACGATGGGAAAGAACTTTAAATTGACGCGCGTCGCGCTGTCGGTTTCGACGGTATTCGGGATGCTGGCATCAGGTGCTGCAATGGCGGGGCCGCTTGATGCATTGCCTGTTTCGCAGTTGATCGTTCAGCCGTCGGGCGGCGTATCGGCATCCCTCACCGCGAATGGGGTGACGCCGGCGGGGTCGATCGGTATCACGGCATCGACCACGAGCGGGGTGACGACGACGCTGCCCGGTCCTCTCGGCGACCCGGTTGGCGCGCTGACAGGCTCGCTTGGCGGTGCTGGCGGCGTGAATCCGCTGGCTCAGGTTCAGGGCGCGGTGGGCCAGGCGGTCGGCACGCTGGGCAACGTGGGTGGAGGCGCGAATCCGCTCGCACCGATTCAAGGTGCGGTGGGCCAAGCGCAAGGCTCGCTGGGCAATGCAGTCGGCACGGTAACCGGCGCGCTGGGTAACGTGGGCGGCGGCACGAACCCGCTGGCATCGGTCCAAGGCGTCGTGAATCAAGTGGTCGGCACGCTGGGCAGCAACAACCCGGCTGGTGCACTAAGCGGCGCAGTGGACACGGTAACCGGCGCGCTGGGCAACGTCGGCGGCGGCACGAACCCGCTGTCCCCGGTGCAGGGCGCATTGACGCAAGTGGTCGGCGCGCTGGGCAGCCACAACCCGTCCGGCGCGCTGAGCAACGCGGTGAACACGATCACGGGTGCACTGGGCAACGTCAGCGGCGGTGCGAATCCGCTGGCGCCGGTTCAAGGCGCAGTGACCCAGATCGCGAGTTCGTTCGGCGGCAACGACCCGGCCTCGGCCTTGACCAATGCGGTCAACTCGCTGAGCGGCACGCTCGGCAACCTCGGCGGTACGAACCCGCTCGCACCGGTCCAAGGTGCGGTGACCCAGGTGATCAACACGCTGTCCGGTGCTGCCGGCAGCAGCCCGATCACGCCGATCACGAACGTCGTCAGCAGCCTGCAGAACGCGCTGCCCACCGGCGGCGGCAACCCGTCCGGCGCACTGAGCAACGCGGTTGGCACGGTAACCGGCGCACTGGGCAACGTCGGTGGCGGCTCGAACCCGCTGGCACCGGTGCAAGGCGCTGTCAGCCAGGTCGTGAATACACTCGGCGGCAGTAACCCGGCGGGTGCGTTCAGCAGCGCGCTGAGCTCGGCGACGGGTGCGCTGGGTAACGCAGCGGATGCGGTGACGGGGGCGCTTGGCCGCGTCGGCGGCGGTTCGAACCCGCTCGCTCCGGTTCAGGGGGCGGTGAATCAGATCGTCGGCACGCTTGGCGGCAGCAATCCGGCCGGCGCGCTCACGGGGGCCGTGAATTCGCTGACGGGCGCACTGGGCAACGTGGGTGGTGGGGCGAATCCGCTGGCGCCGATCCAGGGCGCGCTGGGTAATGCCGTTGGCACGCTGACGGGCGCACTGGGCAACGTGGGTGGCGGCGCGAACCCGCTCGCGCCGGTTCAAGGCGCGGTGACCCAGGTGATCAACACGCTGTCCGGTTCGACCGGCGGCAGCCCGATTGCACCGATCACGAGTCTCGTGAATGGTCTGCATGGCGCGCTGTCCGGCGGCAGCAATCCGGTCGGGGCACTCACCGGCGGAGTCGGGGCGGTGACCGGCACGCTTGGCAATGCCGGCGCACCGCTGTCGCAGGCGGCAGGCACGCTGACGGGCGCGCTCGCGAACGGTCCGGCGGCGCTCTCGCAAGCGGGCGGCGCAGTCGCAGGCGCGGCGGGTTCGAAGACGACTGCAGGCGGCGCGCTGATGGGTTCCGGCGCGGGCGCGGCGGGCTCGCTGCTGACGAACGGTGCGAATGCAACGGCGACGGTGGTCAGCGCGGTCGGCACGTCGGTCGGCACGATCCTCGGTTCGACCCCGAGCGTGGCTGTGACGCCGCACTCGGGCAGCGCGTCGGCCAACAACCCGCTGGCGCCGGTGACGTCGCTGATCTCGACGCTGTCGAGCGGACTGCGGAAGTAAGGCGGTCGGGCGGCGGCCGCGCGTCGCCCGCCGCTGGTACAGCAAGGCGGCATGGCAGCGATGTCATGCCGCTTTTTCTTATTGGCGCCCCCAAACCGCACAACCTGCAAAAAAGAACACGAACGGCAGCCACCTGCGCGGACACGCATCCATGCCATCGCAACGGAATAACAGGGGCTGCCCGTCCGTTTATCTACCGAGTCACGACACGGTTCCGCAGCGGGATAATTTCAGCGAAGAAGCCGATGGCCCGGTTTCGCGACGGTGGCGTGCGCGTCTGCCGCCGCCGCCGCGCCGCGATGCCGTGCGAAGGAGAACGGGAATGAAACGGATCCTGCTGATCACCGCGCTGACGGCCGCGGCGTCACTGCCCGCGTTGGCGGAGCAGCCTCGGGTCGGCGGCGGCAAGCTGGTCGACGAAGATCACATGACGCTCTACGTGTCCGATCAGGATGCGCCGGGCAAGAGCATGTGCAACGGCGCATGCGCGGCCAACTGGCCGCCGGCGCTCGCCGATTCGTACGACAAGGCGTCGGGCGCGTGGAGCCTCGTGAAGCGTGCCGACGGCAAGATGCAGTGGGCGTATCAGGGACGCTCTACCGCTGGAAGATGGATCGCCAGGCGGGCGACGCGAGCGGCGACGGGATGGGCGGCATGTGGCACGTTGCGCGGCCGTGATGGCGCGCTTGCATGCGGGGCGAGCGGATGAGTTACGAATCCGACCTGCTGGTCTGGCTGCCGCGCCTGACGCGTTACGCGCTGTCCGGACGGGGAGACGACCCGCGTCTTCGCGAGATCGCGATGGAAGCGTGCAGCGCGCTCGGCGGCCCGCCCGACGCGTGGAAGGGATGACGGCCGGGGCGGCCCCGCGGAAACGGAGTTTGCGATGAGGCGGATGACACGAAACCTGCTGGTCGCGCTCGCGGCGCATGCGAGCCTGGTCCACGCTGACGATACGACGGTTCGTGCCGCCGTCGATGCCGACGGCGTGCAGCGGGTCGCGATCGTCGGCGGCAGCTACTTCTTTCATCCGGATCACGTGATCGTGAAGGCCGGCAAGCCGGTCGAACTGACGGTGTCGGCCGAGTCGGGGATGATTCCGCACAACTTCGTGATCGACGCGCCCGAGGCGGGTATCGCGGTGCGCGCCGAGTTGAGCACGACGCCGCAGACATACCGTTTCACCCCGTTGCGGCCGGGGCGCTTTGCCTACTATTGCACGCATCGGCTGCTGTTCTTCAAGAGCCATCGCGCGCGCGGCATGGAGGGCGTGCTGGAGATCGAGGGGATGCCGTGATCGCCGCAATACTGGCCGCCACGTTGATAGGAGCGAGCATGACAGCCGATCCCGTGGCCGTCGCGCAGGCGCATTTCGAGCGCGCGCATTCGTACCGGGCGACGATTCGCTCGTGGCCGCGGGCGGGCGACCCGACCGAGATCCGTTACGCGTACCGGAAACCCGGCCATGTCCGGATGGATTTTGTGTCGCCGCACCACGGCGCCGTGCTGATCTACGATCCGACGAGTCGCAAGGTGCGGCTGCGGCCGTTCGGTGAACATGCGCCGCCTGCGTTGTCGCTGTCGCCGGCCAATCCGCTCGTGCGCGACCGGAGCGGCCACCGGGTCGATCAGTCCGACGTCGGCGAGCTGCTTCGCCATGTCCGCGAACTGCAGCAAGGCGGCGTGACCACCACGCTGGGCGAGGCGGACATCGGCGGGCGGACCGTGCTGCGCGTGAGCGTCGTCGGTGCGCCTGCGCATGCGGTGGCGGGTGGTGTGCATCGCTATCAGCTATGGCTCGACGCGGCGGACGGCTTTCCGCGGAAGGTGATCAGCTTCGAGGAGGATGGCGAGACGCCGCTCGAAACCGTCACGCTCGACGACGTCGAGATCGACGTCGCGTTTCCCGAGCATTTCTTCGATCCGTGATGTGTTGGAGGCGGCATGGCCGATTATCGGTTTTGCACGACATGGCGTATCGACGCGCCATTGACCGCCGTCTGGCATGCGATCTATCAGGCAGACGCGTGGCCGGCCTGGTGGAAGAGCGCGGAACGAACCGTCGAGATCGAGCCCGGCGACGCGCACGGTGTCGGCGCGCTGCACCGCTACCGGTGGAAAGGCGCGTTGTCGTACCGGCTGACCTTCGATATGCGCGTGCTGCGCGTCGAGCCGATGCAGTTGCTCGAAGGGCGGGCGAGCGGCGCGGTCGAGGGCGACGGCCGCTGGACGTTCGCCGGGGACGGGCACCGCACGATCGTCCGCTACGAGTGGCACATTCGCACGCACATCCGCTGGATGAACTGGCTCGCGCCGCTTGCCCGCCCGCTGTTTGCCTGGAATCACGATGTCGTGATGCGCGAGGGTGCGAAAGGGCTCGCACGACTGCTCGGCGCGCCGGTCGAGGCGGATGGCCGGACGTTCGTGCCGCCGCATTCCGCGGCAAACGGATCGACCGCTACGTCGTGCCGGCCATTTCCGGCCTCGCGCCCGCCCATCGACAGCGCGAGAACCAGGAACGGATGATGCACGCGGTCGGCAGCATCGCCAGCGTGGTTGGCGTCGCATTCATGGACGTGTTCGCGTAACGGTTCGCCCACGACGAACGTCGGGGCGAGCGTCGTCCCGCATCATGCCCGAATGGCTGATTCTGTCGCTCGACACGCACCGGATCGAAACCTGATTCACGCAATTCGTATGACGATACACGCGAATTCCGGCGCTGCCGCCCCGGACGACGGGGGCGGCGGGCGGGATTCCGTGAGGCGCGCCTGACGTTTGATCCGGGATAACCGGCGGCGATGTACGCGATTTCCCTAGGCGGAACTTGGCGCCTCATTTCAAGTCTTTCTTATCCCGACCGCTGACTCCGGGCTGCCGGCAAGACGTTTGCGAAATGCGCTAAATCGTTGATTGATCGGGATAAATCCCGTGCCGATCCGCCGGTGAAAGCGCCCGCGCCGCGCCGGAAATTATTTGATATCGGCCGCGCCGGCCCCTTCTTGAATTTGTCAAAACCCGTCCATATAATTAGCACTCGTTGCACGAGAGTGCTAATAATTCGCTGCCGGGCGTTCCGCCGGGCAGATTCCCTAAGCGTTCTTCAGTCTCATTCAAGAGAGGAGTGAATATGAACCTTCGTCCTTTGCACGATCGCGTGATCGTCAAGCGCCTGGATCAGGAAACCAAGACGGCTTCGGGCATCGTGATTCCCGACGCAGCGGCTGAAAAGCCGGACCAAGGCGAAGTGCTCGCGACCGGCCCGGGCAAGCGCGACGACAAGGGCAGCCTGATCGCACTCGACGTGAAGGTCGGCGATCGCGTCCTGTTCGGCAAGTACGCTGGCCAGACCGTCAAGGTCGGCGGCCAGGAACTGCTGGTGATGCGCGAAGAAGACATCATGGCTGTGGTCGACGCCAAGTAAGCGTCCACATACGGTCCACATTTCAAAAGAATCCTAGGAGTTAGAAGATGGCAGCTAAAGACGTCGTATTCGGTGATTCCGCCCGCTCGAAGATGGTCGAAGGCGTGAACATTCTCGCCAACGCAGTGAAGGTCACGCTGGGTCCGAAGGGCCGCAACGTGGTGCTCGAGCGCAGCTTCGGCGGCCCGACGGTCACCAAGGACGGTGTGTCGGTCGCGAAGGAAATCGAGCTGAAGGACAAGCTCCAGAACATGGGCGCGCAAATGGTCAAGGAAGTGGCTTCCAAGACCAGCGACAACGCAGGCGACGGCACGACGACGGCAACCGTCCTCGCGCAATCGATCGTCCGCGAAGGCATGAAGTTCGTCGCGTCGGGCATGAACCCGATGGACCTGAAGCGCGGTATCGACAAGGCAGTCGCAGCGGCTGTCGAAGAGCTGAAGAAGATCAGCAAGCCGTGCACGACGAACAAGGAAATCGCACAAGTCGGCGCGATTTCGGCAAACAGCGACACGTCGATCGGCGATCGCATCGCTGAAGCGATGGACAAGGTCGGCAAGGAAGGCGTGATCACCGTCGAAGACGGCAAGTCGCTGGCCGACGAGCTGGACGTCGTCGAAGGCATGCAATTCGACCGCGGCTACCTGTCGCCGTACTTCATCAACAATCCGGACAAGCAAGTCGCCGTCCTCGACAACCCGTTCGTGCTGCTGCACGACAAGAAGGTGTCGAACATCCGTGACCTGCTGCCGGTGCTCGAGCAAGTCGCGAAGGCTGGCCGTCCGCTGCTGATCATCGCGGAAGACATCGAAGGCGAAGCACTCGCAACGCTGGTCGTGAACAACATCCGCGGCATCCTGAAGACCGTTGCGGTCAAGGCGCCTGGCTTCGGCGATCGTCGCAAGGCGATGCTGGAAGACATCGCGATCCTGACGGGCGGCCAGGTGATCGCCGAGGAAACCGGCCTGACGCTCGAGAAGGCAACGCTGGCAGAACTGGGCCAGGCGAAGCGCATCGAAGTGGGCAAGGAAAACACGACGATCATCGACGGCGCAGGCGAAGCGGCGAACATCGAAGCGCGCGTCAAGCAGATCCGCACGCAGATCGAAGAAGCGACGTCGGACTACGACCGTGAAAAGCTGCAAGAGCGCGTGGCCAAGCTGGCCGGCGGTGTCGCAGTGATCAAGGTCGGTGCTGCGACCGAAGTCGAAATGAAGGAAAAGAAGGCACGTGTCGAAGACGCGCTGCACGCAACCCGCGCTGCCGTTGAAGAAGGCATCGTCCCGGGCGGCGGCGTTGCGCTGATCCGCGCACGTAGCGCGATCACGGCACTGACCGGCGCGAACGCCGACCAGAACGCAGGCATCAAGATCGTGCTGCGCGCGATGGAAGAGCCGCTGCGCCAGATCGTCACGAACGGCGGCGAAGAAGCCAGCGTCGTGGTGGCGGCCGTTGCTGCAGGCAAGGGCAACTACGGCTACAACGCAGCGACGGGCGAGTACGTCGACATGGTCGAAGCCGGCGTCGTCGACCCGACCAAGGTCACGCGTACCGCACTGCAAAACGCAGCATCGGTCGCCGGCCTGCTGCTGACGACGGACGCAGCGGTTGCAGAGCTGCCGAAGGAAGAAGCACCGATGCCGGGCGGCATGCCGGGCGGCATGGGCGGCATGGGCATGGACATGTAATCGACTTCGGTCGATTGCGTCCGGAGCGCGCGGCAACGCGCGTTCCCGCCAACAAAAAGACCCGCAGCGATGCGGGTCTTTTTTTATGCGCGCACATCCGCCGCGCATCGTGCGTGGCGGATGCCGGGATCAGTGCCGGTGCGTCGTGCGCGGCAGCATGTCGGGCGTCGTCGCCGGCGGGGCGGCATCTTCGTCGTTGCTGCGCGCCCAGAAGAAGCGGTCGGGCAGGTAGGCGCCCATGCCGGGCCGGAATGCGTCGCGCACCGCCTGGTACAGGTATTCCTGGGCCTCGCGCACGGCTTCGGGCGGTTCCTGGCCATTCGCGAGCAGCGCGGCGATTGCCGCGCCGAGCGTATCGGTGATGCCCGTCAGCCGGTGCGGCGTGCGGTCCCACATGTCCTCGCGGAGCAGGCCTTCCTCGCCGTACAGCGTATTGACGAGCCGGTGAGAGCCGGTTTCGGTCGCAAGAATGTATTCGCAGCCCTGTGTGAGCAGATGCGCAATCGCGGCGTCGAGGTTCGGCGCCTCGGCGTCGCCGTCCGGCTGCGCGAGCGCGAGGAGCGTGGCGTGGTCGGCGACGAGCAGCGTCGTCTGCGGCGCGAGCAGATCGGCGATCGATTCCCGCAGATCGTCGGCGGCGAGCACATGTTCGTCGTCGAGCGTGAAGTCGGGCGCAAGCACGAGCGGCACGCCGTCGTAATCGGCGACCACTTCGGCGATCGCGCTGACCACTTCCGCGCGGGTGGCAGCGCCGATCTTGAACGCGGCGACCGGCATGTCCTCGAGCAGCATGCGTGCCTGCGCGGCGACCACGTCGGGATCGAGTCCCGTCACCTCGTCGCAGGAGGCCGAGTCGCGCACGGTGTAGCCCGTCAGCACGGACACGCCGTGGCAGCCCATGCTCGCCAGGGTCATCAGATCGGCTTGGAGGCCGGAGCCGCCGGTGGGATCGGACAGGCCGAAGGTGAGGACGATCGGAGGGGCATTGCTGGACATGGAAAAATGGGGCAAGAAAAAACGGTCATGCGGGGTGGCGTGCACCGGCCGGGTGCGGCCTTTCCGGCCATTATGCGGCGGAATCCGGTACGCCGAGCGGATTTTTTAGCGCGCCGCAAGGTATGTGTCCCACTAGAGCGCCGGATTGCTAGGCAGTCCGGCCCCGACACGGTACCATCATGGCTCTCGAATTTACGGACTCTCCCGACGCGGCTTAAGATGGAATACAAGAGCTGGATGTGCCTGATTTGTGGCTGGATTTATGACGAAGAAGCCGGATTGCCCGAAGAGGGCATCCCGCCTGGCACGCGCTGGGAAGACGTCCCGATCAACTGGACGTGCCCGGAGTGCGGCGCGCGCAAGGAAGACTTCGAGATGGTCCAGATCTGACCTGAGCGTTGCTTCAGGGCATTCCGCTCGGGCTTGGCGTCCCGCGGCCGCTTCGGCGCCGCGATGGCGCGACCGGCTTGACGATGACAGGCGCGAGTGTCCATGATCCCCGATCCGGCGGTACCTCCCGTACTTGATGCGCTGCCCAATCCGCGCGGCGGCGCGGTGCGGCCGGCCGACGCATGGCTCGCGGCGGCCGATGAGGCATTAGACCGCCGCGACGATGCGGCCGGTCCGTTGTCCGCGGCGGCCGCGGTATTCACCGAAGCCGGATGGCTGCCGGCTGCCCGCTTCGCGGGCCAGCTGGCCGACGCGGCGTCGCTCGTCGGCACCGAGCCGACTTCCGCCGGATTCCGCGCGGCATTGCACGATTTTCGTGCGGCTGTCTCGCGCCACAATCTTCGCGAGCTGGCCTGCTCGCCGATCCTTTTCGACCATTTCCGCGTGCTGCGTGCCCAAAGCGCCGCCGATCTGCGCGCGCAGGTGCCATACGATGCGCTGGCGCTCGCCGGCCGGGCCGTTCCGCCTGCGTCGATGCGCGCATTGCCCTCATCCCTTGTCGCACGGCTGCGCGCCCGCTACGAGCAGGCGTTGCTCGCCGTGCTGCGCGCCCAGCAAGTGCCGCCCGACTCGGCGCTCGACGAGCTGGACGCATGCGCGGTCGAGCTGGCCGGCGATGCCCCTTACGATTTCTGGCGTCTCGCGACGGCCTGCATGCGTGCGCTGCGCGCCAGCAATGCCGCCGAACTCAGGCGTTTCCTCGCACGGACGAACCTGCTGCTCGGCGAGCAGGCGCAAGGCCGGCGCGTTGCCGCGCCCGACCTGGTCAGGGAAACGGTGGCGCTGTTATGGCGGGACTTCGCGCTGTTCGGCGCGGCGGCGGAAGATGTCGCGCTCGTCGACGTGCTGCACGACTACGGGCTCACCGTCGACTGGCATGTCGCCGGCACGCCGGCGTCCGAAGCGCTGTGGGAAGCGGACGCCGCGCGTGCGGAGGCGGATGCGGTTGCAGCCGCGCCGATCCGCGAACTCGGCGTCGTGACTGTCAACGCGCATGCTTACGAAGACTTCCTGCAGACGGCGGATGCGTCGATGGCCGACTTGTCGGCCGATCCCGCGACGGTCGACGCGAGCGCGGCCTGGCGTGCGGCCGAAGCCGCATACCGGGTCGGCGCGGCGGCCTGCGCGCTCGGCCTCGGCCATGCGTCGCTGCTTGCCGATACGCTCGGCCTCGCATGGCGCCGTGCCGCGCATGGCGCACGGTCGGACGAGGCCAGTCTCGCCGAGCACCGTCATGCGTCGGACATGCTGCGGGCCGCGTTGCTCAAGATCGCCGACGGCGTGGCGCCGCC
>NZ_JAHACR010000071.1 GCF_018375725.1 Burkholderia sp. | reverse complement strand
GGGCATTGTCCCCGGCATCAAGGTCGATGCGGGCAAGATTCCGCTTGCGCATGCGCCGGGCGATGAAATCACGCAGGGGCTGGACGGACTCGCGCTACGCCTCGATCGATACAGGCAGCAAGGCGCGCGTTTCGCGAAATGGCGCGCGGTCTACAACGTCTCCGCGACGCTGCCGAGCCGCCTCGCGATCGCGGCCAATGCCGAAGCATTGGCGCGCTATGCGGCGATCTGTCAGGAGGCGGGCGTCGTGCCGATCGTCGAGCCGGAAGTCCTGATGGACGGTGACCATTCGCTCGAACGCTGCGCCGACGTGACCGATGCGGTTCTGCACGCCGTGTTCGACGCGCTGCATCGGCATCGGGTCGTGCTTGACCACATGCTGCTCAAGCCCAGCATGGTAGTGGCGGGCAAAGCGCATGACGGGCAATCGACGCCCGCGGAAGTGGCCGATGCGACGGTTCGCCTCCTGCGCCGTACCGTTCCGGCGGAAGTCCCCGGCATATTCTTTCTGTCCGGCGGCCAGACGCCGGAGGAAGCGACGGCCCATCTCGACGCGATGAATCGCATCGCCGGGCGCCCGTGGCTGTTGAGCTTTTCCTATGGACGCGCATTGCAGGAACCTCCGCTTGCCGCATGGAAGGGACAGGCGTCGAACGTTCGCGACGCACAGGACGCGTTGCTCAGACGTGCACGCCTGAACGGTGCGGCGTGCCGCGGCCAGTACGATGTCGCGATGGAGCACTAGACTGAAATGAATCCGGCGGGATTCCATTTGTGCAGTCAGTCATGTCGATGTGCCCGAGCCATGCAAGTCCTACTCAATCGGAAAGTCAATGCGCGCGACACTGTGAGGCGTGTCTCGAATCGTCGTATCGGATCGCTGCCGTCCGTTTGCTGCCGGTGCAGACAGTGCGGCTTCGTGGCGTTCCGCTCGCTGGAGCGGTGTCCCGTGTGCGGCCGGCGAGGCTGGCCGTTCGAAACGCACGCCGGCACCGCGCTTGCCGGTGCGCCGGCGCGATCGTCCGGCACATGGGTCGCGCGTCTTTCGCACTTTCTGCACGATGCCGCCGTTCAGCAGCCCCGCGCGAGTACCGCGCCGGTACTGAGTATCGCGACGCTCGTCCTGCTATTCGGCGGCTACGTCGTGTTCGACCGGATGTGCAGCGCCGGTTCCGCCTGTCGTGCGCAGGATGCCTCGGTCGTGACGACGGTCATCGCCGACTTGCCTGCGCCCGCGGATCAGGCTGCGCGATCCGACCGTCCGCCGCTGCCCATGCCGTCGTTGCCCGTCTACGCCTTTCATCTGGCCAATGACGCTCGCGTCTCGGCCGATGAAGGTGGTGGCGCGGGCGTAGGCCAACGTGCGGACGGCATGGCGAAGCGGGCGGGAAGCGCCGTCGTGCAGCGTGTGACGGCAGGACACAAACAGGGCCGCGCGCTTGCCGCGCGATCGTGTACGGGACGCGCGGCGCCCGGCTGTCCGCCGCCGAAGGCCCGCGCATTGCAGACCACGACTCAATGGCAGGGCGGCGGCAAGCCGACGCGTTCGTTGCATCAAGGACGCGGATTCAGCCTGCACGCCGGGGTCGCGCGGCGGCCGATGCCGAAAGACGACACCGTCGCGAAGCTCTACCGCGGACACTGAGCGCGCTGGCTCCGACTTCCTGCTTCACTTCACGCAATCGAGCGTGTACTTGAGCGCCGGCCCGATCAGGACACGCCACACGTCCCATGTGTGGCCGCCATCGACGATGCGCAGTTCGGCAGGATTTTGTGCGCGCCGCAGCTGGGTATACAGCACGCTCGATTCGGCCTGGATCGTCAGGTCGTCGTCGCCCGCGGCGATGAACATCGGCACGCGCCAGTTGCGCGCGAAATAGCTGCGCCACAGCGCCGGATAGTTCAGGTCGTGCCAGACATGCGGCTCGAACTGCTTGTCGCCGAACACGCCGACATAACGGGCCGCGGAATTGAGCGGCGGCTCGTTCGCGTAGATCGCGGGGCTCAGCAGCATCGCGCCACAGAAAAGGCCGGGTTCGAGCATCGCGAAGCGCAGCGCGCCGAAGCCGCCCATCGATACGCCGCCGATCGCGCGTCCCGCGCGCTGGTTCGACACCCCGAAGTGCGCCTCGACGTCCGGCAGCAAATCGTTGAGGAACGCGCTTTGCATCCGCTCCTTGCGGTCGACATACCAGTCGGTGCCGCCTTGCGGCATCACGATCACGACGGGCGGGATGTCGTGATGGTCGATCAGCGAGTCCGCGGTGGCCTGAAGCCGGCCCTGCGTGATCCAGTCGTTGGCATTGCCGGCGTTGCCGTGCAGCAGATACAGCACTGGAAACCGCGCGCCGTCGGCGTTGTAGCCGGGCGGCAGGTAGACGGTGTACGACCAGTCGCGCTGCAGCGCCGCCGAGCGGAATGTGCGCGTGGCGATGCTGCTGTCGGCCGCCTGGGCGGATTCGACGAAACCGGCGGTCAGCACGGCGGCGAGAAGAAGGAGAAGTCGACGCATGGCAAGTGGGGTCAGGACAAGCGTTGCATATCGTAACAGCGTCGGATGACGGCCCGGCAGGTTATTGCCGTGTGCGGAACGTGAGTCTCGAGATCAGCGGCGCATAAAATTTCGCGACGAGATAGAGCAGCCCCATTGCGGCGACATCGGCGGTCAGGCCGAGCGGTACATCCAGATAGCCGTCGGTCGCCTGGTACAGCAGCGAGTCGACGGCGAGCGAGATGGCGGTGCCGGCGACGAAGCTCAGCAGGCCTTTGCGCCCGATCGTGCCGATCCACGGCATCGCATGCGCGACTTTTTTCATCCAGCCGAGATGCACGAGCTTGGCCGCGAGCCAGGCGATCGCGAGGAAGTTCACGAGCCGAAGCGCGCCGAGGTTCTCCTTGATCGACGGATCGGTCGGGAACGGCTCGATGCGCAGCCGGTAATGCGCGCCGGCCGCGACAATCGCGAGTGCGGTCGCCGTCAGCAGCCAGCCTTGCGGCTTGGGCGCGAGCGTCTGGTAGACCGGCTGGCACCGCGACACCACGCCGAGCACGAACAGAAGCTGCCACGCGAACGGATTGAAGTCCCACGGCGCGCCGTCGACGGCCGGCAGATAGCGTGCGGTATGCGGTGCGGCGTACCACAGCGACACGCTGAATCCGAGCAGCATCCACGGCTGGCTGCGCGCGAGCGGCAGCGTGAGCGGGACGAGCAGCGCGAAGAATGCGTACATCGGCAATACCGACGCGAGATAGGGCTGGCGCCTGAACAGCAGGATGTCGCGCAGCGCGGCGAGCGGGCGATGGATCAGGCCGTCGAGATCGTTGGTCGGCATGTTGGGGCCGTCGATCGCCAGCGCGTTCAGCACGGCGGTGATCAGCAGCATCAGGCCGGCCGTGACGAGGAAGGCCCGGTAGATTTCGAACGCGCGCTTGATGAAGCGCTGGCGCGCGACGGCTTCGTCGTGCCGTTCGGCGAGCGAGTTGTATGCGATCGCGGTCGCGAAGCCGCCGAGGAATACGAATACTTCCGCAGCGTCGCACAGGGCGTACGCGTGCAGCGTGACGCGCGACAGGATGCTGCCGCCGATATGGTCGACGACGATGACGAGCAGCACGAGTCCGCGGAAGAAATAGAGCTCGGCGTAACGGCCGGGCCGGGCAGCGGCGGTCATCGGCACGCCTCCGGGCGCGCGCATGGATCGCGGTGACGCATAACTTCGTGAAGAGATGAGAAAAGGATGTGCATTGTGCCACCGATGCGCCGTTTTAAGGGTTTGTGCGGATGGCGTGCTGTGACCCCATGACGCAGACAAATGCCCGAATTCGGCCGGCGGGATGAGTGGGTATTACACAACGCTTTCAGTGGATAAGGCGCTGTGCGGTGGACGCCCGATGCCTGACATGACACTATTTCGCCCTCCCAGCGGCCGGCGACGCCGTGCCGCCCCGCCCGGCGGGCAGGACACGCATGCGGCATGCGTTGCACGAGACGCGGGATTTTCAGGCTTGGGAGGCTCAATAATGAAAAAACACGGCATATTCGCTGCCGCACTTGTCGCGTTCGCCGCACCGGCGTTCGCACAGAACAGCGTGACGCTGTATGGCCTGATCGACGAGGGCTTCAATTTCACCAACAACGTCAGCGTGAACGGCGCGGGCAAATCCAATTTCCAGCTGGGGAGCGGTTTCCTGCAAGGCAGCCGTTGGGGGCTGCGTGGCAGGGAAGACCTGGGCGGCGGCGTGCAGGCGGTCTTCAGGCTGGAGAGCGGCTTCGACATCAACAACGGCCATATCGGTCAGGACGGCCGCATGTTCGGCCGTCAGGCATACATCGGCCTGTCGCAGGCGCAATTCGGCACGCTGACCTTCGGCCGCCAGTACGACTCGCTCGTCGACTACCTCGCGCCGATGACCGCAAACGGAAACTGGGCCGGCACGCTGTTCTCGCACCCGTTCGACAACGACAACACGGAAAACTCGTTCCGGGTCAGCAACACCGTCAAGTATGCGAGCCCGGAATGGCGTGGCCTGTCGTTCGGCGGCACGTATAGCTTCGCCAACAGCACGAGCTTCGGTGACAACCGCCAGTACAGCGTCGGTGCGCAGTACGTGATGGACGGCCTGCAAGTCGCGGCTGCGTATTTGCAGGCAAACAATCCGGGCAACGGTGCGGCAGGTGCGATCACGAACGACGCGAACTTTGTCGCCGATCGCTTGCGCATCTTTGGCGGGGGCATCAACTACACGTTCGGGGCAGCCACGCTCGGTTTCGCGTACACCCGAACCGACGTGAAGAATCCGGTGTCGACCGCATATCTGCCGACATCGACGTTCGCCGGCCTCGGCATGACGGCGATGAAGTTCCAGAACTTCGAGATCAATGGCAAATACGAACTGACGCCGGACTTCTTCCTCGGTGCGCAATATGTCTACACGGACGGCAAGTTCGAGGCCGCATCGGGCACGATCAAGCCGAAATACCACACCGTGGGCCTGATGGCCGACTACAACCTGTCGAAGCACACCGACATCTATCTGCAGGGCGCATGGCAGAAAGTGGCCGGCGACAAGACCGGAACGGTCGCGGACGGCGGCTACGTGCTGGGCACGGACGGTCCGTCGACGTCCTCGAACCAGCTCTCGGTTCGCGCGGGGATCCGTCACCAGTTCTGACAACGGCTGGCATGCGATGCGCGGTGCATCGTGTGCGGAACGTGATCGAATCGGCACTCAGCCGGCCCGTCAGGCCGGCTGAGTGCTTTTCGTATCCGGCCAGGCGCAACGATGAGGGCGCCGGGGCGCTTGATTGCAACTAACGGTCGATGACATCACACGCCGCCGAGCGGCGATGACCGCCGGGGGAGCGGCCGACCGGGTGACGTGATGGATGGATGACGGGCCTCGACAGCGAGCAGAAGCGGGGGCGAAACCGGAAACTGGCCGACATGCCGCGATGAACGAGCGACTGTTGCCCACCTGCCGGCGCGGCATCATGCCGCGCCGTAGGCCGCATGAAATATTCATGCGCCGGCTGGAATTTTTTACGCAAATTGCGTCGCTTGGCGTCAAGTTTTTCCCAATTTGGCCGTATTCACAGCATCGAGTGTCGTGTTGCCACCCGGTGCGTGATCGTTTGTCATCAATGCTTGCATCCGGTTACACGTCGGCCAGTTCATTTTTGAGATGCTTGTAAGATTGTCAAACGGGAGTCAAGTCGAGCATGGACAAGCACGAGATTTACCGCAAGGCGGCGTGGCTGTCCGGCCTGGCCGCCGTTCTTGTCATGGCGGGATGTGCGAGCACACCGCCCGTCCCGCCCAGCGATACGCTCGCGGGCACGTCGGAGCAGGGCGCGTTGTCGTCCGCCGCGACGACGAATGCGGCGACCTTCGTCACGGTGACGCACCGCTATGTCGTCAGGCGCGGCGATACGCTGGCCGGGATCGCCGCGGCAAACGGCTGCAGCGTTGCCGACCTGCGCGCATGGAACCGGCTCGGCGCACGCCATCGGCTGCGTGCCGGACAGGCGTTGCGGATCGTGACGAAGGAGGCCGCGCCGGCATCGTCCGCCGTATCGGGTCAGCCGGGTGCGCAAACCGCCCGCGACAGGCTGGTGGTCGAGCAGACGAAGCGTCATGCGAGTGACGTCGCGCTGACGTGGCCTGCGCGCGGCGACATCGTCGAGCAGTTCAAGCCCGGGCAGAATCGCGGCATCCAGATCGAGGGGCATGTCGGCGATCCGGTCCGCGCCGCGGCCGCCGGCCGCGTCATGTATGCAGGCGTCGGCCTGAACGGGTACGGCAGCCTGATCATCGTCCAGCACAATGCGGATTTCCTGACCGCATACGCGCACAACCGCAAGGTGCTGGTGAAGACCGGCGATGTCGTCCGCCAGGGCGACAAGATCGCGGAGATGGGCGACGTCGACAACACGCATGTCGCGCTGCTGTTCGAGGTGCGGCGCGACGGCAAGCCGGTCAATCCGCTGCCGTATCTGCCGGCGTCGGCGGGCTGAGGGCATTCCGCGGCGGCGGCTGTACTGGCAGGCGCCTGACGCACCGGGGCCGCCGCCTCGCGTAAAAGCGGCGTTTGGCTTATCGTGTCGGTCTGCACGCGCCGGCGGCGCGTGTGACCCCTCTGTCCACATCGCTTCGCCATGCGCCGACTTCCTCCCTTGCACGCACTGCAGATTTTCTCGACAGTGGCGCGCCACCGAAGCTTTACGCGCGCGGCCGAGCAACTGTGCATCACGCAGGGCGCGGTGAGCCGCCAGATCCAGACGCTCGAAGCGCATTACGGCTTTCCGCTCTTCAAGCGTCACGCGAAGGGGTTGACGTTGACACCCGATGGCGAGCAGCTGCTGCCGGTCGTCAACGACATCTTTGCGCGGATCGAAGATATCTCGCTGAAGCTCACGCGCCAGCGCACGGATCTCGCGTTGAAGGTGCCGACCTGCATCATGCGCTGGATGCTGCCGCGCATCATGCGTTTCCAGGGCGAGCATCCCGATCTGCATGTGCAGATCACGACCGCGTGGCAGCACGATATCGATTTCTCGACCGAGCCATTCGATGCGGCGATCGTCTACGGGACGTCGCCGGGCGCGGGCGTGTGCGCGCTGCCGCTGTTCGACGAGCGGCTGACGCCTGTCTGCGCGCCGGAGTTGCGCCAGGCGTTGCCGCTCGATGCGGTCGGCGATCTTGCCCGCCATACGCTGCTGCACCCGACGCGCGATCATCGCGACTGGCGCGCGTGGCTCGACCATGCGGGCGCGGGCGCGGTCGATCCCGAGCGCGGGCCGAGCTTCGACACGCTCGATCTCGCGACGAACGCGGCGATGCAGGGCTTTGGCGTCGCGATCGGCGACGTGACGCTCGTCGACGACGACGTCAGCGCCCGGCGGCTCGAGCGGCCGTTCGACATCGTGCTCGATACCGGCGCGCGCTACTTCTTCGTCTATCCGGAAAGCGTCGCCAGCCAGCAAAAGATCCGCGCATTCAGCGACTGGATTTCGCACCATCGCGACTGAAGCGGGACTGCGGACCAGGCGCGGGTGCCCCGATGCACGCCGAACGTTCGCCCGCGCGTTCCGGATACGTCATGACGGCAATCAGTGGGGCATCGATGGATGGTTCATGTCGCTCGACAACCATGTGGCTTGTCATCCACGCCAGCGACTGAGGTGCGGGAACACAATTGCCGTTCAACAAACGGATCGGACGGCACGCCGCGATCCTGTGTCTCGAGCGCACACGTATGCGTCAAATTGACGCATACGTGTGCGCCGACGCGCCGTGAAACAAAGTACAGTCGCTCGCGCGATCCAGCGTGAAATTGTGCTTCGCCGCGAACACGCGGTCTTGGCAAGTGCAGGCCGACGTCTCGCCGGCGGTGGACCTGGTCCGCCACGTATCGAGGGGACGATTAACTGCCTCGATGGGATGCCGCAACGCTTGCTGCGGGCTGTTATGCGGCGATTGCGCTTCATCGGGGACGTCGCAGACATGGAGGGCGGAACCCGGTCGGCGGCGCGGTCGTGCGCTCCCGGAAAGTGGCGCGCACCATCATCGTCTCGCTTCGTCAACCCGATGCCGGGACATTCCGAAAGCCTTGTCCTGTCACGTGTCTGTAACCCGTTGCGCGATTCACAATCGTTGCGCACTGTGTCATAGTGCGCCCTTGACAATCGATCACGACATGAAAGTGGCGGGGCTTGATTGCGCTAAAGCTTGCGCTGAACGCAATCGAGACATGGGATGTTGAACGGCTACCGGTAATTGGGCTGTACCGAATGACTGCGCAGATCCGCCACCGGTGGAAGGCGATGTCGGTGCGGGTTATCTGCCCTGATTGCATCCGTTCCCCCAGTGCTGTTGAGGATATTGCCGTGTTTCACCCCATGACCGGTCATCCATTGCCGCATGACAGGCCGACTAACGGCATCTTCGTGATCGAGGTCAAATCATGATGCTGCGCAGGGTGGCGCAGCGTCTGCCTGTTCCCCACCAGTCGCATTTGGAGTAAATCGTGTCTGGAAAATTCGTGGTCAGTCTGACTCGAGCCAAGGACAATACCGACCGTGCAACGGTCACCTGCGCAGTCGCAAACGTAGCGGCTGCAGGCGAGAAGGAAGTCGTTGGATTCCCGAGCATCGAAGGGATCTGCCTGTCTCAGGCCGGTCATTCCGCCAACGCCCATGAAGTCGGCGTCTTGCCGCTCATGGCGCTCACTCATCGCTTCGTCGAAGCGGCAGGCGAGATTTTCGTCTGCTCGCCGCCCCGCAACAATCGCAAGTCCGACGAGCACAACCCTATTCCCGGCGCGCACATTGTCGGCGGTTCGCTCATGCGTGGCATCCGCTCGAGCCTCAACGACTGAGGCCCGCCATGACAACCCACAGAGCATTCATCGCCGGCGCGACCGGCGTGGCAGCGCCATGCGCGACGATCGCGATTGCTGTTGCGCGGGCGCAGACGAAGTCGCTGCCCTCACAGCGTGACATCGGTCGCGTGACGGCGACGCGAGCGATCGAGAAGACGGCCAACGCGGTCGGCGATACCCAGCTGAATACCTGAGCATGCACACCCCGATCCATCAGGGATCGGCGGGTGTGGTCGTGCTCGAGTCGCTTGGCGTGAAGCCGGCTGCGGCATGGGCCGTTGTCATGGCATGCCGCGCGCTTGACCGCCGCCTCGTACCGATCGATCCGTCGACGCGTGCCGAACGCAGGCCCTTGCCGGCCGGCACCGACATTGACGCCGACAGGCGACGCGCTGCCGCTGATCCCCCGACGTTAGGCCGAAACGATCGCACCTGCCGCACTGGCATTGCCAATCAGTTTGCCCAATACAAAAGCAGGATGACTAAGCAAGCGACTGTTGTTTGATTTTCAGCAAATTGTCTTATCGAGGATTGCCGGGGAAGGAGGCCAATTTATCGAGAGAAGACCTGTAGTCGTGTTTTTGAAGACTGGGAATTTGGGTCAATGAGTGTCGATTCATGCTCGTCTCCACCCATCTTGGCGACGAATCGCTTGCAGAACGAGCGATCGTGCGAGCGAAGCGGGGATGCATCGACAGTTACCGGAACAAGGAGCCGTTGTGAACGTTGGTAGAAGACAATTCATCAAATTGTGCGGGGCCGGTGCGGTCGGCACTACGGCGATAGCGTTGGGATTCAGCCCGACGCTGGCGCACGCCTCTCAATCGAGGCAATACAAGCTTCTTCGCGCGAAGGAGACCCGAAACAACTGTACGTACTGCTCGGTCGGCTGCGGCTTGCTGCTTTACAGCCTGGGCGACGGCGCGAAGAATGCGCATCCGAGCATTTTCCAAATCGAGGGTGATACGGACCATCCGGTGAGCCGCGGTTCCCTGTGTCCGAAGGGCGCGGGGCTGCTCGACTTCATCCATAGCGACAACCGCACGCAATATCCGGAATACCGGGCGCCCGGCTCGAACGAATGGAAGCGCATCAGTTGGGATGACGCCTTCACGCGCATTGCGCGATTGATGAAGGACGATCGCGACGCCAACTTCGAGGAAAAAACCAAGGACGGCCGCATCGTCAACCGCTGGCTCACGACGGGGATGCTCTGCTCCTCGGCGGCAAGCAACGAAACCGGCGCGCTCGACCAGAAGTTCACCCGCGCGCTGGGCATGCTCGGCATGGACAGCCAGGCCCGGGTCTGTCACGCGCCGACGCCGGCGGCATTGTCCCCGACGTTCGGGCGCGGCGCCATGACCAACAACTGGGTCGACATCCGGAATGCCAACGTCGTGATCATCATGGGCGGCAACCCCGCCGAGGCGCACCCGGTCGGTTTCAAGTGGGTCATCGAGGCCAAGATCAAGAACCATGCGAAGGTCGTCGTGATCGATCCTCGCTTTAACCGCAGCGCGTCCGTGGCGGATCTGTACTCGCCTATCCGTGCCGGTTCGGACACGGCGTTTCTGATGGGTGTCGTGAACTTCCTGCTGAAAAACGGGAAGATTCAAAAGGAATACGTCAAGGCGTATACCAACGCCTCGATGATCGTCCGTCAGGACTACGGCTTTCACGACGGTCTGTTCAGCGGCTACAACCCCGAGACGAAGAAATACGATCAGTCGAGCTGGGCCTATGAGCTGGATGGCAATGGCCACATCAAGACCGATCCTACCTTCGAGCATCCGCGTTGCGTGCTGAATCTGCTCCAGAAGCATGTGGCGCGGTATACGCCGGAAGTCGTCGCCAAGGTATGCGGCGTGAAGCAGGACGATTTCCTGGAGATCTGCAACCTCCTGGCGGAAACCAGTGTGCCGGACCGGACGGCGACGTTCCTTTACGCCCTCGGCTGGACGCAGCACAGCAGCGGCTCGCAGATCATTCGCGGCGCGGCCATGATTCAGTTGCTGCTGGGCAATATCGGCATGCCCGGCGGCGGGGTGAACGCACTGCGCGGACACTCGAATATTCAGGGATACACGGACCTCGGCCTGCTGTCGCTGCGTCTGCCCGGTTACATGAACCTGCCGTCCGAGCATCAGAGCACGCTCGAGCAGTACCTGCGCGAGACGACGCCTCACGATGTCGTGCCGGGCGAGGTCAACGGCTTTCGCAACACGCCCGCGTATTTCGTGAGCCTGATGAAGACCTTCTGGGGCGACAAGGCGACGAAGGAAAACAGCTGGGGCTTCGACTGGCTGCCCAAGTGGGACAAGAGCCATGACGTGCTCGCGTACTTCGACCGGATGTTCGACGGCAAGGTCAACGGTTACGTCGTGCAAGGCTTCAACCCGCTGGCCGCTTTGCCGGACAAGAACAAGACGCAGCAGGCGCTTGCCAGGCTGAAATACCTGGTCGTCATCGATCCGCTGAAGACGGAAACGTCGGTCTTCTGGCAGAACCACGGCGAGCAGCACGACGTGGATCCGTCCACGATTCAGACCGAGGTGTTCCGTCTGCCGTCGACGTGTTTCGCGGAAGAAAACGGATCGATCGTCAATTCGAGCCGCTGGCTGCAATGGCACTTTGCCGGCGCCAATCCGCCGCACGAGGCAAAGCTGGACGGCGCGATCATCGGCGGCCTGTTCACGCGGCTGCGCGAACTGTACCGCAAGGAAGGCGGCGCGAATCCTGCACCGGTTCTCAACATGACGTGGGACTACATCAATCCGGAAGACCCGACGCCGGAGGAAGTCGCGCGCGAGACCAATGGCGTGGCGTTGGCGGATCTGTACGATCCGCAGGGAAAACTGATCGCCAGGAAGGGCGAGCAGCTGTCCGAGTACGCGCACTTGCGCGACGACGGGACGACCGCGAGTCTCAACTGGGTGTTTACGGGGTCGTGGACGCAGGAAGGCAACCAGATGTCCCGGCGCGACAACTCGGATCCATCCGGCATCGGATGCACGCCGGGCTGGGCATGGTCGTGGCCGGCCAATCGCCGCATTCTCTATAACCGTGCGTCGCTCGACCCGGCAGGCAAGCCGTGGGATCCGAAGCGGAAAATCATCGAATGGAACGGGTCCCGCTGGACGGGCTTCGACAATCCCGACTACCCGCTGACGGCGCCGCCGGGCAGCCCGATCGGGCCGTTCATCATGATCCCGGAAGGTGTCGGACGACTGTTTTCGGTCAACGGGCTGGTCGACGGTCCGTTCCCGGAGCATTACGAGCCGATCGAAAGCCCGCTCGCGGTGAACCCGCTGCATCCGGCGGTGAAGAACAATCCGACCGTCCGGCTGTTCCATGACGATCAGGTCCGCATGGGGAGTCCCAAGGAATTCCCGTATGTCGCGACGACCTACGGCATCACCGAGCTGTTCCGGCACTGGACGAAGCAGTCCCGCCTGAACGCCATCATGCAGCCCGAGCAGTTTGTCGAAATCGGCGAAACGCTCGCGGAAAAGAAGGGCATCAAGGCGGGCGACATGGTGAAGGTGTCGTCGTATCGCGGCTACATCAAGGCGAAAGCCGTGGTGACGAAGCGCGTGCGCACCCTCGATGTCATGGGTGAATCCCTGGACACGATCGGCATTCCCTGTGTCTGGGGCTTCGAAGGCGCCGCGAAGAAGGGTTACCTCGCGAACACGCTGAGCCCTCGTGTCGGCGACGCAAACTCGCAAACACCGGAATACAAGGCGTTCCTCGTCAACGTCGAAAAGGCCTAGGAAGGTTTAACAAGTGTCCATTCAACCTCAAGACATCATCCGCCGCTCCGCCACCAATTCGGCGACGCCGGCGCCCCGCGCACGCGATCACCAGCAGGAAGTCGCCAAGCTGATCGACGTGTCCATCTGTATCGGCTGCAAGGCATGCCAGGTTGCATGCTCCGAGTGGAACGACATCCGTGACGAAGTCGGCACCTGCACCGGCGTCTACGACAACCCGCGCGACCTCTCGGCGAAAACGTGGACGTTGATGCGATTCGACGAGCACATCAAGGAGGACGGGAAACTGGAATGGCTGATCCGCAAGGACGGCTGCATGCACTGCGAGGAGCCTGGCTGTCTGAAGGCTTGCCCGAGCCCCGGCGCGATTATTCAGTATGCCAACGGCATCGTGGATTTCCAGTCCGAGAACTGCATCGGCTGCGGCTACTGCATCGCCGGTTGCCCGTTCAACATTCCGCGCATCAACAAGGCCGACAACCGCGTGTACAAGTGCACGTTGTGCGTCGACCGCGTCACGGCCGGGCAGGAGCCCGCATGCGTGAAGTCATGTCCGACCGGAGCAATCTCGTTCGGCAGCAAGGAAGAAATGAAGGACCTCGCGGCATCGCGCGTGGAAGAACTGCACGGACGCGGCTACAAGGGGGCGGGGCTTTACGACCCGCAGGGCGTGGGCGGCACGCACGTCATGTATGTCCTCCAGCATGCCGACAAACCGGAGCTGTATCACAAGCTGCCCAACAACCCGTCGATCAGCCCCGTCGTGCGCGGCTGGAAAGGCTTGCTCAAGCCGCTCGCGGCGGCGGCATTCATTGCCACGCTGGCCGGGTCGTTCATGCATTACGTGGGTGTCGGTCCGAATACGACCGATGAAGACGAAACCGAGCACTAAGGGACGGAATGATGATGAAACGTCAAGATATGATTCTGCGCACCAAATTTCCCGAGCGTGCGTGTCACTGGATCATGGTCGCCTGTTTTTTCCTGGTCGCCATGTCGGGCCTGTCGTGGTTCTTCCCGAGCCTCAGCTGGATGAACTCGGTACTCGGGACGCCTCAGCTGGCCCGTGAATTGCACCCGTTCCTGGGTATCGTGGTGTTCGTGCTGCTGATGTTCATGTGCTACAAATTTGCCCATCACAACCTGTTCGTCAAGACCGATATCATCTGGTTCAGGAACGCGAAGGATGTGCTGCTGAACAAGCACGGGGAAAAGCTTCAGATCGGCAAATACAATGCCGGCCAGAAGATTCTTTTCTGGTCGATCATGAGCTTGATTTCCGTGCTGCTCATCAGCGGGCTGATGGCCTGGCGCGCGTATTTCGCCGGCTATTTCCCCATTCCGGTCGTTCGGCTTGCGCTGCTGTGTCACTCGCTCGCAGGCATCGGGCTGATCCTGATGATCATCGGCCATATCTATCTGGCTATCTGGGTGAAAGGATCGATCACGTCGATGCTGACCGGCTATGTCAGCAAGGCCTGGGCGCGTCAGCACCACGACCGCTGGTACGACGAGCTGACGGCGGAAGCGAACAATCCGGGGAAGGGCCATGAACACCATTGATGTCGTCCCGCTCGACAAGCGTACGCCCGGGCTGAAATCCATCGAGCGCGTGCTGAAGATGAACCTTGCCGAGCTGTATGCGAAGCGCGCGGCGCGTCTGAATGTCCTCGCGCCGGGGCACGCCGAAGAGGCGTACCTCCGCTTCGTCGCGCGCCTGGTTCGCGCGCAGGCGAGCGTCCTGGCCGAGCAGCCCTGGACGCCGCCCGCCGCGCGGCCGGCCCGGCTGGCGATGCCGCGCACGAGCGCTGTGACGCGAAGCGATCTGCTGGCGGATCTTTACTGGTTCGACGCATTGAAACGCATTTGCCGGGCGGTCGAACCCGATGCCGCTCCAGAGGTGCGTGAAATCATTCGCGCGATCGAGCGCTCGACGCCGGAGAAGCTGGCGGACAAAGCCGTATCGCTGCTGCATGAGCGATTCGGCGAAGTGCATCCGTCGGAGGCTGTCTTTATCTGGACGGCGCTTTCGCTGCAATGGGCACAGGTCGCGACTTTCGCCGGAGGTCCCTGTCACGACGAGGCCGCGGCCGATCCGTATCACTGTCGGGTCTGCGGCGCATCGCCATGCGGAAGTGTGGTGCTTGGCGGCGATCGGGGCGGGCTGCGTTATCTGCACTGTTCATTGTGCGAAAGCCGTTGGCACATGGTGCGTGCACGGTGTTCCTGTTGCGGGGGCGGCGAGCAGGTCGATTACTGGTCGATCGACGACAAGGACGCGGCGATCAAAATCGAAACGTGCGGCGAGTGCAAAGGGTATCTCAAGATCCTGTATTCGGAGCGTGATGCGGCAGCTGAACTCGTCGCCGACGATCTGGCCTCGTTCGTACTGGATTTCGAGGCGGAGCGCATGGGATACATGCGAACCGGGATCAATCCGTTTGCGTTTCCGGGCGGCGAGGCGCCATCGGAATCCCCGTAATCTCGCGGTGACGGCGAATTTTCGGCGGTACCGAGCCTGGCCCGGCATGCGCTGGGTCCAGGCCGGAAAATTCCCGGCGCCTTTGCGTCCGTCGTTGCGGTCACGCGGCGGCAACGGCGGATGAGTGGACGGCGGCATGTCGCGCATGCGCAGTGCAGCGCGCGGGCAAGCCGCGCGCCAGGTCAGGCGGCGGGCGCGTCGATCATCGGATCGATGCGTCGGTAGCCTTCGGTCGCGCGCAGCAGCGTGCGCGTGTAGTCGCATGCGACATGACCGACGCGCACATCCTCGACACGCAGTTGCTCGACGATCTCGCCGTGCCGCATCACGGCGACGCGCTGGCACAGGAAGCCGATTACCGCGAGGTTGTGGCTGACGAGGATCATCGTCAGCTCGCGCTCGCGATGCAGGCGGCGCAGCAGGTTGAGGATCTCCGCCTGCACCGACACGTCGAGCGCCGACGTCGGCTCGTCGAGCAGCAGCACGCGCGGCTCGACGATCAGTGCGCGCGCGATGGCGACACGTTGCCGCTGGCCGCCCGACAGCTGATGCGGATAACGGAAACGGAACGACGGGCCGAGGCCGACTTCGGTGAGTGCGCGCCCGATCCGCGCGTCGGGGTCGCCGATGCGGTGGATCGTCAGCGGCTCGCGCAGCGT
>NZ_JAHACR010000070.1 GCF_018375725.1 Burkholderia sp. | reverse complement strand
CGCCCGCCGAAGCGCCGCCGGCTGCCGTGGCCGGCGGGTCGCTCAACGGCGACGGCACCGACATCGACCTGCCTCATCTGCCCGCGCACGAAGCCGCCGCAGGGCGCCGCACGTGGCGGCCCGGCAGCGGCGCGGCGCCCGCCGCCGGCGAAAACGACTCGATGTACGAGCGTTCGAAGCTGAATCCCGTACTCACGTTCGACAATTTCGTGACCGGTAAGGCGAACCAGCTCGCACGCGCCGCCGCGATCCAGGTCGCGGACAACCCCGGCATCTCGTACAACCCGCTGTTCCTGTACGGCGGCGTCGGCCTCGGCAAGACCCACCTGATCCATGCGATCGGCAACCAGCTGCTGATCGACAAGCCGGGCGCGCGGATCCGCTACATCCATGCCGAACAATACGTGTCGGACGTCGTGAAGGCGTACCAGCGCAAGGCGTTCGACGACTTCAAGCGCTATTACCACTCGCTCGACCTGCTGCTGATCGACGATATCCAGTTCTTCTCGGGCAAGTCGCGCACGCAGGAGGAATTCTTCTACGCGTTCGAGGCGCTCGTCGCGAACAAGGCGCAGGTGATCATCACCAGCGATACGTATCCGAAGGAAATCTCGGGGATCGACGATCGCCTGATCTCGCGCTTCGACTCCGGCCTCACCGTCGCGATCGAGCCGCCCGAGCTGGAAATGCGCGTCGCGATCCTGATGCGCAAGGCGCAGTCCGAAGGCGTGAACCTGTCGGAAGACGTCGCGTTCTTCGTCGCGAAGCACCTGCGCTCGAACGTCCGCGAACTCGAAGGCGCGCTGCGCAAGATCCTCGCGTATTCGAAGTTCCACGGCCGCGAGATCTCGATCGAGCTGACCAAGGAGGCACTGAAGGACCTGCTGACGGTGCAGAACCGGCAGATCTCGGTCGAGAACATCCAGAAGACCGTCGCCGACTTCTACAACATCAAGGTCGCCGACATGTATTCGAAGAAGCGTCCGGCGAACATCGCGCGGCCGCGCCAGATCGCGATGTACCTCGCGAAGGAACTGACCCAGAAGAGCCTGCCGGAAATCGGCGAGCTGTTCGGCGGACGCGATCACACGACCGTGCTGCACGCGGTGCGCAAGATCGCCGACGAACGGAGCAAGGACGCGCAGCTCAACCACGAGCTGCACGTGCTGGAGCAAACGCTGAAAGGCTGAGCCGCAAACGCCGAAGGGCTGTACCGGCGAATCCTGCAACCGCCCCAATTTAACGGGGGCTGTTCTGTTTTGAGGCACAATACAGGTTTGACCGCTCCGGCGGCGGCGGGCCATGAGCCTGCGCGGCGGGGCGTTGCGAGGCTGCTGCAGGCCGTTATCTCAACGAAGGAACTCTATGCAACTGGTCAAGACCGAACGAGACACCCTCCTCAGGCCGCTGCAAACGGTCAGCGGCATCGTCGAACGCCGCCATACGTTGCCGATCCTCGCCAACCTGCTGATCACCAAGAACGGCCCGGACGTTTCGTTCCTGTCGACCGACCTGGAGCTGCAGATCACGACGCGCGCCGATTTCGGCGTCGGCGGCGAACAGGTCGCGACCACGGTTGCGGCGCGCAAGCTGCTCGACATCCTGCGCGCGATGCCTGACGGCCAGGTCACGCTGTCGCTCGCCGACAAGCGGCTGACGGTCCAGTCCGGCAAGAGCCGCTTCGCGCTGCAGACGCTCGCGGCAGACGAGTTCCCGACCGTCGCGCAAGCGAAGGATTTCGGCGCCAGCCTCACCGTCCCGCAAAAGGCGTTCCGCCAGCTGCTCGGCATGGTGCACTTCGCGATGGCGCAGCAGGACATCCGCTACTACCTGAACGGCATGCTGCTCGTCGTCGACGGCGACCAGCTGATGGCGGTCGCGACCGACGGCCACCGCCTCGCGTTCTCGTCGATGAAGATCGAAGGCGCGTTCGGCCGCCAGGAAGTGATCGTTCCGCGCAAGACCATCCTCGAACTGCAGCGCCTGCTCGAGGACATCGACGACACCGTCAAGATCGATATCGCGCAGACCCAGGCCAAGTTCACGTTCGGCCAGGTCGAACTGGTGTCGAAGCTGGTCGAGGGCAAGTTCCCCGACTTCCAGCGCGTGATCCCGAAGGCACACAAGAACACGTTCGAGATCGGCCGTGAAGAACTGCAGCGCTCGCTGCAGCGCGCCGCGATCCTGACGTCGGACAAGTTCAAGGGCGTGCGCTGCATCATCGCGCCGGGCCAGCTGAAGATCATGTCGACCAACGCCGATCAGGAAGAGGCGCAGGAAGAACTGGAAATCGCCTACCAGGGCGATACGGTCGACATCGGCTTCAACGTCACGTACCTGCTCGACGTGCTCGCGAACCTCAAGGTCGACACCGTGCAGGTGAGCCTCGGCGACGCCAGCTCGAGTGCACTGATCACGGTGCCCGAGAACGACGAGTTCAAGTATGTCGTGATGCCGATGCGCATCTGACGCGCGCGACACACGACACACACCAGGGGGCGGCAAGCCCCTTTGGCGTTTTTATGGCGAATCAACAACCTCTCCTTCTGGCGCCGGTCAGGCGCCGGGGCGAGGTCAGGAAAACTGGCGCGGCCTGGCGTTTTCAGCCGAAAACGCATCACGCCGCCGCTTGAGTGGTCTCGCAGAACCGGAAGATATCCATGACTGAACAGCACAATACGCAGCCCGATAACAGCAGCTACGGCGCCTCGTCGATCCAGATCCTCGAAGGTCTGGAAGCGGTGCGCAAGCGCCCCGGGATGTACATCGGCGACACGTCGGACGGCACCGGTCTGCACCACCTCGTTTTCGAAGTGCTCGACAACTCGATCGACGAGGCGCTGGCCGGGTACTGCAACGACATTCACGTGACGATCCACGCGGACAACTCGATTTCCGTGACCGACAACGGCCGCGGGATTCCGACCGACGTGAAGATGAACGACAAGCACGAACCGAAGCGCAGCGCCGCCGAGATCGTGATGACCGAACTGCATGCCGGCGGCAAGTTCGACCAGAACAGCTACAAGGTGTCGGGCGGCCTGCACGGCGTGGGCGTGTCGTGCGTGAACGCACTGTCGAGCTGGCTGCGGCTGACCGTGCGCCGCAACGGCAAGAAGCACTTCATGGAATTCCATCGCGGCATCGTGCAGAACCGCGAGATCGAGATGGTCGACGGCGTCGAAGTGTCGCCGATGCCGGTGATCGGCGACACCGAGAACCGCGGGACCGAAGTGCACTTCATGGCCGATCCGACGATCTTCGGGACCGTCGAGTATCACTACGACATTCTCGCGAAGCGCATGCGCGAACTGTCGTTCCTGAATAACGGCGTGCGGATCCGTCTCACGGATCTGCGTTCGGGCAAGGAAGACGATTTCGCGTTCGCGGGCGGCGTGAAGGGCTTCGTCGAGTACATCAACAAGACGAAGAGCACGCTGCATCCGACGATCTTCCACATCATCGGCGAGAAGGACGGCGTCGGCGTGGAAGTCGCGATGCAGTGGAACGACAGCTACAACGAGAACGTGCTGTGCTTCACGAACAACATCCCGCAGCGGGATGGCGGGACGCACCTGACCGGCCTGCGTGCGGCGATGACGCGCGTGATCAACAAGTACATTGCCGACAACGAGATCGCCAAGAAGGCGAAGGTCGAGACGTCGGGCGACGACATGCGCGAAGGGTTGTCCTGCGTGCTGTCGGTGAAGGTGCCGGAGCCGAAGTTCAGCTCGCAGACGAAGGACAAGCTGGTGTCTTCGGAAGTGCGTGCGCCGGTCGAAGAAGTGGTGGCGAAGGCGCTGGAGGAGTTTCTGCTGGAAACGCCGAACGACGCGAAGATCATCTGCGGGAAGATCGTCGAAGCGGCGCGCGCGCGCGATGCCGCGCGCAAGGCGCGGGAGATGACGCGGCGCAAGGGCGTGCTCGACGGCGTCGGGCTGCCGGGCAAGCTCGCGGATTGCCAGGAAAAGGATCCGGCGAAGTCGGAAATCTACATCGTCGAGGGCGACTCGGCGGGCGGGTCGGCCAAGCAAGGGCGCGACCGGAAGTTCCAGGCGATCCTGCCGCTGCGCGGCAAGGTGCTCAACGTGGAGAAGGCGCGGTACGACAAGCTGCTGTCTTCCGAGCAGATCGTGACGCTGGTGACGGCGCTGGGATGTGGCATCGGCAAGGATGACTACAACCTCGAAAAGCTCCGTTATCACCGCATCATCATCATGACCGACGCGGACGTCGACGGTGCGCACATCCGGACGCTGCTGCTCACGTTCTTCTATCGCCAGATGCCGGAGATGATCGAGCGCGGGTACGTGTATATCGCGCAGCCGCCGCTCTACAAGGTGAAGGCGGGCAAGGACGAGCGGTATCTGAAGGATGACGGCGAGCTCAACGCGCATATGCTGCGGTTGGCGCTGCAAGGTTCGGAACTGCTGCCGAGCGCGAACGCGCTTCCGATTGCGGGCGATGCGCTTGGGGAACTGGCGCGCTCGTACCTGATGTCGCGGAGCGTGATCGAGCGGCTGAGCCGGTTGTATGACCCGGCGGCGCTGGAAGCGATCATGGACGGCGTGTCGATCGATCTCAGCACCGAAGCGTCGACCGAGGCATCGGCCAGGGCGCTGCAAGCTGCACTTCACGACGATGCGACCAAGAACGGCGTGCAAGTCGTGGCGGCTTATGATCCGGTGCGCGAGTTGCGGTCGCTGCGTGTCGAGCGGGCGCATCACGGGAATGTGCGGGTGTCGGTGATCGACGAGGAATTCCAGCACACGGCGGATTATCAGCAGCTGGTGAACACCGCGAATACGTTCAAGGGGCTGATTGGGGAAGGCGCGGAGATCAAGCGCGGGGAGCGCAGCATGGCCGTGACCGACTTCAAGGGGGCGATGAAGTGGCTGCTCGCGGACGCCGAGCGGAATGTGTCCAAGCAGCGCTATAAGGGTCTCGGCGAGATGAACCCGGAGCAGCTTTGGGAAACCACGATGGATCCGGCGGTGCGGCGACTGCTGCGCGTGCAGATCGAAGATGCGATTGCGGCGGACGGGATCTTTACGACGCTCATGGGAGACGAGGTCGAGCCGCGGAGAGCGTTCATCGAGTCGAATGCGTTGCGGGCGGGGAATATTGACGTTTGATGGTGTGTGTAGATAGCCGCATAACCTGAGAAAAACGGACCCATAAGTTGAGAAACTTATGGGTCTTTGTTATTGACAGTCCGGATTTGCGGGTAACTCATAGACTCCGCTGCCTCTGATATTTCCATAGCGGGATGACCCGCTGATGTGGGATGTGGAGCTCACGACCGGGTATTCCGAGAAACGCCTTCATTTTGAACGAACAGCTAGCTACATAGCTCTCGTAACACTGAATTGATATAGCCATATGTCCCTATTCAATTTAAACTGAGTGACCGCCGCAGATTGTCGTTGAACGACAGGACAACGACATCTTGCCACGGGCGGTAGTGAGTCCTATCGTAGCGTCTGGCGCCAGCATCAAGAGTCAAGCGCCATTTACTTGGATGATTCAAGCGCTGGCAAACACCATGACGATTAAAGACGCTTCAAGTCGGGGGGCTGTAAATAAATTATTCTGCACAGTAATTATCTTATTGAGTTAGGAGCGACTTTCTGGCGAGAGGGGAAACGCCAGACTATCCACTGATACCCGCTGCGCAAGGGGAGCAGACGCTCTGAATAAAGTAGATGGTAATGGCAATGGAAGCTGGGGAGCCACATGGGTTATAAATATTCGCAGCTGGATAAGGAAAATTTAAAGTGGTTTGAGGCTGACAATACGAGGCAAACACTTGAATCCATCGATTTATATGAGGGGCGCATTCGAAGTTTGAAGCCGTGCTCCTTGGAATTTGAATATCCGATATCAGCAATCGCAGGAAAGAATGGATCGGGAAAATCAACCATCCTTGCTCTTGCTGCATGCGCCTTTCATCATTCAGGAAAACCAACGGCCGCGTTGCCGGGGAGGAAGTACTCCTACTATACATTTTCGGATTTTTTCGTGCAGTCAGCAGAAGAACTTCCGCCCGAAGGCATCACTATTTACTACGGAATTAGGCACAACGGCTGGAGTCAATCAGCCAAACTGCCGGACGGTAGTGGATTAGGGTATCAGCGACGTCAGAAAAAACATGGTGGTAAATGGACGGAGTACAATCGCCGAGTTGAACGTGAGGTAATGTTTTTTGGAATAAGCCGCCTCGTTCCGCATTCTGAAAAAAGTGTGGCGGTTGGGTACAGGTCGGTATTCAAAGCTTTGAAAAAAGCCGGATGGGAAGAGAAAGTCGCTGCAGCGGTTGGTAAAATACTGGGTAACTCCTACGACGATTTTCAGGTAAAACAGGCATCAAAATATCGTTTACCCCTAGTTATAAGAAATGGCGGTACTTATTCCGGATTCAACATGGGTGCCGGAGAGAATGCCCTTTTCGAGCTTCTGTCGCATATTTACTCATGTCCGAGCCACGCACTCATCTTGGTTGATGAGCTGGAACTTGGTTTACATGAGCAGGCCCAACGACGTCTTGTGCACCACTTGAAAGAGCTGTGTCGCGAGCGATATATTCAGGTGATTTGCACGACGCACTCACCGGTTATTCTCGAGTCGCTGCCACCTGAGGCGCGCTATTTTGTCGAGAGCACCGACTCACGAACATTGATAACGCAAGCTATCTCACCTAATTATGCAGTTGGGAAGCTCAGTGGTCGAAACGGCTTGGAGTTAGACATTCTGGTCGAAGACGAAGTCGCGGCGGCCCTCATGCTCGCGTTGATGAAGACTGGCGACCGCGTGCGCGTGCGCATCCTTCCTATCGGCTCTCACACTGCCGTAGTTCGGCACTTGGCTGCCCGCTTCAAGGATGACCCGACTCGAAGTGTAGTTGCTGTTTTGGACGGTGACCAGGCTGGCAAGGCGAAGCAACACGAGAAATCGTTTTTGAACGCCTTGGAGACGGTACCTAGCCCAGATTTGGCGAAAACTTGGCTATCGCAGCGACTATCAACGCTTCCGGGCGACGCATGGCCGGAGCGATGGATGCTCCAGCAGTTGCGGTCGGTTGGGCTTGATGAGTTCAGTTCTGAGTTTCATTTGGAGCCAGACGCCGGAGCCGAAGTTCTGGATGATGCTCTTCGCGCAGACGCTCATGACGAGTTCCGAATACTCGCCGATGCACTTGGAATTGACCAAGGTTCTGCGCTACGCGATGCGGCGCGTATCGTAACGAAGCTGCCGTTGGATGAGTTGCAGCCATTGCGGGACTTTTTAGCAATACGACTGGCCCCTGAGAAGTCAAAGGTGGCGACCATCGCTGATGGAGCGTAGCCCGCCACAAAACGCCCAGCTGCGGCGGACGGTGTTTTTTGAATTTCGATTGCAAACATTGCAGATGGGATGTGACAGGAGAGCTTCATTCCGGAGGCTTCGGCCATACCGAATGTGATAGACCTTGACCGAAATTTCCCAGCAATTACGTCCGTTTTTCTTACGTTATGCGCCCGCATTGGCTGGCGCGCCTTATCTGGCAAGGACCAGCTTCTCAGGTAATGCATCTGTCTACAGTGTGTGTAGCAGGAGCCATAAAACTGCGATTTTTCGACCCCATCCATCGAGACATTGATGGATGTGTCCCGACCGCTCGGGTCAGCTCCGCCTAACCCGCCAACGCGTCGAAACGAACAGCGGCCATCTCATCGAGATGGCCGCTGTTTTTTTGCACCACAGACAATCGCGATCGGATTGGGCCGAGTTCACTACACGCGATCCAAGTGCTCACACCGCACATTCGCCATTTCGCCGCCCAACCATCGCACTCACCACGCCATCCTTGCGAATGAGCCCGTGATAAAGCGCTGCCCCCAGATGCGCTAGAAATGTCGCAAAAAGCAAATACGCCAGCCACCGATGCACGTGGCGCAACCATGCGAACAGGATCGGATCGGCCGGCACAATCGCCGGCAGCTGCACGCCGCCGCCCAGCGTGACCGGATACCCGCCCGCCGACAGCATCGCCCATCCGACGAGCGGCATCGCGATCATCAGCACATACAACACGAGATGCGAGCCATGCGCCGCGAATCGCTGCCACGCCGGCATATCTGCGGGCAGCGCCGGCGGCCTCGAGCTGAGCCGCACCGCCACCCGCACACAAACCAGCACCAGCACCGCAACGCCAAGCGGCTTATGAATCGCCACAAGCACCGCATGCCGTTCCGACACCGACGCGACCATCCCAACCCCGATAAACAGCATCGCGACGACCATCACCGCCATGACCCAATGCAGCACGCGCGCAGGAAGACTGAACACGGTTTTCATCATGGTTTCTCCGACGTTGCGTACGCGTTGCCCGGAATACCCGCCTCTTCGCTTGTTCGCCGCAGATACGAATCGGCATACGCCGCCGACCTCGCCGCGAGCAGCGGATCATCCGATGCCTGAATGCCGTCAGGCAGCACCGTCGGGTCGTAATTCACATCCCGGCATGGCCCGCTGTCCTGCGGCTCGACGCGATCGAGCACAAGCGTCCCCGCATCGATCGTCGCCCTGTCCGCAGGCCAGACTTGAGTGGCATCGTCCACCGGATCGCCGGGCTTCGCGAGGGTGATCAGCCACTTCCATTTCTGCGCACCGGTCGCGATACGCCGCGTCAGGTCATCCCGCAACACATTCGGCTCCCCGGCCTTCGCCACATCCCCTGCCGCCGCGGTTTGCTCCGGCACGACCCGCCACCTGACCGCCTGTCTGCGCCCCGACGCGTCGACGAGATAAAACGCATTCAGCCCGTAATAGGTCTCGGTGACGAAGCTGGCACTCGGCTTCGCACCTTTTATCCATTTCCGAAATGCCGCCGTCTCCGGATGCCGATCGAAGAATGCCTTGATTTTCAGTGGATCCGGTTTCCCTGTCTTCGGATCGGGCCGGCTCGCCACCGTCTGCTCATAGAAAGCCTCCGGTGTCGTCACCGGAAAGACCGGCATGCTGTTCATCCCCGTCCGCCATTGCGCGCCATTCGGCGCGGTCAGTGTCAACGCCAGACTCCGGATCGGCACGCTGTTATCCGGCGCATACGGATTCCCGCCGGGCAACGCGAACCGTCCGACGACCGGCGTCCTCACCGCACGAAAGAACGGTGCGGTCGAATATTGGCTTGCCGCACCGTTGCCTTCGAAGTATCCCGTCACGCAGACGCCTTTCGCGTGATTCCGTCGATAGCCCGGATGCAGTCCGCCATTGCGCTGCAATGCATCGACGATCCGCTGCGGCGTCAGCCTCGCCGGCGCGAGCCACCCGCCGACGTACCCGAACGCCGCGGCCACGCCCGCCACGACACCGCCGATCACGGCCCAGCGCCACCATCCGCGCCCCGGGCCGCCGGGTGAAGAAGATTGCTCCATGAGATTCACTCCTGACCACCAGGTCCTGTGTCGAACGCGTAAGACGTCCCGCCGCCCGCTTTATTCCATCGAAATATTTTTCGCGTCCTGTGGAATACACTTTCCCGGCAGGCGTCTCACGCACCGAACCCCAATCCCAGCCGGCTTCCCGCCCGCCATGGCCTCGAACCGACCCGACGACGACCAGCTGCGCGAACTCCTGCCGAGACTGCGCCGCTTCGCGCTCTGGCTGACCCGCGACATCCATGCGGCCGACGATCTCGTCCAGTCGACGCTCGAGCGCGCCCTGTCGAGCGGGTCGGGCCGGCGCGACGACGCATCGTTGCGAAGCTGGCTCTTCACGATCCTGTATCGGCGGTTTATCGACGGCAAGCGCAGCGCGAAGCGCTACGCGTGGCTGCTCGGCCGCATTCGGGAGGACGACGCGCCGCACTGGCCATCTGCCGAACGCGAGGTGGCCGCGCGCGCCATGCTCGAAGCATTCGGACGCCTCTCCGCCGAGCAACGCAGCCTGCTGCTGCTCGTCGCCGTCGAGGGTTTCAGCTACCAGGAAGTCGCCGATCTGCTCGACGTGCCGATCGGCACCGTGATGTCGCGGCTTTCCCGCGCACGCCAGGCACTGCGCAACCTGTGCGACGGCGAGATTCCCGCCCCTGCGCTGCGATTGATGAAATGAACATGCCGCCCAACGAACACGATCTCCACGCCTACGTCGACGGCCGTCTCGACGATGACGAGCGCGCGGCGGTCGAACGCTATCTCGCGCATCATCCGGAACGCGCGGAACAGGTGCGCCAATGGCGGCTGGATGCGCAGCGGCTGCGGGCTGCATTGGCGAACGTGCCGCTGCCGTCCGGCGATCCGACGCCGGATCCTGCTGCGATTCGGGCGAGACGCGCGGCGCGCACCCGTATGCGGTGTGCAACGGCTGCATCGTGCGTGCTTTGTATCGGGATCGGCATGTTTGGAGGATGGCAGGCGCGCGGGTGGAACGGCGCGAGTGCGCCTGTCGCGCCGATGAGCGATGCGGTCGAGGCGTACAGGCTGATGGCGATCGATCGCGACGCGCGTGTCGATTTCGCGCCGGGCGCGCCGGACGATTTACAAGCGTGGCTCGTCAAACGCGTGGGTGCGAAGATGAAACTCCCCGACCTCACCGAAGCCGGGTTCAGGCCGGTCGGCGGACGGTTGTTCGCGACGGAACATGGCCCGGCCGCGATGGTGCTGTACGAGGATCCGGCAGGACGGACGTTGAGTTTCTATGTGCGGCCGCCGGAATCGGCGCATCGTCTGCTCGCGGCTGGCAAGCGCGTGGACGGTGAGCTATTGGCGCGTTACGGCTCACTGCAGGGTTTCAACTACGCGGTAGTCGGGCCTGCAGATAGTCTTGGCGAGAAGGCCGTCGCGACAGCCCTCGACGAACAGACTTGAGATTGCAGCCGATGTGAACCGCTCGTGTGCATGACGGCTGTGTTTTGACGGTCAAGTGACACCTGCGTTATCGCGCGATCATCAATCCCTTTCACGTCTGCATGCGTTCGCCAATGCGCATGCGACGCCGCACATGAACCGGCGACCGTGCTCCGCGCGGTATCGGTGAATGTGCCTTTCTTGCCGGTCTCACCGATTTTTGCGCTTTGCCGGTGAAAGATCTCCGGCGAATCGCCGTCAGAACGGGCGATCCGCAGATTCAGTCCCCAATTTGAAGCCTGCTGCGAGCTTCCGCTGACCCCTTCTTCTCCCTGCTTTTCACAGAACCACAGCCGCTGTGTGAGCAAAACACAGCCACAGTCCTGTGCTTATCCTATGGTGTTAAACGAATACGTATACAAACGTAGTAGTAGTTAACAAGCATCGCGCCGCACAGTGGATAACTGCCCTAACGTCTTGAAGAGCCAGCACCCTGTGAGATTGATAACTGTGAGCATGACCCGTGCACAGTTCTGTGCTGTGTGGAACAACTTTTGGCGCGCGCCACAGTTCGCACAGATATCCTCAATCGTTCCACTGTGAATTCTCAGCATCACAGAGCGGTTTTCCAAAGGCCTCTGTGGATAACCCGGATGTCCCGATGCGCCTTCACAGGATTTTCTGTGGGTGGCGGCCTGGGGTGCGTCGTTTCGGAGATGCATTGATTGCCGATGCGAGTGAGCAACCGAAATATCCGCGCTTCCCCTTACCGAATCCTGCGTGCGGACGCTCGCAGCGCTGGGCCTGCGCCGTGCGGCCCGGCATGTGATTTCGCCGCGTCGACTGCGCACGTCCACGCATCGACATGCAGCGAAAGGTGCTCGCCGGCATGGCGAGCACGCATGAGTCGATGACTGCCGGCACCGCACCGACCGCGTCGAACACATCCCGCCACGCAGCTGTCCGATCGCCCTGCTCCACACCCCGACAAAGAAAATGTTGCGAAATGCTTGTGCTGCGCAAAAAGCTTCCCTATAATCTGCGCCTTCACACAGGCTCGTAGCTCAGTTGGTTAGAGCACCACCTTGACATGGTGGGGGTCGTTGGTTCGAATCCAATCGAGCCTACCAACGAACAAATCGAAGGGGTCTGGCGTCACGCATTACCTTCAGGTACATGCAGGCGCCGTTAGAAAAAGCGCCGCGCGGAAGGTTCGCGCGGCGTCCTTCATTCAAGCCGAACGCAGCGCATGCAGTCCAAGCGCCAGCGCGTTGTACGGCATCTCGACCGTTCCCATTCCAAAACTCGTGATCTGCGGCAGCGCATGCGGCCGGCTCAGCAGCGCGTGCACGATTCGCTCGCACGCGTGTCCGTCGCCATACGGGTTATGCGCGTGCGACATCTCGTCGTATGCGCTGTCGCTGTCGATCAGGCGCGACGCTTCGTGCACGAGCCGCACGGCATCCGTCCCGACGAGCCGCGCCGTGCCGGCCATGATCGCCTCGGGGCGTTCGCTCGTGTCGCGCGTGACGAGCACGGGTTTGCCGAGCGCCGGCCCTTCCTCCTGGATGCCACTCGAATCGGTGATGATGAGGTGCGCGCGCGACATCAGATACACGAACGGCAGGTAGGCCTGCGGTTCGATCACGTGCAGGTTCGACAGACCGTCGAGCTGCGCGTGCATCGGCGCATCGACGAGCGGCTCTCCGCACATCGCGTACACGAACTGCACGTCATGATGACGGGCGGCCAGCACGCGCAGCGCCCGACAGAAGCGGGCGACCAGATCGCCGGTATGCGCATGATGGCCGGTTACCAGCACGACGCGTCCGCTGCCGTCGAGAAACGGATAGCGCTCGGCCATGATGCGCGCATAGGCGTCGTCGCGTTCGAGGATGCGCTGCACGCCCTGCAGCGCGTCGATCAGCGTATCGCCGCTCAGGACGACACTGCCGGCCGGCACGCCCTCGCTGAACAGATTGTGCCGCGCCCGCTCGGTCGGCGCGAAATGCCAGGTCGATACGGCATCGGTCATGCGGCGGTTCAACTCCTCCGGCCACGGCGACCAGATGTCGCCGCTGCGCAACCCGGCTTCGACGTGCGCAACCGGCAGATACCGGTAGAACGCGGCAAGGCTGACCATCAGCGTGGTGGTCGTGTCGCCGTACACGACCACCGTATCCGGATGCAATCGGTCGAACATCGTGCCGATCGCATGCAGCAGGCCGGTCGCCACGTCGGTCTGCGCGTGGCCGGGTGCCGTCAGGTTGAGCTCGTAATCGGGCGTGATGTCGAACAGCGTCAGCAACTGGTCGAACAGCTCCTGGCGCCGTGCGGTCACGCAGACCTTCGCATCGACGTTCCCGTGGGCCTTGAGTGCACGCACGAGCGGCGCCATCCCGACCGTCTCCTGACGCGTGCCGAATACAAACAGAAATTTCCGCATGGTGACTCTCGAATTGCTCCCTGATTCCGATCGTTCAGGCGCGCGAGGCTGCCTGAGCGTGCCGTACGCTGGGATCGGCGGCGCAATGCAATCTAAACCGGGCCGCGCCTGACCGGTTCGCACGGGCAGGCCGACGGCCGCGTTGCGCGAAGGCCGGGGCCGTTTCGTCGAGGGGGCATACGCCGGCGAAGCGTCTCCGTACCCGCCATCTCGTTGCGAGTGGCAAGCTATGTCATCTGTCGTTCCTTGTCGAACGTGGGTTCCGCCGGCTGAATGATTCGCGTCGCACCACCGCGTCGCAGGCGCAAGCGGCGGCGTCACGCCTGACGCTGCAAAATCCAAACCAGCCGCGCCGCGCACGGCGAAGGCACCGCACGTTGCACCGCAGGGTTCGCACGGGCGCACCGGAACGTTTCACACCTGATACGGCGCACGTGCACGGGCCGTCGCTGAGCACCGACGGTGCATCGACGATGTTTTTTTTCTTACCTTCGCGCGACTTTAATAGGATGGCGAACAGTCACGATGCATGTGCCGGAAGCGGCGATCGGCGATGTGCGCCACGCAATGCGAGCCCTGCCTGTGCGTGAGACATGTGGGTTGACGACCGTTGCGCATGCATGGGGATTTTCCCCACCTCGGTGCACGTCATCGCTGACATCGCATGACCGCGTCGAAACGTTGCGTCCGTGATACGGGCGTCTCGCATGCATATGCCGATCTTCTTCTGCATGGCAACGGTGAGTCTCGCGTATTTGCGTGTCGAACCGTTCCTGCGTGCTCACATCGAGCCGGATGCCTTGCGCTCGCGCTCCGCCGCCGCGCCTGCGGCATGTGCGCGGCGATGCAGCGTGAGCGCACGGTGCCGGACGCGGGTTCCGCCGCTGATACGCCAATGAATCAAAAACGCGCCGCCCGGGCGGCTGACGCATGACCGCAATCCGCCCCGTATCTTGCCGGACGGGGCATGGCTCGGCCCTTGCTTCCGGTAGGAATAGCCCCGTCCCATGTGTGCGAACGACAGGCCGCTAATCCGGGACGGCTGATGTGACTGATACGAGGCCGGGAAAAGGCGCGAGGGATCAGCGTCTGCGGTGCTGATTGCGGGAAGCGGCGCCGCGTTGACGCATGCTCCGCCGGCTCCTCCTGAATCCTGTATGCCCGCGACGGCGACCCCGTCGCGGACGCGGGGACGAACGATGAAGGACTGGCGGGCGGGTTCGTTCGGCATCGAAGATTTGCTGCTGCTCGCGCTCGCCTGCGCGCTGGCCGCCTATGACGCGATGCACGCCTGTCCGGCGTGCCGCGGAGACGCGCTGCCGCTGCCATATCCCGCCGCGTGTCCGTGGCTTTTTGCCATGCTGGCCGGCGCAAGCGTCATGCGTTGGCGCGCCCGCCCTGTCCGGCGCGTCAAGCCGTGCGAGCCGTTGCCGGTCGATCCACCCTTGCCCGCCGCCTTGCGCATCGCCCGTCCGCCGTCTGCGACTGGCGCGCGCTGTTCGCCCGTTCTCGCCGTGCGGCCCGATCCGGAGGCGGCGATGCCGTCCGGCTGTCGTATCGCGTTCATGTATGGCATACCGTCCAGGCGCGCGCATGGACGAACCATCGATTCCATACATGCCGGTCACCGGCATGCGGTGCGTCCGCCGTGCGGCCACCGACGAGCGGTCGCGCATGCAGCCGGCCGCCGCCGTGCCGAACGCCCGCACCGTGCTTCATGCCCGCGCGCACGATGTGCGCTGCCCGTCAGTCCGATCCTGCCGACACGGGATTGCCCGCTCTCGTCATATGCCGGCGACGGAATCCGGATCGGTGTGCTCATGTGTGCGGCGCGCGTGCGCCGTCCCGCGGCGCGGCTCCGGCAAGACGGCCGCGCACGCCGTACCACACCGTATCGCATGCGCATGTGCCGTCGACATACATCGCGCGCATGCGCGCGGCATCGGGTTTTTCACTGGAGGTAACGCGTCATGTGTGGCATCGTCGGCGCGGTCGCGCAACGGAACATCATTCCGATCCTGATTGAAGGTTTACGTCGCCTCGAGTATCGCGGCTACGACTCGTGCGGTGTCGCCACCGTGGTCGACGGCGAGGCGCGACGCGAGCGCAGCGTCTCGCGCGTCGCGGATCTCGCGGCGCATGTGGTGGACGCCGGGCTCAGCGGCAGCACGGGTATCGCGCATACGCGCTGGGCGACGCACGGTGCGCCCGCCACCTGCAACGCGCATCCGATCTTCTCGCGCGACGAGATCGCGCTCGTGCACAACGGCATCATCGAAAATCACGAAACGTTGCGTTCACAACTGTCAGACCAGCAATACGAATTCGACGGCCAGACCGACACCGAAGTCGTGGCGCACCTGATCCACAGCAAGTATCGCGGCGATCTGCTCGCGGCCGTGCGCGACGCGACCTCGCAACTGCACGGCGCTTATGCGATCGCGGTGTTCAGCAAGTCCGAGCCGCAGCGGCTCGTCGGCGCGCGGCTCGGCTCGCCGCTCGTCGTCGGCCTGAAGGACGGCGAGTGTTTCGTCGCGTCGGATTCGCTCGCGCTCGCGGGGATCACCGACCGGTTCATCTTTCTCGAGGAAGGCGACATCGTCGAACTGACGGCCGGCCAGGTGCGGATCTTCGATCGTTCGGGCGCGCGGGTCGAGCGCCCGGTGCAGACCGTGGCGGCGGCAGACGAGGCGGTCGAGCTGG
>NZ_JAHACR010000486.1 GCF_018375725.1 Burkholderia sp. | reverse complement strand
AGCTGCGCAGCGTGATCGAGTCGCGCGGCTGGAACAAGCCACTCCTCGTGCAGGGCGATGCAAGCCGCACCGAGCTGCTCGACCGCTTCCGCGCGTATGGCAATGCGATCCTCGTCGGCAGCCAGAGCTTCTGGGAAGGTGTCGATGTGCGCGGCGACGCGCTGTCGCTCGTCGTGATCGACAAGCTGCCGTTCGCGCCGCCTGATGATCCGGTGCTGGCGGCGCGGCTCGATGCGCTGACGAAGAAGGGCTTGAGCCCGTTTGCCGTGCATCAGCTGCCCCAGGCCGTGATCACGTTGAAGCAGGGCGCGGGACGCCTGATTCGCGCAGAAACCGATCGCGGTGTGCTGATGATCTGCGACACGCGTCTCGTCGACAAGCCGTACGGGCGGCGGATCTGGCAAAGCCTGCCGCCGTTCAAGCGCACCCGGGAGATCGAGGTCGTCGAGGCGTTTTTCGCGGAGCAGCGCGCGGACAAGGGCGTGTAAGCGCTGTTTTTTCCGGCAGCGCGTGCCAGCGTGCGGCGCAAAACAAAACCCGGCCAGGCGGCCGGGTTTTTTCATGTCACGCGAAGCAGTGGTTCAGAACTGCCACCACGACTTCTTCGCACCGGCGCGCGTACGGCCGGTGATGTACGGGCTGTCCGGGAACGTGCCGGCGAGCACGCGCTTCGTGTCTTCGGCGAGCTCCGGCTGGTTCAGCTTGTCGTACGACAGCATCATGATGTGCAGCGCATCCTCGATCGCCGGCGCACCCTTGTATTCCTTGATCGCGAGCTGCGCGCGGTTGATCGCGGCAACGTAAGCGCCGCGGCGGTAGTAGTAGTCGGCCGCATGCACTTCGTGCGATGCGAGCGCATTGACGATGTAGCGCATCCGCGCCGCCGCGTCCGGTGCGTACTTGCTCTTCGGGAAGCGGTCGACGACGACCTTGAACGCGTCATACGATTCGCGCAGCGCCTGCGGATCGCGCTCGCTCATGTCCTGCCCCGCGAAGCGGCCGAACAGGCCCAGATCGTCGTTGAAGTGGATCATGCCCTTCAGATAGTACGCATACGGGATATCGGGGTGATCCGGGTGAAGCTGGATGAAGCGGTCGACGGCCTGGTCGGCGGCCGCCAGTTCGTTGTCCTTCCAGTTGCAGTACGCGACGTTGATCTGCGCCTGCTGCTCGAAATGGCCGAACGGGTCGCGGCCCTGCAGCGATTCGAAGTATTTCGCGCACTTGCCCCAGTCACCGCCGGCCAGCGCATCCTGAGCCTCTGAGTATAATTTGTTGCTCGACCAGGTCGCCGTCTCGTCCTGCTTCTGCGGCAAGCCGTGGCAGCCGGCGATGAGGGCCGCGGCCGCAACCATCGCAGCCCGGGCGGCGACGGTTTTTGCCGCACGTTTGGTCGAATTCATCATGCTCGCATGTCCTAGCTTCAAGTCTCGGTGACCCAGTCTAAATGACCCGTTCAAGTTCGTTGAATGCCCAGTCGGGCACGTCAAATCGCGAAGATTATAGCCCAAGCGATCGCCTCGCCGACGCTGCCGCCGGCGATTCGCTCGATGACGATCTGGCCGGCGACGCATTGTCGTCGTCCGGCGCGCCGTCCGCTTCGGACGTCGATGCGCCGCGCGTCGTCGAAGTGCCGCCCGCGCTCGCCGGCGAACGCCTCGACAAGGCGCTGGCGCAGCTTTTTCCCGAATTCTCGCGCAGCCGCCTGCAGAGCTGGATCGAGGCGCAGCGCGTGCGTGTCGACGGCGTCCCGGCGAAGATCCGCCAGCCGGTGCCGCTCGGCGCGACGATCGAACTCGTGCCCGATCTGCTGCCCGAGCAGCTCGCATTCACGCCGGAACCGGTGCCGCT
>NZ_JAHACR010000069.1 GCF_018375725.1 Burkholderia sp. | reverse complement strand
ATGCTCCGCCGCACCAGCGGTGCCTGGTAGCTGCGGGGCACCGGTGGCGCGCACAGTATGGCGAAAACGCCGAGTAGCACCAGCAGCTTGCGGTCGCGGCGCGGCTGCGCGAGTGCGGCCGCCTGGGCGGGCGACGGACCGGTCAGCCAGCCCGCTGCGAATGCGGCGAAAAGAATCGCGACGAAGGTGGCCGGACTATGGGCGAACGCGAGCAGGATCGTCGACAGCGCCGCGATCGTCTGCTCGATGGGCTCGCGCACCAGCGTACGAAATTGCTTGATCCACGTGACGCCGATCAGTGCGGCGAGCACCATGCTGAAGTGGCTGAGCATCACGGGCGCTGCGAGCGACCGCACGAGCGGCGTGCGATAGAAGATCGCGAACAGCGTCATCATCACGAAGAACGGCAGCACGCTCGCCAGGCCGGCGATCCAGGCGCCGGCGCGGCCGTGCAGCGTATGGCCGACCTGTACCGCGACGTTGCAGCCGACCGGGCCCGGCACCAGCCAGGCGAGCGCGACGAGATCGGCGAACGCGTGCAGTTCGATGCGCTGCATCCGGTGAACGTAGTGGCGCTCGAGCTGCGCCATCATCGCGAGCCCGCCCCAGGACAGGGCGGAAATACCTGCGACGACCTTGAACAAGGTCCACAGGGATTCCTGCTGCTCCACGCGTTCTACCGCTTCGAGGCGCATCATGACTTTTCTTCAGGCAAGCCTGGCTCAGGGAAATGCGGCTCACAGACGCAATTGCCCCGGCATTGTCCGACGAATGGCGTCAGTCATCCATGAGCGAAAACGCTAGGTCGGCACGCTGCCTGCGCGGGCGAAACAATGGGGGGCGGAATGCGCGCTCACACGCCGGTGCTGCCCGTCGCGCGGTGCGGGACGATGCGCGCAGGGGCGCCGCACACACCGAAGCGGGCGAGCAGGGCGGGGATGCCGCCGGCCGGCACCGGGCGCGAGAACAGGAAGCCCTGCGCCTCGATTTCCCCGAGCGCCGACAGCCAGGCGACCTGTTCCTCGGTCTCCGTGCCTTCGACGACGACCGTCAGCCCGAGCGAGCGGGCGAGATGCACGATCGACGCCACCATCACGCAGACGCTGCGGTCGTTGGGGATCGCCTGTATGAACGAGCGGTCGACTTTCAGCGTGTCGACGGAGAAGCGGTGCAGGTACGACAGCGATGAATACCCGGTGCCGAAATCGTCGAGCGCGATCCGGATGCCGAGCTTTTTCAGCGCGACGATCTTCTCGGACACGAGCTCCGGATATTCCATCATCGCCGTCTCGGTGATCTCGAGTTCGAGACGGCTCGCCTCGATCCCAGTTTCCTGCAGCGTGCGCGAGATCGTCTCGATCAGGTCGCCACGCCAGAACTGCACGGGCGAGATGTTGATCGCGAGCGTCAGCGTGTCGTGCCCTTCGTCGCGCCAGCGCGCGATCTGCTCGCACGCCGTGCGGATCACGAAATCGCCGATCGGCACGATGAGGCCCGTCGATTCGGCAATCGAAATGAACTCGTTCGCGGAAATGATCCCGTGCTCCGGATGATCCCAGCGCGCGAGCGCCTCGAAGCCGGTGATGTAGCGGTACGTGAGGTCGATCTTCGGCTGGTACGCGAGAAACAGCTGGCCTTCGGCAAGCGCGACGCGCAGCTGCTGCTCCCAGCGCATCAGGTGGTCGGCGCGATGCGACAGGTGCGGCGCGTAGAACTGGTAGCAGTTCTTGCCGGCGTCCTTCGCACTGTACATCGCGAGGTCGGCCTTTTTCAGCAGGTCGATCTCGCTTTCGTTCGCGACCGTGTGCAGCGCGATGCCGATGCTCGCGTGCAGCACGAACGAACTGCCGCGCACGTCGAACGGCTGGCCGAACATCCGGATGATCGCCTCGGCAAGCCGTACCGCGCGCCGCTCGACATCGTCGCCCTTCATCACGACGACGAATTCGTCGCCGCCGATCCGCGCGAGCGTGCCTTCGTCGCCGACCGCGTCGGACAGTCGCGCCGCGGTCATCTGCAGCACGATGTCGCCGGCGTTGTGGCCGAGCGTGTCGTTGACGGTCTTGAAGTTGTCGAGGTCGATGAACAGCAGGCCGAGCCGCGACAGGCTCGCCGGCATCGACACGTCGTTGCGCAACCCGCGCAGCGTCGCGTAGCGGTTCGCGAGACCTGTCAGCAGATCGTATTCGGCGAGCTGCGTCATCTCGCGCTCGCGGCCGAGCAACTTGTTGATCAGGCCGGTGGCCACGCCGAAAAACGCAAGCATCGCGAGCGTGATGAAGCTCGTCATCAGCAGATAGACGTTGCGCGTGTGGTTGTAGTCGGCGAGTTCCTCGGCCAGCGACAGCCCGACCATCACCGCGAGCGGATAGCCGTCGAGATGGCGGTACGAGACGATGCGCTTCACGCCGTCGATCGGGTCGACGATCGTACCCGACGCACGCTCCGAGACCGGGTAGACGCCGGACGCGGAGAATGCGCCCGGCGCGTTGTTCGCCGAACCGGTGCGCCGCGCGAGCACGGCGCCCGTGTCGGATACGACGGTGATCACGCCTTCCTTGCTGATCGCCGCGTTGTTGTAGAAATCGTTCGTGAAGTAGCTCGGGTCTTCCGACACCACGACGACGCCCGCGAAGCTGCCGTCGGGATTGTTGAGACGCCGCGTCATCTGCAGCGTCCAGTGGCCGGACACGCGGCCGAGCACCGGTTTGCTGATAAAGAGCTGGTCGTCGTTGAGTTTCACGTGCACCTTGAAGTGCTCGCGGTCGGACAGGTCGACCGACTTCGGCATGTGCTCGGCGGTGGTTGCGAACAGCATGCCCTTCGCATTGACGAGCGAGACCTGGATCAGCGTATCGCTCGGCACGACGCCTTTCTCGACCGTGCTCGCGAGATTGAAGTGCGCGGGCGACTTCTCGAATTCGAACTTGACGAAGCGGGTGATCTGATCGACCTGGTGGATCGCCTTCACGGTGTGCTGCTCGAGCGCGGACGACAGGATCGCGGCCGACGCCGCCGCTTCCTTGAATGCGCTGTCCTTCTCGATCGACAGCCGCGCGATGATGACCGCCCAGAGCAGCGCGAGCGCCAGCGTGCCAAGCAGCGGAATCGCGAACAGCGCCCGGCTGCGCGATTTGCGCGGTGCGCGTAGCGGTCGCGTCGACGGCGAATGAGAGGACCGGGCGGAACTCATCGATGGGGCGGCGTCCTGGCGCGCGTGCGCCATCCCGCGGGATGGCTGAACAAAGGATCGCGCCGGTATCCGTCCGTGAGATGAACGTTCATCCATGAACAGGCGCCGGGCGACGGGTTAGGCCCGATATTACTGAATGGTTTGTTTTTGCGATAGCGTGCTCAGGATAGCGCCGGCCGGCACGCTGCGCACGGCCCGGATGAAATATCAGCCGGGCAGCCGGAAGGTGCCGTCGACAACCGTGACGGCATGTCCGCCGATCCAGGTCGCGCCGTCGTCGTCATATTCGACGAAGACTTGTCCGGCGCGGCCGATCGCGGTGCCCTGGCGCGCCGTGTACGACGGCCCGGGGCGACGCTGCTGGCGGGCCAGCAGCCCGGCCAGCGCGGCGTTCGCGCTGCCGGTGACCGGATCTTCGCCGACGCCGGCCCCGACGCCGCCGCCCGCCAGCAGGCAGCGGATTTCGAACGTCGCCGGGCCGCCCGGCGGATGCGGTGCATAGGCCGCGATTCCGTGCGTGCCGTACCGGTGCGTGAGCGCGAGCAAAGCGGCCGGATCCGGCGACAGGCCGATGCACGCGTCGGCCGATTGCAGCCGCACGACGAGCCACGGCGAACCGTTGTCGACCGCGCACGGCTCGGCCGACAGGTCGATGTCCGCCGTGCGCAATGCCGCCTCGAGCGCCGCGTAGTCCGCTTCGGCCAGCGGCGTGACGCGCGCGGGCGGTGCCGCGAATGCCCAGCCGTTCGCCTGTTGCCGCAGTGCAACCTGCCCGACACCGCACTGCTGAATCAGCCTCCCCGGCGTGCGCGGCCGCGCGCCGCTTTCGAGGAACGCGTGCGCGGTGCCGAGTGTCGGGTGGCCGGCAAACGGCAGTTCACCCGCCACTGTGAAGATCCGCACGCGGTAGTCCGCGGCCGGATCGGTCGGTGCGCACAGGAAAGTCGTTTCCGACAGGTTGGTCCAGCGGGCGATCGCCAGCATGTCGTCGTCGCCGAGCGCATCGGCATCGAAGACCACGGCGAGCGGATTGCCCAAGAACGGTACCGACGTGAAGACGTCGACCTGCTTGAAGCGGACGCGGCGGGCGGTCATCGCGGCGATCGCGTCAGGCGACTTCGGCGATCAGCTCGATCTCGACGCACGCGCCGAGCGGGATCTGCGCGACGCCGAATGCCGAGCGCGCATGCTTGCCCGCGTCGCCGAACACTTCGGCGATCAGCTCGGACGCGCCGTTCGTCACCAGATGCTGCTCGGTGAAATCGAGCGTCGAATTGACGAGGCTCATCAGCTTGACGATGCGCGTGACCTTGTTCAGGTCGCCCGTGTGCGCGTGCAGTGTCGCGAGCAGGTCGATTGCGATGGCGCGTGCGGCCGCCTTGCCGTCTTCGGTCTTGAGATCGGCGCCGAGCTTGCCGGCCCAGACCTTGCCGTCCTTCTTCGCGATGTGGCCGGACAGGTAGACCGTGTTGCCGCTTTGCGCGCTCATCACGTACGCGGCTGCCGGGGCGCCGGCGGTCGGGAGTTCGATGCCGAGCGATTTCAGGGTGTCGTAGACGTTTGCCATGTGTGCGATTCCTCGTTGTGAGTCGTGACAGGAAATGGGGTTCAGAGACGCTCGCGCAGCAGCTTGCCGAGGCGCGCGACGCCTTCCTCGATCTTTTCCGGCGGCACCGTCACGAACGACAGGCGCAGCGTGTTCTGTTGCGGGTCGTTCGCGAAGAACGGCGCGCCGGGCACGAAGGCGACGTGATTCGCGACCGCCGTCTCGAGCAGCTTCATGCTGTCGATCTGTTGCGGCAGCGTGACCCAGATGAACATGCCGCCTTCCGGACGGTTCCACGTCACGCCTTCCGGCATGTGGCGCGCGAGCGCGTCGAGCATCGCGTCGCATTGTGCGCTGTACAGCTTGCGGATCGACGGGATGTGTTCGTCTAGGAAGCCGTCCTTGATCACTTCGTGTGCGATGCGTTGCGTGAGCGTCGGCGTGTGCAGGTCGGTGGCCTGTTTCGCCTGGACGAGCTTGAAGTGCAGTTCCTCGGGCGCAATGATGTAGCCGATGCGCAGGCCCGGCGCGAGCACCTTCGAGAACGTGCCGAGGTGCACGACGTGGTCGGGCGCCATCGACAGCATCGTCGGCAGCGGCTCGCCCGTGTAGTTGAGCGCACCGTAGGGATCGTCCTCCAGCACCGGGAACGGGCTCGACTGCGCGAACCGGGCGAGCGCGCGGCGGCGCTCGACGGGCAGGCGGCGGCCGGTCGGGTTCTGGAAATTCGGCTGGGCATAGAGCAGGCGCGCGCCTTGCGTCAGATCCGGCGTGAGGCCTTCGGGCAGCAGGCCCTGTTCATCGGTCGGCACCTGCACGTAGCGCGGCTCGTACAGCGAGAACGATTGCAGTGCGCCGAGGTAGGTCGGGGTTTCGACGAGGATCGGGCTGCCCGGATCGACGAGCACCTTGCCGAGCAGGTCGAGCGCCTGCTGCGAGCCGGTCGTGACCAGCACTTGCGACACGCGCACGCGATAGCGCTCGGCGATCCACTCGCGCAGCGGCAGGTAGCCTTCGGTCGCGCTGTACTGGAGCGCCGCGGCGGGCGCGTCGCGCAGCACGCGGTCGGCGGCCGCGCGCATGCGCTCGGCCGGGAACGTGGACGGGGCGGGCAGGCCGCCGGCGAACGAGATGACCTCGGGACGTTCCGTGACCTTCAGGATTTCGCGGATCGCCGAGCTCGTGAGCTTGCGGGCGCGTTCGGAAAGTTGCCAATGCGGCGGATGCAGGTCGCTCGGATTCATACGTCTCCTCGTTCGGATATCAAGTCAGTCAGGAAGGTCGGCCGGACGGTTCGGCTCAGCCGGGCCGGGTAGGCGCGGTCGACGGCGAAAGGTCAGGCGCGGCCGGGTGGGCACAACCGGTCGGACAAAACGCGCATTATCGCTCGCCAATTCAGCTTGCGCGAGCGGGAAGCGGTGCCGTGGCCACCGTGGCGCGGCGGCCGAGTACCACGGTCGCGATCACGGCGCCGGCGAACAGCCAGGTCGACGACGTCACGGTCTCGCCGAACAGCAGCGCCGAAAACGCGATCGTGAAAAAGATCTGCAGCAGCTGCACCTGGCCGACGCGTGCGGTACCGCCCATCGCGAGGCCCGCATACCACGCGAAGAACCCGATGAATTGCGAAAACAGGGTCACGTACCCGAAGGCGAGCCACGTGCGCAGCGCGAGCGGGCCGGGGTGTGCCGCGTGATGCGCCCATGCGAGCCAGCCGACCGGCAGCACGAGAAACGGCGCGGAGACGACGAGCGCCCAGCAGATCACCTGCCAGCCGCCGATCTGGCGGGCGAGGCGCGCGCCTTCGGCATAGCCGAGCGCGCCGATGCCGACCGCGACGAGCATCAGCCCGTCGCCCGCCTGCAGCGTACCGCCGCCGTCTCGCAGCGCGAACGCGATCACGAGCGCGCTGCCCGCCACGGCGCTGACCCAGAACGCCTTCGACGGCCGCTCATGCGACAGCCACGCGGCATACAGTGCGACGAACAGCGGCTGCAGTCCGTTGACGACCGCGCCGTGCGATGCGGGTACCGATTTCATCGCCCACGCGGAGAACACCGGGAACGCGACGATCACGCCCGCCGCCACGACGAACAGGCTTTTCAGTTGCGCGCGCGTCGGCAGCCGCTCGCGGCGCCACCACAGCAGCAGGCCTGCGGGAATCGACGCGGCGAGCGCGCGGCCGAGGCCGTTGAGCAGCGGATGCAGCTCCGTGACGACGATGCGCGTCATCGGCAGCGTCAGGCTGAAAATCATCACGCCGATCAGGCCGAGCAGCATGCCACGGGTTTCGCGCGAATTCATGTCGGGGGTGTCTCCAGGGTCGGGATCGGGGCGGGTGCCCGGTTTGGCGCAGGCCGGCGCAGTCGCACGGCCTGCGAGCGGCAACGGGCCTGCCATGGCGTGGCGCCGGGGCGGGCGGCCGGACAACGCCGATCCGCCGCAGGACGTCCCGCCCGACAAACTGTAATCGCGCCGACCTGCACAGTAACGGTACAATCGCCGCGATACCTTTCTGTACAGTTGGAGCCGCCATGTCCTCCGTTCCGCTCGACCAGATTCCCGCCCCGCACGACAGCGCGACGCTCACGCTGGTCGACCAGCTCGTGCAATGGGCGCGGCGGCGCATCGACGAGCGCGTGTTCCGCCCCGGCATGCGGATGCCGTCGATCCGCAAGCTCGCGCTCGACAAGCGGGTGTCGCGCTTTACCGTCGTCGAGGCGTACGAGCGGCTGGTCGCGCAGGGCTATCTCGACTCGCGGCGCGGCTCGGGCTTCTTCGTGCGCGAGCGCGCCGCGGGTGCGCAGCCGGCCGGTCCGGTCTTGCGTGGCGGGGAGGCGGCACCCGTCCACAACACGATCGATGTGGTCTGGCTGCTGCGGAACATGCTGCACACCGTCAGCCCGGAAAAGGGGCCGGGGCTCGGCTATCTGCCCGCCCGCTGGCTCGACGGCGAACTGATCACCGGCGCGCTGCGCGCGCTCGGCCGGCAAGCCGGCGCGCAGATGCTCGGTTTCGGCACGGCGCAGGGCTTCCTGCCGCTGCGCCAGCAATTGCAGACACGGCTCGCGGAAATCGAGATCGGTGCGGCACCCGATCAGATGGTGCTCGTCTCCGGCATCACGCAGGCGATCGACCTGATCTCGCGGATCTACATCAAGCCGGGTGATGCGGTGATCGTCGGCGATCCGGCCTGGTTCCAGATGTTCGGCCGCTTCGCGTCGCAGGGCGCCCAGCTGATCGGCATGCCGTATACGCCCGACGGACCGGATCTCGATGCGCTCGAGACGCTCGTGCAGATGTGGCGGCCGAAGATGCTCGTGATCAACTCCGTGCTGCAGAACCCCACCGGCACGTCGCTGTCCGCCGCGCAGGCGTTCCGCATCCTGAAGCTTGCCGAGCAGTACGATTTTCTCGTCGTCGAGGATGACGTCTACGGCGATCTGTGTCCTCAGGGTTATCCGGCGACGCGCCTCGCGAGCCTCGACCAGTTGAAGCGCGTGATCTTCCTCGGCAGCTTCTCGAAGACGCTCGCGGCGAATTTGCGGGTCGGATTCGTCGCGTGCGCGCCGGAGATTGCGAAGGCGATCACCGACCAGAAGATGCTGGTCGGCATGACGACGCCGGAACTCAACGAGCGCGTGCTGTACAAGATCCTGACCGAAGGGCACTACCGTCGCCACGTCGAGCGGCTGCGCGCGCGGCTCGACGGCGTGCGCGACAAGACCGCGCGGATGCTCGAGCGCGCGGGCCTGCGGCTCTTCACGATGCCGGCCGCGGGGATGTTTCTGTGGGCCGATACCGGTGTCGATTCGGACGCGCTCGCGGCGGCGGCGCACGAAGCGGGCTTCCTGCTGACGCCGGGCAGCCTGTTTTCGCCGCAGCAGTCGCCGTCGTCCTGGACCCGCTTCAACGTCGCGAATTGCGGCGATCCGGCGCTGCCGGGCTTTCTGTCGCGCTATCTGGATTCGGTCGCGCGACGTGCTTCGTAGCGCTGCACCGGCTCTTGAAACCGCGCCGGCCATCCCCAGATAGACGCACGAATCCAGCCCCGCGCATTGCATCGGGGCCACACCATTCAAGTAAGAGGAAACCAGGTCCATGGCACACGAAACGATGAGCTTTCAGGCAGAGGTCAAGCAACTCCTCCACCTGATGATTCATTCGCTCTACAGCAACAAGGAAATCTTTCTGCGCGAACTGGTGTCGAATGCGTCCGACGCCTGCGACAAGCTGCGCTTCGAGGCGCTCGCGAACAACGCGCTGTATGAGAACGACCCGAACCTGCGCATTCGCATCGCCTACGACAAGGCGGCGCGCACGCTTACGATCGACGACAACGGCATCGGCATGAGCCGCGACGAGGCGATCGCGAACCTCGGGACGATCGCCCGTTCGGGCACCAAGGAATTCTTCTCGAAGCTGTCGGGCGACCAGCAGAAGGACGCGGCGCTGATCGGCCAGTTCGGCGTCGGTTTCTATTCGGGCTTCATCGTCGCTGACAGGATCACCGTCGAGAGCCGGCGCGCGGGCCTGCCGGCCGCCGAAGGCGTGCGCTGGGAAAGCGCGGGCGAGGGCGACTTCGCGGTCGACACGATCGAGCGCGCGCAGCGCGGCACGACGATCACGCTGCATCTGCGCGAAGGCGAGGACGATCTGCTGTCGGCGCACCGCCTGAAATCGATCATCCAGAAGTATTCCGATCACATCGCGCTGCCGATCCTGATGCAGAAGGAAGAATGGGATCAGGAAAAGGGCGAGATGGTCCTGAAGGACGAGGACGAGACCGTCAACCAGGCGAGCGCGCTGTGGACCCGCTCGAAGAGCGACGTCACCGACGAGCAGTACAAGCAGTTCTACCAGCATATCGCGCACGACCATCAGGATCCGCTGACGTGGACGCACAACCGCGTCGAGGGCCGCAGCGAATACACGCAGCTCCTCTTCGTGCCGTCGCACGCGCCGTTCGACATGTGGAACCGCGACTATCGCGGCGGCCTGAAGCTGTATGTGAAGCGCGTGTTCATCATGGACGACGCCGAGCAGCTGCTGCCGCAATACCTGCGCTTCGTGAAGGGCGTCGTCGATTCGGCCGACCTGCCGCTCAACGTGTCGCGCGAGATCCTGCAGGAGAGCCGCGACGTGAAGGCGATCCGCGAAGGCGTGACGAAGCGCGTGCTGTCGATGCTCGAGGAACTCGCGAACGCGGAAGACGATGCCGGCCGGGAGAAGTACAAGACGTTCTGGCAGGCGTTCGGCCAGGTGCTGAAGGAGGGTGTCGGCGAGGATCACGCGAATCGCGACCGCATCGCGAAGCTGCTGCGCTTTGCCTCGACGCACGGCGAGACCGACGAGCAGAACGTGTCGCTCGCCGACTACGTCGCGCGGATGAAGCCCGAGCAAAGCAAGATCTACTACGTGACCGCCGATACGTGGCAGGCCGCGAAGAACAGCCCGCATCTCGAAGTGTTCCGCAAGAAGGGCGTCGAAGTGCTGCTGCTGACCGACCGCGTCGACGAATGGATGCTGTCGTTCCTGCATGAATTCGACGGCAGGCCGCTGGTGAGCGTCGCGCGCGGCGATCTCGATCTCGGCGAGTTGAACGACGACGAGAAGAAGGCGCAGGAAGCGGCGGGCGAGGCGATCAGGCCGGTTGTCGAGAAGATGAAGGAAGCGCTCGGCGACAGGGTGAAGGACGTGCGCGTCACGTTCCGCCTGACCGATTCGCCGTCGTGCCTCGTCGCGGACGATCACGACATGAGCGGTTACCTGCAGCGCATGCTGAAGGCAGCGGGCCAGAAGGCGCCGTCGTTCCAGCCGATCCTCGAGATCAATCCGGAGCATGCGCTCGTCAGGCAGCTGAACGCGGACAGCGCCGAATTCGGCGACTGGTGCCACTTGCTGTTCGATCAGGCGTTGCTCGCCGAAGGCGGCATGCTCGACGATCCGGCGAGTTTCGTGAAGCGGACCAACGCGCTTTTGCTGTCGCGTGCCGCGTGAACACGCGGATGCGGTTCGATGCGCAACGGGCGGGCTGGCGCGAAGTGCCCCGGCCCGGCTGTACGAGTGCGCAGCGTGACTGGCTGACGCGTGGCGGCTCGCTGACCGCGCATCTCGCACGGCTCGGCAACGTGACCGTGCGCGTGACGCGCGAGGCGGTCGATTGTCCGTGGTTCGACGAATACACGGCGCTCGCACATGCGCCGCGCACGCCGGTCTGGGTGCGCGAGGTGATCCTGTCGGTCGATGGCGTGCCGTACGTCGCGGCGCACAGCATCGCGCCGCTTTCCGCGAGCAAGGGTGTCTGGCAGGCGATGCGGCGGCTGCGTACGCGTCCGCTCGCGGAGTTGCTGTACAGCGACCCGGAGGTCGAGCGTTCGGCGCTCGTCAGCCGGCGCGTGATCGCCGGCCATCCGCTCTATGCGCTGGCGAGCCGCGCGCTTGGCGGCGCGCGGGCGCCGCACGCGTTTGCCGCGCGGCGCTCGGTGTTCCAGCGGCATGGCGCGCCGCTGATGGTGACGGAATGCATGCTGCCGGCATTGTGGCGGCATCTCGACGTGGATGGCGACGGGCGGCGATCGGACGAGGCCGCGTGATGCTGCGCGGGTTTCCTCCGGTCGTCGGGCCGGATACGCATACGATCATTCTCGGCAGTTTTCCGGGAGAGGCGTCGCTGGTTGCGGCGCAGTATTATGCGCATCCGCGCAATCAGTTCTGGCGGTTGTTGGGTGTTGTGCTTGGCGAGCCGGATCTGCACGCGCTGGGTTATGAGGCGCGACTCGAGCGCGTTTTAGCGCATGGGATCGGCATCTGGGACGTGCTCGCCGCATGCCACCGCGAAGGCAGTCTCGATTCGGCGATCCGCAATGCGAAGCCGAACGACTTCGATTCGTTGCGCGAGCATGCGCCGTTGTTGAAGAAGGTGTGTTTCAACGGCAAGACCGCGGGGCGGTTTGCCGACGTGATCGGCAAGGCGGGATACGAGACGCTCGTGTTGCCATCGTCGAGCCCCGCGAACGCGATGCTGTCGTTCGATCAGAAACTCTCGTGTTGGCGGACGATTCTTTCCTGACGGCATTCGATGAAGCGCATCGAGTCGCCGTCCCATTTCTCCAGCACTTCGGACGCAAGTCGGCGAATGCTATCCTCTCGGTCGCAAAAATTGCTCCACCCCTGCGAGATTCATCCATGACCCGACTGATCAAGCGCGCGTCCGCCGAGGCGCGTGCATTCAAGCGCGGCGAGCCCTCGTCCTACAACGGCTCCGCCAAGCTCAAGCCGGTACGCGTCAAGCGCCGCACCGACATCGACGAACATGACGACGTTCCGGTCCTCGAAGCGCCGCGCAAGCCGCGCTTCGCGCCCGTGACGTTCTCCGAGGAGCGCGGCGTGCGCTACCTGCACTTCGGCACCGAATGGGTGCAGGGTGCGATGCGGATCTCGAAGCCGCTTCACATCGAGCTCGAATACGCGCAGCAGATGATGGCGTGGCTGCTGTTTCTCGAGACGCCCGAGCGGGTCGTCCAGCTCGGTCTCGGCACCGGCGCGCTGACCAAGTTTGCGCATCGCTTTTTGCCGCGCGCGAAGGTCGAGGCGGTCGAACTGAACCCGGCCGTGATAGTGGCCGCACGCACGATGTTCGAGATGCCGCCCGACGACGCGCGCCTGACCATTCACGAAGCGGACGCGTGGGATTTCGTCAACGATCCGGCCAACCGCGGCACGACCGGTGCGATCCAGATCGACCTGTACGATGCGACCGCGCGCGGACCGGTGCTCGACACCGTCGCGTTCTATCGCGCCGTGCGCGGCTGTCTCGCCGACGCGGGCATCGCGACAATCAACCTGTTCGGCGATCACCCGAGCTTCGTGCGCAACATGAAGCACCTGAACGCGGCATTCGACAACCGCGTGATCGCGCTGCCGGAGGTGCACGACGGCAACCGGATCGCGCTCGCATTTTCGGGGCCGCCGCTCGACGTGACGTTCACCCAGCTCGACGACCGCGCGAAGCTGATCGAGACGCAATTGAACCTGCCCGCCCGTTCGTGGGTGAAAGCCCTGAAGGCATCGGTCGCGCCGCGCGCGACGTCGTTCGCCATCTGACGCACCATGCGCGCGCCGCATGCGGCCGCGCTTTCATGGCGGGGACGGATCCCTTCGGGTTCGCCCCCGCTTGACCGTGTCGATGCGGCTCCTATACTGGCGCGAGGCCAGGGGCGCCGCAGCCTACCCGCTTCGTCGCTCCCGCCGGCCGCCGTACCCGTCAACAACATGTACAACCGGGAATGATGAGGAGACGTCATGGCTCACGACGCCGACGCCAATCGGGCCGCCAAGCGCTGGCTCTGGCTGCTGGTTCTGCCGCTGATCGCAATGGTCTGGGTGCCGTCGTACAACAAGGTCGATCCGCAATGGTTCGGCTTTCCGTACTTCTACTGGTATCAACTGCTGTGGGTCTTCATTAGCGCGGTGATTACCGCGTTCGTCTACTTCAAGACCAAGAACGCCTGGAAAGCGGGCGGTTCGCAAGGAGGTGGCCGATGAATATCGTCGCTACCTCGGTCTTCGTCCTGTTTTTCGTCGGCGTCACGATCATCGGTTTCCTTGCCGCCAACTGGCGGCGCGGCGATCTCGCGCATCTCGACGAGTGGGGCCTGGGCGGCCGCCGCTTCGGCACGATCGTCACCTGGTTCCTGCTCGGCGGCGACCTGTATACCGCGTACACGTTCGTCGCGGTGCCGGCGCTCGTATTCGGCGCAGGCGCGATGGGTTTCTTCGCGCTGCCTTACACCATCCTCATCTATCCGTTCGCGTTCGTCGTGTTTCCGAAGCTGTGGAGCATCGCGAAGCGTCACGGCTACGTGACGGCCGCCGACTTCGTCAGCGCGCGCTACGGCAGCCGCATGCTCGCGCTCGCGGTCGCGGTGACGGGCATTGTCGCGACGATGCCGTACATCGCGCTGCAACTCGTCGGCATCGAGGTCGTGATCGGCGCACTGGGCTTCGATACCAAGGGCTTCGTCGGGGATCTTCCGCTCATCATCGCGTTCGCGATTCTCGCCGCCTACACGTATACGTCCGGACTGCGCGCGCCCGCGATGATCGCGATCGTGAAGGACATCCTGATCTACGTGACGATCGCCGCGGCCGTCGTCGTGATCCCGGCGAAACTCGGCGGCTTCGGGCAGATCTTCAGTCACGTGCCGCCGGCGAAGCTGCTGCTGAAGGCGCCGGACGCCGCAAGCCTGAACGGCTTCAGCGCGTATACGACGCTCGCGATCGGCTCGGCGCTTGCGCTGTTCCTGTATCCGCACTCGGTCACGGCGATCCTGTCGTCGTCGTCCGGCAACTCGATCCGCCGCAACATGGCGATGCTGCCCGCGTATTCGTTCGTGCTCGGCCTGCTCGCGTTGCTCGGCTACATGGCGCTCGCGTCGGGCGTGAAGGACATGCCGCAGTACGCGGCCTACTTCAAGGCATTCGGCCCGAACTTTGCGGTGCCTGCGCTGTTCCTCGAATATTTCCCGTCGTGGTTCGTCGGGGTCGCGTTCGCGGCGATCGGCATCGGCGCGCTCGTGCCGGCGGCCATCATGTCGATCGCGGCGGCGAATCTCTACACGCGCAATATTCACCGCGAGTTCATCAACCGCAACATGACGCACGAACAGGAAACCCACGTCGCGAAGCTGGTATCGCTGATCGTGAAGATCGGTGCGGTCGCATTCATCATCGGGCTGCCGCTGACCTATGCGATCCAGTTGCAGCTGCTCGGCGGCATCTGGATCATCCAGACGCTGCCTGCGATCGTGCTCGGCCTTTACACGCGCGTGCTCGACTATCGCGGCCTGCTGCTCGGCTGGGTCGCCGGTCTCGTGTGCGGCACGTGGATGGCGATCTCGCTGAAGCTCGCGAGCTCGATTTTCGCGATCCATCTGTTCGGCTATGCGATTCCGGGCTACGCAGCGGTGTGGTCGCTGATCGTGAACCTCGTCGTCGCGATCGTCGTGAGCATCGTCGTGCGCCTGCTGCGCATGTCGCACGCGGAAGACCGCACGCGGCCGGAGGATTATCTCGACGTCGTCGAAAGCTGATGCAGGATGCGCGGCCGGTCGCATGCCGCGCAGAAGTAAAAATGCCCGCCACCGCAAGGTGACGGGCATTTTTACGTTAACCGCGAGCAGTGCTACTGCGCGCGCTTCGCGAGTTCGTCGCGCTGCGACAGATCCTCGACGTTGACCATCCATTGCACGCCGAAGCGATCCTTCACCATGCCGAAACCGAGCGCCCAGAAGGTTTTCTGGAAGGGCATCGTCACGTTGCCGTCCTCGGCGAGCGCGTCGAACAGCTTCTTGCCTTCGTCGACGGTGGCGGGGTTCAGCGACAGCGCGTAGCCGCTGTGCGTGCCGCTCGTGTTGCGGCAGTCGCCATCCGAGCACATCAGCATCGAATCGCCGATCGTGAAGCTCGCGTGCATGATCTTGTCCGCGACCTCCGGCGTGACCGGGTAGTCGGGATTGGGCGGTGCGTCCTTGAAACGCATCATGAACATCGTCTTTGCGCCGAGCGCCTTTTCATAGAACTTCAATGCTGCTTCGGCCTGCCCGTAAAAACTCAGATACGGTTGTACTTGCATTGTCGTCTCCTGTTGAACAGAGGTCGGCCGAGCCACACGCGCCAGCGCCGGGTTCGGTTCCATGCAACGCCGGGGGTGCGATCGCGCCGATGCCGGCCGGAATGCGTGTGTCGGCATCGGCTTCGATCCGATGCATCGCATCGTGGTGAAAAGGGGCGGGCATGCCGGGAAGCGGCCGGCGCGTCCGTGACGTGGATTGTAGTGCGTGCAGTCGACGACAGGATGAAAATAAAACGGCCGCGAACACGAGGTGCGCGGCCGTTGACGAGGGGCGGATGCCGGCGTTCAGCGCAGCGCGTCGATCATCTTTTCGAGCTTCACGGCATCGGCGGAGAACAGGCGAATGCCTTCGGCCAGCTTCTCGGTTGCCATGGCGTCGTCGTTCAGCTGGAAGCGGAACGACGCTTCGTCGATCGCGACGCGTGCGGCCGGCGCATCGATGAGCGCTTCCGGCGACAGCTTGCGCGTGACCGTCTCGGTGCTGTCCTGCAGCTTCTGCAGCAAATCGGGACTGATGGTCAGCAGGTCGCAGCCGGCCAGCTCGACGATCTGGCTCGTCGTGCGGAAGCTTGCACCCATCACCTCGGTGCGGTAGTCGAAAGTCTTGTAGTACGTGTAGATGCGTCGCACCGACTGCACGCCCGGGTCGTTCGCGCCGCCGTTCGTCGCTTCATTCCATTCGGCGCCGGCCTGCTTCTTGTACCAGTCGTAGATGCGGCC
>NZ_JAHACR010000068.1 GCF_018375725.1 Burkholderia sp. | reverse complement strand
CGACGCATCGTTTGTCGAGAGGGCGCGTGCGGCCGGCGTGTCGCTGCAGACGGTCCGCAGTTTTTGCCGAAGCGCCGAACTCGAAGCCGGCGTCATCGTGGGGTATTCGGCATTGACGGCCGCTCAGGCGAAGCATGGCGGCAAGATACTTGGAACGCTGCTGATCTCAGCCGCGTAACCGTCACGATGCCATAACCGCCGATGCCACCCATGCGCCGCCATGTGATGCCTCGGGAAGCCGCAATCGCGACGGGCGTCGCATCGACCTCGGGAAATCCATGACGCCAATCGCACCATCGCGAACCGAAATGAAAGCGGCCTGAACGTGCCTCGACCTTACCATCCGCCTCACTCGAACAACATAAACGCGTAATAGGACCGCAAAATGTAGTGCACAAGCGCCCCGCCGGCCGACATCTGTCCAATGGAAATGGCGTTCACGACGACGTCTCAGTTGCTCATCACATACCGAAGAGGATGTTTACGAACTACCGTTCGTGGTGTGCATGAGCGTCCGAAATACGCAGTCCAGCGGCGCTTGATGAGCGAGCGCATCAAATTCCGACCGATGCCACCGCTCTCGCTACACCGCAACGGCAAGGTCAAGAAATGTACTCACGAGTCTTGGCCGACTGCGTCGGCGCAATAACGCTCACCATGGTGTTCGTAGCGATCCAGCCGTCCAGCATGTCTGCCCACGTTTGAAGCATCGCCCTTCTCTGCTCCGCATACTCGGCCCTGTTGTAGACCGCGCGCACGCCGCGCTGTTCGTGGGCGAGGCATTTTTTGATCCAGTCGGAGTTGAACCCCGCTTCGTGCAACAGCGTGCTGGCCGTCCGCCGCAGATCGTGCACGGTGAAAGGATCAAAATCGGTCCCGTCGTCGCGTATCAGCTTGACCGCGCTGTCGATGACGCGATTCAGGGTGGCGGCACTTATCGGAGCAGCCGTCTCGTAGCGACCGGGATGCAGGTACGCACTCGCGCCGAAGCAAGTCTTGAATGCGACCAGGATGTCCAGAGCTTGCTGACTCAGATAGACATTGTGGGGACGAGCGGCCTTCATCCGCACTTTTGGAATTGTCCAGACTGCGGCGTCGAAATCTACCTCATCCCACACCGCCAAGATGAACTCGGATTTGCGCACCAGCGTAAGCAGCATGAATTTGATCGCCAGACGCAGCGTCGGCATCGTCGGCGTCTGTTCCAGTGCACTGAAAAACACATGGATTTCGGCAGGCGTCAGTGCCCTGTCACGTGGCTTGAACGTGGCGATGGCAGAAGGCCGGATGGCCTCTGCCGGATTGTCCACCTTCAGCCCCCTCGCCTGTACAAAACGGTAGATCTGCAGAACGATGTCGCGCGCCTGCACAGCCGGCGCAGCTGCGCCTCGCTCCTTGATCTTTTCGCACCTGGCCATCAGGCGGGACGGCGTAATTTCTTCAAGCTTAAGTCGGCCGAATTCCGCAGCAAGGTTACGGTCGTAGACCGACCGCCTCATTGCACGGGTCGACTCGGCTAAGGTGGTTTCGGCGAAGTACTTCTCGGCCCACTTTCCGAAGGTTAGGGCCTCGACGGCTTGAACCCGCCTCTCGACTTTCGAGCGCGAGGGGCTATTCCCCTGCTGGATCTCCCTGCGTGCCTGAGCCAGCAATAGGCGAGCCTCCGCGAGGCTGACCGCCATACCGAAGCTGAGATCATCAGCTTCGCGCGGCTTCCGCGAAGGCAGCAGCGAGTCATACCGGCCGATGACCAAGGTTTCCCGGCGGTCATTCACTCGATAGTCGTATCGGAAACTGACCGTACCGGAAGGCGTTACAGCCGCATATAGCCCATGCTGATCGGCCACCTTGTAAATTTTCTCGACCGGCTTCAGCGCCCTCAACTGCATGTCCGTGAGCATAGGACCTCCTCGAACGTATACCGTCAACCGATACCGTCACACCAACTTGACGGTATCGGACAGGGCCGTCCGAGGAGGGAATGTCGATACCGTCTGCGATACCGACATTCCCACCAGGCATTGCCCGGATCACAGCGGATCCCAATGGACAATAACCTACTGTTTTTTAACGGAAAACAGGAAAAACCAGCACTCCCGGAACGACTTGGGAGCAGTTTAGATCACTCCCACTCAATCGTCGCCGGCGGCTTGCCTGACACGTCATACACCACACGATTGATGCCGCGCACCTCGTTGATGATCCGGTTCGATACGCGGCCGAGCAGCGCATACGGCAGATGCGCCCAGTGCGCAGTCATGAAGTCTGTCGTCTGCACCGCGCGCAGCGCCGTCACGTAGTCGTACGTGCGGCCATCGCCCATCACGCCGACGGACTTCACCGGCAGGAACACGGCGAATGCCTGGCTCGTGAGGTCGTACCAGCTCTTGCCGACGTCGGCTTCGCTGCACGAGCCCGCCGCCGCATCCTGCGCGGTCGCGATCGTGCCGCGCAGCTCTTCGATGAAGATCGCGTCGGCGCGGCGGAGCAGTTCCGCATAGTCGCGCTTCACTTCGCCGAGAATCCGCACGCCGAGGCCCGGGCCCGGGAACGTATGGCGATACACCATCTCCGGCGGCAGGCCGAGCGCGACGCCCAGCTCGCGCACTTCGTCCTTGAACAGGTCGCGCAGCGGCTCGAGCAGCTTCAGGCCGAGCGTTTCCGGCAGGCCGCCGACGTTGTGGTGGCTCTTGATCGTCGTCGCCTTCTTGGTCTTCGTGCCCCCCGATTCGACCACGTCCGGATAGATCGTGCCCTGCGCGAGCCACTTCGCATTAGTCAGCTTTTTCGCCTCCGCCTGGAACACCTCGACAAACTCGCGGCCGATGATCTTGCGCTTTTGCTCCGGATCCGTCACGCCGGCCAGATGACCCAGGAACTGCTCCGATGCGTCCACGTGCACGACCTTCGCATGCAGGCGGCCCTCAAACATGTCGAGCACCATCTTGCCTTCGTTGAGGCGCAGCAGGCCGTGATCGACGAACACGCAGGTCAGCTGGTCGCCGATCGCGCGGTGGATCAGCGCGGCGGCGACGCTCGAATCGACTCCGCCCGACAGGCCGAGAATCACTTCCTCGTCGCCGACCTGCTCACGGATGCGCGCAACCGCTTCCTCGATGTGATTGCTCATGATCCAGTCGGGCTTCGCGCCGGCGATGCCGAGCACGAAACGTTCGAGGATCTGGCGGCCCTTGACCGTATGGGTGACTTCCGGATGGAACTGCACCGCGTAGTAGCCGCGCGCCTCGTCGGCCATGCCGGCGATCGGGCAACTCGGCGTCGATGCCATCAGCTTGAAGCCCGGCGGCAGTTCGGCAACCTTGTCGCCGTGGCTCATCCAGACCTTCAGCATCCCGTGGCCTTCCGCCGTCGAGAAATCCTCGATGCCGTCGAGGAGACGCGTATGACCATGCGCGCGCACTTCCGCATAGCCGAATTCGCGGTGGTCGCTCCACTCGACCTTGCCGCCGAGCTGCACGGCCATCGTCTGCATGCCGTAGCAGATGCCGAGCACCGGCACGCCGAGATCCCATACGGCCTGCGGCGCGCGCAGCTGATGGTCTTCGTAGGTGCTCGCGTGGCTGCCCGACAGGATCACCGCCTTCGGTGCGAACTCACGCACGAATTCGTCGGAAACGTCGTTCGGGTGGATTTCGCAGTAGACGTGTGCTTCGCGAACGCGTCGCGCGATCAGTTGGGTGACTTGCGAACCGAAGTCGAGAATCAGGATTTTGTCGTGCATGGCTGCGGACGGGATGGAGAACAAACGGATAAGAAAAGCAGCGCGTCACGCGCTGCGTCAATGGAGTGGACAGCCGCGCCGGACGCAAATGGCGCGCGGCGCATGGCCGATCAATCCTGCATCGGTGGACGTTCGACATCGAACGCCGGTGCGCCGGGCGTGCCGACCGCTGCGACGGATGCCGTGGCCCGCGTCGCGCCGGCATGGCCGCCGACGACCGGCTCGACGCGCCGCGGAACCGCCGCCGGTTCGGCCGCGCGCTTCGCGGCGCGCGCCTCGAGCGCCTGCGCCTTCTCGCGCCGCCGCACGACCTCGGCCAGCCGCACGCCGCCGAGCCCGAGCGCGAACAGCACCGCGCCCGCCACGGCCGAGACGACCTGGCCGGCGGCCGCCGCTGCGGGACCGTGCGAGCCGATCGCCCACACGAGCGTCACGATACCGGTCAGCCAGTACACATGACCGACCGCACGCGCGACCGGCGCCGTCAGGTCGCCGTTCACTGCGGCATGCGCCGCGAGCCACGCGAGCCCGAGCAGCGCGATGCCGAACGCCTGGCCGACCATCGCCGGCTCGACGCTCGCGAGCCGCAGCGCGTCGAACAGCGCACGCCACGGCGTCAGCAGGAACAGGACGCCGAACGCCAGCAACAGCAATGCGTCGACGACGAGCACGGCGCGCAGCAGCGGTTTCATCGGCGCTTAGTCCACGTGGTAGTTCGGCGCTTCCTTCGTGATCTGCACGTCGTGCACGTGCGACTCACGCATGCCGGCCGCCGTGATCTCGACGAATTCCGCCTTGTCGTGCAGTTCGTCGATCGTCTTGCAGCCGCAATAGCCCATGCTCGCGCGCACGCCGCCGATCAGCTGGAAGATGATCGCGTTGACCGAGCCCTTGTATGCGACGCGGCCTTCGATGCCTTCCGGCACGAGCTTGTCGATATTCGCCGAGTTGTCCTGGAAGTAGCGATCCGCCGCGCCATCCTTCATCGCGCCGACCGAACCCATGCCGCGGTACGACTTGAACTGACGGCCCTGATACAGGAACACGTCGCCCGGCGCCTCTTCGGTGCCGGCGAACATGCTGCCCATCATCACGGCATTCGCGCCGGCGGCGAGCGCCTTCGACACGTCGCCCGAGAAGCGGATGCCGCCGTCGGCGATGCACGGCACACCCGTGCCGCGCAGCGCGTCGGACACGTTGGCGATCGCGCTGATCTGCGGCACGCCGACGCCCGCGACGATCCGGGTCGTGCAGATCGAGCCCGGGCCGATACCGACCTTCACCGCGTCCGCGCCGTATTCGACCAGCGCCTTGGCGGCCGCTGCCGTGGCGATGTTGCCGCCGATCACCTCGACGTGCGGGAACGTCTGCTTGACCCAGCGGACGCGCTCCAGCACGCCCTTGCTGTGGCCGTGCGCGGTGTCCACGACGATCACGTCGACGCCCGCCTGCACGAGCAGCTCGACGCGCTCCTCGTTGTCCGGGCCGACGCCGACCGCCGCGCCTGCGCGCAGCTTGCCGTGCTCGTCCTTGCATGCGTCCGGGTGCTCGGTCTGCTTCGTGATGTCCTTGACCGTCATCAGGCCGCGCAGCTCGAACGCGTCGTTGACGACCAGCACGCGCTCGAGGCGGTGGCTGTGCATCAGCGCCTTCGCCTCGGCGAGCGGCGTGCCTTCCTTGACCGTCACGAGACGGTCGCGCGGCGTCATGATCGACTTGACCGGCTCGTCGAGGCGCGTTTCGAAGCGCAGGTCGCGGTTCGTGACGATGCCGACCAGCTGCGGCCCCTCGACAACCGGGAAGCCCGAAATGCCGTGCTGGCGCGACAGCGCGATCACGTCGCGCACCTTCATCTGCGGCGGCACCGTGATCGGATCGCGCACGACGCCGGACTCGAAGCGCTTGACCTTCGCGACTTCACGCGCCTGCTCGGCGGGCGTGAGGTTCTTGTGGATGATGCCGACGCCACCTTGCTGCGCCATCGCAATGGCGAGGCGGCCTTCGGTGACCGTGTCCATCGCGGCGGACACGAGCGGCATGTTCAGGGAGATGTTGCGAGTCAGCTGGGTTTTGAGGCTGGTGTCGCGCGGCAGAACATCGGAGAAGGCCGGGACGAGGAGCACGTCATCGAAAGTGAGTGCTTTTTGGATCAGACGCATGGCAAATCCTATGGGCGCAAAATCGAATTATACGCGATGCGCCGTTAAATTTCACAACACGAACAAGGCCTTAGCCGTTTTCCGCCGGCCAGGGGCCGAATCGTTCGGATTCCGGTTCGTGTCGTTTTCGATCCGGTTTCGTTTCGGGGCGACGCGCATCCGTTCGCGTCGCATGCCGCCGCGCCTGTCGCGTGGGCCGTTTTTCGACCGCCTTCGCCAGCCGCGCCGGCACCGCCCGACGAGTGCAGGAATAAACAAGACGCGCCGCGCCGGCCCGGCTAAGATGCGCGCTCGTCAGTGATTCAACCGGAGAATTCGATGCAGCGCGGTGTGGTGTATGGGGTGTTGGCGGGTGCCTTGTGGGGCATGGTGTTCCTGGTGCCGCGGCTCCTGACCGATTTCTCCCCGCTCCTGCTGAGCGCCGGCCGCTACGCAATGTACGGCCTCGTGTCGCTCGCGGCCGCGATGCCGGCCGCCCGCTCGCTGCTGACGCGACTGACGCGCGAGGATCTCGTCGCGCTCGTCAGGCTTGCGATCGTCGGCAACGTCGCCTATTACATGCTGCTGTCCGGCGCGGTGCACCTGATCGGCATCGCACCCAGCTCGCTGATCGTCGGCGTGCTGCCCGTGACCGTCACGCTCGCCGGTCTCGGCGACCACGGCGCGGTACCGCTCAAGCGGCTCGCGGCCCCGCTCGCGCTCGTCGTGGCCGGCATCGCCTGCATCAACATCGACCTGTTCACGTCGGAGGCCGCGCATGCGACGACGCTCGGCCAGAAACTCGCCGGCATCGCCTGTGCGGCGGGCGCACTCGCAAGCTGGACCTGGTACGCCGTCGCCAACGCGCGCTACCTGCAGCGCCACCATCGCTTCGGCGGCAACGAATGGTCGGTGTTGTGGGGCGTCGTCACTGGATTGATCGGCGGGCTGTGCTGGATCGGCATCGCCGCGCTTCCCGCCGGCACGCTGCAGCCCGAGCTGCCCGCGGCGCGCTGGCATCTGTTCTGGCTGCTGAATCTCGGTCTCGCGATCGGTGCGTCGTGGCTCGGCAACGGCTTGTGGAACGCCGCATCGAAGCGCCTGCCGCTCACGCTGTCGGGCCAGCTGATTGTGTTCGAGACCGTATTCGCGCTGCTGTACGGCTTCGTCTACGACCACCGCCTGCCGCGCGTGCTCGAGATCGCGGCGCTCGTGCTGCTGCTCGCGGGCGTCTACGGCTCGGTGCGCCGGCACAGCGACACGCATGCCGCGGATGACCCGCTGAATGCGAACCTCACCGCGCACTGAGCACGGAGGATTTCATCGGACGAATGCGCAGCTCAGCGCGCGTCCTTCGGCAGCCACTTGCGGCCCTCGACCGAGCCCTCGCGGCGGGACTTGGCGACACGGGCCTGCCGCGCGACCTTCGGATCGACGATCAGCGGCCGGTAGATCTCGACGCGATCGTGATCGGCGAGCCGCGCGTCGAGCGCCGCGAGCTTGCCGAAGATGCCCGTCTTCACGTTCGGGAGATCGATCTCGGGATGCAGGGCGAGCACGCCGCTTGCCTCGATCGCATCGCGGACGGTCGCATCGTCCGGCAACGTGACGGAAAGCAGCGTCTGGCGATCCGGCAGCGCATAACAGACTTCGATCGACAGCATCGCGTCAGCCCTTGCCGTAGCGTTGATCGGCGCGCTTCACGAACGAATCGACGAAGGTGTTCGCGATGTGACTGAAAACCGGCCCGATGATCTTCTCAAGCAGGAAATTCGCAAATTCGTAGTGAAGCGCGAATTCGATCTTGCAGGCATCGGCGCGCAGCGGCGTGAAGCGCCACGAGCCGGTGAACTTGCGGAACGGGCCTTCCGTGAACTCCATGTCGATATGCGTCGGACGCTGCTGCGTGTTGCGCGTCGCGAAATGCTGCTTGATGCCCTTGAAATTGATGTCGATCCTCGCCTCCATTCCGTTCTCGTCCTGACGGAGGATCTGGACACCGCCACACCAGGGCAAAAAGTTCGGGTAGTCGGCGACGTCGGTGACGAGGTCGAACATCTGCTCCGCCGAATGGCGGATCAATACGGTTTTCTGGACATCAGCCATAAATCGTGCGGCGTCGCAAAGGTGGGAACGCAAGCCGGGCGATTCCCGCCCCGCTTTGCTAAAATCCCAATTTTAAACGAGTTGGCCGGTTTCCTTCATGAGCATCATCGACAACAGGAAAGCGCGCTTCGATTATCACATCGAGGAACGCTACGAAGCGGGGCTCGTGCTCGAGGGCTGGGAAGTCAAGGCGTTGCGCGCGGGACGCGGCCAGATCAAGGAGGGCTACGTCGTCGTGAAGCACGCCGAGATCTTCCTGATCGGCACGCACATCAGCCCGCTGCCCGAAGCCTCGACGCACATCAAGCCCGATCCGCTGCGCACCCGCAAGCTGCTGCTGCATCGCGACGAAATCAAGAAACTGATCGGCAGGGTCGAGCAGCGCGGCTACACGCTCGTGACGCTGAACTTCCACTACAAGGGCGGCCGCGTGAAGTGCGAAATCGGGCTCGCGAAAGGCAAGAAGCTTCACGACAAGCGCGAGACGGAGAAGAAGCGCGACTGGGAGCGCGAAAAAGCGCGCATCATGCGCGCAGGCGTCTGACGCATCCCATCTTCCGCTGCAAACACGACGGCCCGCTCGACGCGGGCCGCGTTGCTTTCACGGACAGGCCGGGGCGCCAGCGGGTGCGCTGCCGTATCGCATGCGCCCGGATCGCACGCATCCGGCAATCTGCCCGGCAGACGGCAGGCAAAATCAGCGGCAATTTGCCGCGCCGCCGATGACAGGAAAACGCCCGCTCAGGCCTTGCCGGCCGGCGCACCGGCTGCCGCCGGCGACGCCCGCTTGACGATGGACAATGCCGATGCGATCGCGGTGCCGAGATCGGACAGGTTCGACGGCACGATCAGCGTATTCCCCTGCTTCGCGAGATTCGAGAACGCGCCGACATACTGCTCGGCGACTTTCAGGTTCACGGCGTCCATGCCGCCTTGCGACTGGATGGCATTCGCGATCTTCTGGATCGCCTGCGCGTTGGCCTCGGCCACCGCGAGAATCGCCGCCGCCTCGCCCTGCGCCTGGTTGATCGCAGCCTGCCGTTCGCCCTCGGACTTCTGGATCGCCGCCTCGCGCGCCCCCGCCGCGAGATTGATCTGCTCCTGCTTGCGCCCTTCCGAGGCCGCGATCAGCGCGCGCTTCTCCCGCTCCGCGGTGATCTGCGCCTGCATCGCATGCAGGATCTCCTTCGGCGGCGTCAAATCCTTGATCTCATAGCGCAGCACCTTCACGCCCCAGTTCGCGGCAGCCTCGTCGAGCGCGGACACGATGCTGTGATTGATGAAGTCGCGCTCCTCGAACGTCTTGTCGAGTTCGAGCTTGCCGACCACCGAACGCAGCGTCGTCTGCGCGAGCTGCGTGATCGCGAGCACGAAGTTGCTGGCGCCGTATGACGCCTTCATCGGATCGGTGACCTGGAAATACAGCACACCGTCGACCTGCAGCTGCGTATTGTCCCGCGTGATGCAAACCTGGCTCGGCACGTCGAGCGGGATTTCCTTCAGCAGATGCCGGTATGCGATGCGATCGACGAAGGGCAACACGATATTGAGGCCCGGCGACAGCGTCGCGTGATAGCGCCCGAACCGCTCCAGCACCCACGCATGCTGCTGCGGCACGATCTTGACCGTTTGCGACACGAGCACGATCGCAATCACGAGCAGCACACCCCAGATGATCATCGAGTCCATCAAGCGCTCCCTCCTTGTTGTGCGCGGACGATCAGCCCGCGGGTTTCGCCACGACCACGAGACAGCTGCCGCGCACGGCATGAACCTGATAGATGCGCGCATCGTCAGGCTCGCCATCGGCCAGCTCGACATCCCAGTCCGACCCGCGGTACGGGATGCGCGCATGGCGATCGCGCCATGCGTCGACCGTGACGGTCGCGCCGATATCGAGATTGATGTCGGGATTGGCCGATGCATCGCGTTTCTGCTTGCGTCCGAGCCCCGAACGACGCAGCGCGATCATCGCGACGATCGCAACGGCGGCCGCCGCCGCGAACTGCATGGGCGGCGCAACGCCCGCGACTTGCAGCAAGCCGCCCGCAAGAAAGCCGAGCGCGATCATCAGCAGGTAGAACGTCCCCGTCAGCAGCTCCGCGACGACGAGCACGCCCACGCCAACCCACCAGAACAGATGCCCTGACATGATGCGGCCCCCTCAAGCAAAAACACCCCGGTGCTTACCGGGGTGTTTATAGCATGAAGCTCGCGATTTACCGTCACCGGACCGCGCATTGCACGCGGTCCGGCGAAGCAATCGTTGCCGACCGTTACTTGCGGTTGGCCAGCGCCTGCCACGTCTCGATGATCGTGTCCGGGTTCAGCGAGATCGACACGATGCCTTCGTCGGCCAGCCACTGCGCGAAGTCCGGATGATCGGACGGGCCCTGGCCGCAGATGCCGACGTACTTGCCCATCTTGCGGCAGGTGTCGATCGCGCGCTTGAGCAGGAACTTGACCGCCGGATCGCGCTCGTCGAAGTCGACCGCCAGCAGTTCCATGCCCGAGTCGCGATCGAGGCCGAGCGTGAGCTGCGTCAGGTCGTTCGAACCGATCGAGAAACCGTCGAAGTACTGCAGGAACTCTTCGGCGAGGATCGCGTTCGTCGGCACTTCGCACATCATCACGAGACGCAGGCCGTTCTCGCCGCGCTTCAGGCCGAACTTCTCGAGCAGGCCGACGACGCGCTCCGCCTGCTTCACGGTACGCACGAACGGCACCATGATCTCGACGTTGGTCAGGCCCATCTCGTCTCGCACACGCTTGAGCGCCAGGCACTCCATCTCGAACGCCTGCGCGAAGTCCTCGGCGATGTAGCGCGATGCGCCGCGGAAGCCGAGCATCGGGTTTTCCTCGTCCGGCTCGTAGCGCGAACCGCCGATCAGCTTCTTGTACTCGTTCGACTTGAAGTCGGACAGGCGCACGATCACGGGCTTCGGATAGAACGCCGCGGCAATCGTCGCGACGCCTTCCGTCAGCTTGTCGACGTAGAACGCACGTGGCGACGCATGGCCGCGCGCGACGCTCTCGACCGCCTTCTTCAGATCCTGGTCGATGTTCGGGTACTCGAGGATCGCCTTCGGATGCACACCGATGTTGTTGTTGATGATGAACTCGAGACGCGCCAGGCCGACACCGCCGTTCGGCAGCTGCGAGAAGTCGAACGCGAGCTGCGGGTTGCCGACGTTCATCATGATCTTCACCGGGATTTCCGGCAGTTCGCCGCGCTGCACTTCCGTGACTTCGGTTTCCAGCAGGCCGTCGTAGATCTTGCCTTCGTCGCCTTCCGCGCACGAGACGGTGACGAGCGCGCCGTCCTTCAGCACGTCGGTCGCGTCGCCGCAGCCGACGACAGCCGGCACGCCGAGTTCACGCGCGATGATCGCCGCGTGGCAGGTACGGCCGCCGCGGTTCGTGACGATCGCCGATGCGCGCTTCATCACCGGCTCCCAGTTCGGGTCGGTCATGTCCGCGACCAGCACGTCGCCCGGCTGCACGCGCTCCATTTCCGACGGATCGTGGATCACGCGCACGGGACCCGCGCCGATCTTCTGGCCGATCGCACGGCCCGTCGCCAGCACTTGCGACTGGCCCTTCAGCTTGAAGCGCTGCTCGGCCTTGCCGTTCGCCTGGCTCTTCACCGTTTCCGGACGCGCCTGCAGGATGAAGATCTTGCCGTCGCGGCCGTCCTTGCCCCACTCGATGTCCATCGGACGCTGGTAGTGCTTCTCGATGATGACGGCGTACTTGGCCAGCTCGATCACGTCCTCGTCGGTGATCGAGTAGCGGTTGCGCTGCTCGTGCGACACGTCGACCGTCTTCACGCGGCCCGGCTCGCCCGGCTGCGTGAATTCCATCTTGATCAGCTTCGAGCCGATCGAGCGGCGGATGATCGGGTACTTGTCCTCGGCGAGCGTGGTCTTGAAGACGTAGAACTCGTCCGGGTTCACGGCGCCCTGCACGACCGTCTCGCCGAGGCCGTAGCTCGACGTGATGAACACGGCGTCCTTGAAGCCCGACTCGGTATCGATCGTAAACATCACGCCGGCCGCGCCGACGTCCGAGCGCACCATGCGCTGCACGCCGGCCGACAGCGCGACCTCGGCGTGCGTGAAGCCCTTGTGCACGCGATACGAGATCGCGCGGTCGTTGTAGAGCGACGCGAACACGTGCTTCATGCGGTCGAGCACGTCCTCGATGCCGACGACGTTCAGGTACGACTCCTGCTGGCCGGCGAACGATGCGTCGGGCAGGTCTTCCGCGGTCGCGGACGAGCGCACGGCGAACGACAGTTCTTCCGGCGAGCTGGCCTTCAGGATCTCGAACTGCGCGCGGATTTCTTCTTCCAGGCGCGGCTGCATCGGCGCATCGACGATCCATTTGCGGATCTCGGCGCCGGCCTCGGCGAGCGCCTTCACATCGTCGATGTCGAGCGACTCGAGACGCTTCGCGATCCGTTCCGTCAGATCGTTATGCTTGAGGAAATCGCGGAATGCGAGCGCGGTCGTGGCAAAACCGGTGGGGACCCGCACGCCTGCCTCGGCAAGCTGGCTGATCATTTCGCCGAGCGACGCGTTCTTGCCGCCGACGATCTCCACATCGGTCATCCGCAACTGCTCGAACGGAATGACATACGCCTGATCCTTCGCGACGTTTGCTGCGTTAGTCATAAAAGCCCCTAAGTGTGAAAAAAATGTTCGATCGCGCAAGTGGGCTCGAACGCGGGCGCCTGCAAAAAGGCGCGGCGCGTCTTGCGCAACCTGTTAGATAAACAATCGCGAGCGCCGGCATTCATCCGGCCCGGATTGCAAAAATCCCGGCAGAATGGCGAAAAATCATGCAGATCGCCGAACTTGCCGGGAATTTCTGGTCATTTACGGGAAGTAGGCAGCACGCGATGCTCCTTCCCCACAATTGCTTATCCAACAGGTTGCCGCTATTCTACCGTGCCGGCCGCCGGATGTGGCGCGACCTTGTGACTGCATCCGGCATGCGGCATTCAGGCCGCCCGCGGCATTGCCTTTCACGTTCGACGTCCATTCATGCTGCCTACCGTTTTCATCGTTTCCGACGGCACCGGGATCACCGCCGAGACTTTCGCACACTCGATCCTCTCCCAGTTCGACCAGAAATTCCGGCTCGTGCGCGTGCCGTTCGTCGACTCGCTCGAAAAGGCCTACTCGACCGTCCAGAAGATCAACGAGGCCGCGCTGCACGACGGCCGGCGCGCGATCGTGTTCACGACGCTCGTCGACGGCGAGTCGAACGAAATCGTCAAGCGCTCGAACGCGCTCGTGCTCGACATGTTCCAGCGCTTCGTCGAGCCGCTCGAGCTCGAGCTGCAGCTCAAGTCGAGCCACGCGATGGGCCGCGGCCACCAGAACGCGGACACCGAGGAATACAAGACGCGCATCGAAGCGATCAACTTCTCGCTCGCGCACGACGACGGCCAGTCGAACCGCAATCTGTCCGAAGCCGACGTGATCCTCGTCGGCGTGTCGCACAGCGGCAAGACGCCGACGAGCCTGTATCTCGCGATGCAGTACGGCGTGAAGGCCGCGAATTATCCGCTGATCCCGGAGGACTTCGAGCGCGGCAAGCTGCCGTCCGCGCTGGCCGCGCATCGCGACAAGCTGTTCGGCCTGTCGATCGATCCGCAGCGCCTGTCGGAGATCCGCAACGAGCGCCGCCCCGGCAGCAAATATGCCGCGCCGGAAAACTGCCGTTACGAGATCAACGAGGCCGAGGCGATGATGCGCCGCGAAGGCATCAAGTGGCTGTCGTCGACGCACAAGTCGATCGAGGAAATCGCCACGACGGTTCTACAGGAAGTCCGCCTCGAACGTCAGTCGTATTGATTCGTGCCACCCGGCCGCCTCGCAAGGAAAGGTCGCACCAGGCGGCACCGACATCGCGTTCGCCTGAACGACAAAAAACCCCATGTTCCGAAAAACATGGGGTTCGTCAGCACTCCGAGGCCGCATTCGCTATGCGGCCTTTTCATTTTCATTCGGTCTGCGAACGCGGCGTCGACGCGCGTCACGCGCCCCGCTGCTGCCGGCACTGCTCGAACAGGCACACCGCCGCCGCGGCCGCGACGTTCAGCGACTCCATCCCGCCCGGCTGCGGTATCGTCACGCGATGCGTCGCCGCGTCGCGCCAGAATGCCGACACGCCGGCGCCCTCGTTGCCGAACACCCACACGACCGCCCCCGACAGGTCGCAGTCGTAGATCGCCTGCGCGCCGTGCGAATCGGTCAGCGCGATCGGCACGCCGATCCGCTCGGCCAGCGCGTCGGATGCGACATCCTCGTGGATCGACAGCAGGAAATGCGCGCCCATGCCCGAACGGAGCACCTTCGACGACCAGGCGTACGCCGTGCCCGGCGCACAGAACACGTGTTTCACGCCCGCGGCGGCCGCGCTGCGCAGGATCGAGCCGACATTGCCGGCATCCTGCACGCCGTCGAGCACGACAGCCGTCCCGGTCACGCGTGCCGGCAGCGGATGAGCCGGCCGATCGACGAGCAACAGGAAGCCGACGCCGTTCACGACGCTCGACAGCTGTCCGAACAGCGCGTCCGGCAACGTGACGAGCCGCTGCGCGTCGATGCGCGCGACGATCGCACGCGCCTCGTCGTGCTGCAGCGCGCCTTCGGTCGCGACACACAGTTCGGGCACGGCGCCCGTATCGAGATACGCGCTCGCGAGGTGGAACCCTTCGAGCAGCGCCTGGCCGTTCTTGCGTTGATGGTGCGTCGAACCCGCAAGCGCCTTGAGGCGCTTGTAGAGCGGGTTGTCGCGGGATGTAATGACTTTCATCGGCTGAGGTGGAGCACCGCGCGGACCGGCGCGAACGAGCGGCGATGATGCTCGCACGGCCCGTGCTCGCGCAGCGCGGCAAGGTGTTTCGCGGTGCCGTAGCCCGCATGGGCGTCGAATCCGTAGACCGGGAACTGTTCGTGCAGCACGTCGAGCATCCGGTCGCGCGTGACCTTCGCGAGAATCGACGCGGCGGAAATACTCGGCACGAGCGCATCGCCGCCGACAATCGCCTCGGCACGCACCGACAACGTCGGACAGCGATTGCCGTCGATCTGCGCGAGCGTCGGCACGACCGGCAGCCCTTCGACCGCCCGCTTCATCGCCAGCATCGTCGCGTGCAGGATATTCAGCGTGTCGATTTCCTCGACGCTCGCCGATGCGATGCAGTACGCCCGCGCACGCGCGACGATCAGCTCGTACAGCGCGTCGCGCTTCTTCGCGCTCAATGCCTTCGAATCGTCGAGTCCGTCGATCGGCTGCGCCGGATCGAGAATCACCGCCGCGGCCACGACCGGGCCGGCGAGCGGCCCGCGGCCCGCCTCGTCGACACCGCAGACGATCTCGTTCGGCACGCTGAAGTCGAAGCCATTCTGCGCGCCGGCCGGCGCGGCGCGGCGCGATGCACGTGCGGCCGTCATGCACGCCCCTTGCGTTGCTCGATCACACGCACGACCGCGTCGGCCGCCTTCGCGGCCGTGTTCTGCCGCAGCGTGTGATGCATTTCGGTAAAAATCTCGGTCAGCGCGCGACGATTCGCGTCGTCGCGCAACTGCGTGAGCGTCGCGTCGGCGAGCGCCTCGGGCGTCGCGAAGTGCTGCAGCAGTTCCGGCACGACAAAGCGTCCGGCGAGGATGTTCGGCAGGCCGACGTACGGCAGGTAACCCTGCCGGCGCATGATCTGTCCGGTCAGCCAGGGCACCTTGTACGAAATGACCATCGGCTTCTTCAGCAGCGCGGCTTCGAGCGTCACGGTGCCGCTCTTCACGAGAATCGCGTCGGCCGCCGTCATCGCGACCTGCGAACGGCCGTCGGTGATCGTCAGCGCGAGTTGCGGATGCGCGTCGACGAGCGGCTGCAGCAGCTCGCGCAGCGCCGGCGTCGCCGCCGGCATCACGAAGCGCACGCCCGGCTCGCGCTGCTGCATCAGCGCCATCGCCGCGAAGAAGGTCGGCCCGATCAGCGCAATTTCCGAACGCCGGCTACCCGGCAGCACGGCAATCAACGGTCCGTCGGCCGGCAGGCCGAGCGCGGCGCGCGCGCCTCGCGTGTCCGGCTCGAGCGGGATCTCGTCTGCGAGCGGATAGCCGACGTAGGTCGACGCGACG